>JAAEPW010001168.1 GCA_024232355.1 Chloroflexota bacterium | reverse complement strand
TAGCTCTTCTTCGCACCAGTTTGTAGCATCCTCACCATTGATATTTTTGATAACTTGCTCAACATTGGCTAATATCGATGAATCTTGTGAACTATTGATCATGTCTTGAACACCTCTTGTGGACTAAACTTTTCACCAATAGCATAGTCTACTCCACTTTCACTTTCAGTCAAATCGGATATACGATTTTGTGACAGGTTTTGCTTTGATATAGCCAAATGTTTCTCATATTACGCTATCAGAACAAAGGTTCTGGGTAATAGCAAGCTCAAGATCACGTGCTAAGAAAAACGATCTCGCGTCAAAAACCCGTAACGAAAATCTCACATCCAGCAACGAGAAACCTTTTCCCTCCCCGAAAACAAAAAAATCTACGGTAAAAGCGTTCGCCTCTACCGCAGATTATGATGGAATTCCTTGAGCTTTTCCAGTATAAATTTTGGAAAGAATTAAAAACTGGAAAAACCCTACTGAAAAACTAGGAATTTCACCAGGATTGCCAAGCGGCTGCCACGAGTCTGATTGGTGGCTCTACCACCAACTCGATGACTTTCTCCGCCTCGACCGGATCGGTGGAAGTCAATCGCGGTCCCAACTGGTGGCACATTCAGAAATGCGGTACATTTAGATGCACAGCAGTTTTTCGCAAAAATCGCTCGCATAGGGTATGTTCGCTCCCCTGGGATGAGCATCGAGTTTACTTGGACGTATATTTCTTGGTCACGAGAGGCAAATAGAGCGCATTGTCCACGATCGTCAGTACAGCCTCGTCCACACCAAGCGTGGCGTTCACAGGATCGCTCAGCACCAGGTTGACCGTTTCGTCGTCTTCTTGCAGCACGTCGCCAAAGACCGGCACGGTAAAAGTTTGGCTGGTCTGCCCGACATCAAAACGCAGCGTGTCGCTGACCGCCGTATAGTCGCTGCCAGCCGTGGCCGTTCCGTCGCTGGTGGCGTATGTCACCGTGACCGGCAGAGTGGATGTCGTGCTGAGAGTGACAATGATGGTCGCCGCACCCGCTGTCTCTTTGACGCTATAGGTAGCACCGTTGAACTGCACAAGTGGCAGTACCGGTGCAACAGTGTCCACGAGCGTCAGTACAGCCTCATACACACCGAGAGTAGCGTTCACGGGATCACTCAACACCAGGTTGACCGTCTCGTCGCCTTCCAGCAGCGTGTCACTAAAAACCCACACGTCAAAAGTCCGACTGGTCTGACCAACATCAAAGCGCAGCGTGTCGCTGATCACATCGTAATCACTGCCAGCCGTGGCCGTTCCGTCGCTGGTGGTGTAGGTCACCGTGACCGGCAGAGTGGATGTCGTACTGAGAGTGATGGTAATAGTTGCCGCACCCGCCGTTTCTTTGACACTATAAGCGGCGCTGCTGAACTGAACAATTGGCAGCACCGGCGCAGCATCATTGTCGGTAACCGTGACTATGACATCATCAATGACAATGCCCTCATAGTAAGCATCTGCACTGGCAGCAGTATGGCTGATGGTACTGGTATGCGCGCCTTCGACCTCATCATCATCCACTGCTATGACAGTCACAGATTGAGCCGTATTCCAGCTTGCGGCGTCAAAGGTCAGAGAGACAGGCATAACGGTGGTCTGTTCGTCAGCAGTGATGGTGATGGTCACAGCGTCCGCCGGTCTGCTGTTCAGACTCACCGAGTAGACAGCCGTGAGACCATCTTCTTCCACGTCAACAGTGACCGGAGATACCTGCACCCCAGCGATACCACTTGGAGTGACGGTCAGTGAGGCAGTGCCATACACACTATCCACGGTAGCAGTAACAACCCACGTACCAGCGAACTGGCTGGTGTAGATATTGCCGGTCCATGAACCGCCCGCCCCACTCTCGAGGGCAAAGACAGTCTCGGCGGTAGCATCCCACCCATTGCCAAAGGTATCGGTCGCCCAGGCGGTGTAGGTGATGGACTGCCCCGAGGTGATCGTCTCCAAAGCAGGGGAGAGAGTCACAATCGTTGCCACGTTGTGCGCCACGTCGAAAGCGTTGCTGACACCATCCTTACCCACATCGTGGACGTACGTCGCCGTGATGACATCTCCGACATACGCCTGGGTGATCGTTACCATCCCACTCCAAAGGCCGTCGTGGAACTGGACGGCCGTCGTCGGGGCGAGGGACATCGTCACATCGGACAGGGTCGCCCAGCCGTTAAAATCGGTCAGGGCGAGATCGGCAGCATCTCGGGCAGAGACTGTCACTGGGAAACCCACGCCAGCCGTTTGATCCAGGATCGCGTCGAAATTGAAATGATCGAGAGTCAACAACGTAAAAGTGACTTGCGTCGTGTCGCTCATGGGATTCGGCCCGGCCAATCCCGCCGTGCCGGTGATCGTTGCCGTGCCGTCAGTGGTCGAGGTGATGATCGTAGTGACGGTGCCACCCGCGTCGGCGGTGCCCGTGATTGCGCCCAACACACCCAAGTCGGTCGTGAACGAGACGACGTTGCCGGACGGGTTGAGCAGGCCGGTCAGCGTGGCGGTGACAGTGGCGTAGGAAGCCCAGTCGGCCATCGGGTTGCTGCCGTCGTCGGTGAGCGCAAAGCCATAGTAGAACACCTCACCCATAGCCGGGTCGTCGACTTGGTGATAGATTTTGTCTTCGATGGCAGCCAGGTCGGTGATGCCCCAATCGTTGTAGGTGGCAGTGACGGTGTAAGGTACGTTGTTGCTGATCGCCACACTACTGGTGATAAAGGTGTTGTATCGAAGGATGGTATTCGTGATTGATTGAGCAGCTTGACGCTGCAGAATCAGTCCTCCGCTCTTGTTGTTCACAAACTGATTACCCTGGAAAAGGTTATCGTAGGCAGCCCCGTTGCTGTACCCCTCGATCATCACGCCGTACTGGTACTTGGCCTTTGTATGCCCCCATCCATTGCTCACTATCGTATTGGTCAACACCCGAATGCCGACACTGTTGACCAGTTTGACGCCGTTGCGATTGTTATCAAAAATCTGGTTGCTACGGATGACATTGCCCTGCACCGGTTCCGACGTGGTAAAGCGGATGATCTGAATACCATACTTGGAATTGTCGTGTATTCGGTTATCCTCAATGATACTATCCTGCACGCCATAGACCGCGTACACACCATAATCCGTGTTAGAGTAGACGTTGTTTTCCCGAATCGTCGTGTTTCTCACCAATGCGGCGGACGTTCCCCAGGCCCCACCGTTGAGATTGATTCCGGCCCAAGAAGGGATAGGGTCAACGCCGCCGCCGAAACCGTTGTCGTGGATAACGTTATTCTCGATCAGAACACCATCAGCACGGGTGACGAACACGCCGCTGCCGGTGTTGCTGACGACAGTGTTGTCTGTGATGCTGACACCGGTCAGAAACACAGCATCATCGCCGCTGTCCACCACGACGCCGCCACAGGCAGCAAAAGGGCCGCCACCACCACAATCATATCCCCCGCGTACTGTAAAGTTCACCAGCGTCACGTTGTCGGTGATGATGGTGACCGCGTTGCCCACGCCGCCGCCATCAATCACCGTTGTGGCCGAAGATACGCCGGTGATCGTGATTCCCTTGGTGACGGTGATATTTTCGGTGTATGTGCCAACCGTCGCCGAGATGGTATGCGTGTTTTGTGTTTCCGCGTCGTCAATGGCGGTCTGGATGGTGCAAAAGACCTCGCCCGTGCTGAGGTTTGCCACCAGGCTGCCGTTGCTGGTTGGTTCCCCGCCTGGGGAGCCGAGCCAGGGGCAAAAGGTGACGTCGCTGGTCACAGCATCGCCACTGCCTGCGCCGGCGCCAGAAGGGCCATCTGGCCCCCAATAGTTCAAAGTGGCGTCAACTTGAGATTGGGTGTGATTGACTATGCCGCCATATTCGGAACCGTCGGTGTCGGTGTATACCTGGAGATTGCCCGTAATGACAGCATTGTGGATTTGAACGTTGCTTGGCGTGGCGTTATTTCCGTCTGGCTCACCGAAGCGGATACCCCTTTCATTTCCGCTAAACGTGCCGCCATCGATGGTCACAGTGATTAACGTTGCTGGGTGAGTTTCATAGGTTGTGCTATAATCATCACGCGCTTTGATCATAAATCCGGCGCCCTCTTTGTAACCCAACCCATTATTGGTCACTGTCATATTTCTAAAAGTGAGGTTTCGATAGTCTCCTCCCTTTAGGTTGATATCAAAACCGCCATTCCAGATCTGATTCCAAAAATCTGAACGGCCATTGTTATCTACGGTGCAATCTTTAAAAATGGCATCAGATAGTTTTTCGACGTAAATTCCTTTAAAATCGTTGTCGTTAAAAGTCGTATTTGTCACTGTGATATAGGTTACGTTGCTCCCGGTCCCGGGATCCCAATCGCCGTGTTTGTGAAAATACCAACCATAGTCGCATCTGTCAAAGGCGCTGTCAATGACCGTAAAGTGTGATAGATTTGCATCGAAGGCGACTCTGAGCCCAATTTCGCTTTCAGTCGTGTGCGTTTCTGCGCCAACGACTTGAACATTGTCCAATGTAATATAAGAGACGCTCGCAGCATCCGGGACTTGAATGCCATAGACCCCGTCAGGTTCGATTCTCAAGTCTTGCAGCAGTATCGTGGCTGTGGAAAGCCCAGAAGCGGTTAGACTAATGATCCGCGTATCCGTGTTCTTGCGGAGAATAGTATTGGTGGAAACATCATCCCCACTTCCGGCCCCGACGATAGAAACACGCTTATCCACACTTATATTTTCAGTATACACACCCGCCGTCACGCTGATAGTGTGACCGGCGACAGTGTTGGGGTCGTCAATAGCTGTTTGGATAGTAAAGAACCGCTCGCCGGTATCCAGATTTGTGACAGGGCGGCGCAGCACGTCGAAAGGATCGCTGGCCCCGATGATGGTTGGCGTGGTGGTGTGGGTAGCGGTGATGATGACGTCTGTTTGCGCGGTGGTGATGACGACTGTCTGGGTCAAGACACCGTTGACAAAGGAAGTGCTCAAAGTGGGGTTGATCGTGCCGGTGGTATCGGTCAGTGTGATAGGGGTAGTGTAGGATACAACGGTGTGCCCGTAGGCATCCTCGGCGGTGATGGTGACGGTAAAGGGTCTAGTCTCTATCTGATCACCAATGGTCACAAAGGAAAAGTGATGAACCGGCCGCAAGGGCACAATCCCCATATAGCCCAACGCTTTACCATCCGCTCCCCCATAGTCCGCATCATAAATGATCTGCCAGTCCGCGTTTGGGTCCGACGAGGGCACGACCCAACACTCGAGAAAATCGTACTCCCCGGTCGCAGAAAAAACCAGTGTTGTCGTCAACCCTGTAGCCCCATCGTTCCAAGTCCAGTTGTCAGGGTTGATAAAGGTTGCTTCCAAGTCCACTTGCGGCAAGCTGGGTTTGGCGGCCGTGTTGATTGCCAGGTAAAAGCCGGAATCATTGCCACGCACGTGAATCTTGCCATACCCACGATTTTCGCCCAGCGGCACAAAGCTTCCGCTGGGCGTTCCAGATTCGTCCAAGTGCAGAGGGCCATCTGCGGCATCCGTTCCTCCGACGCTATCAAACGCAAACCACTTGTCGGTTCCCATCGTGCTGCTGACGATCATCGTTTGCCCACTATTCGACTCACCAAAGGCATAATAGGTGCCGTTCAATTCAATGATATCGTGAAACCCATAATAGACAGATCCCCTCGCTCCGGTAAAACTGACTGTGTTGGTAATCGTAAAAGTAGACACCAAAGTCCAGGTGATCAGATTGTTGGATACGTAAAAGTGATGATTAGAGTCGTTCACACCCGATCCCCAGCCGCGATAGGCATAGGGTGTGCTGGCGATTGTGACCGGCCAATCTTTGACGAGAAAATGAGTATCTATGATATTGGTCGCCGTACTGGTAGGCGCAAATCCCAACGGACCGGTTGTCGTTTGATTGTAGGAAATCAGATCACCATTGTCACGATCCTCGAAAAACACGGTAAACACGTCATCCAGCCCAAAGCCACTGATATACCGGGGCTGAAATGCACTGGAAACCGGGTTTGTGAGTGGCTGTGTTGGTGTCTGATCAATCACTGCAACCGGATAAGGCTCTTGTGCACTGACCGTCACTGCCCACATCAGTCCAAACCCCAGAGCCAACAATATAATCAGTACCAGCTTTTTCATCTTGCAACCTCCCACAAAAAACGCTCGTTTACCAAAACTCAAACAAAGAATCTCCCTGTTTAATCATATCACAAAATGACGTTCCCAGAGATTTCGGAATGGTTACGATCAAGTTACAGGCTACAAAACACTAGTGATTAGCAAACAGGGATTAAGAACTTGATGTTGGTTGGAAGAAAAATATTGCAGGTGAATCTGATCAACGGTTCGGTGCGATTGCTTAGAGATTCCGTACGCGGGGATTTCGATGCGATGGTAAAAATGAAGCAAGGACCTCGTGGAATTCGCTGATGATCACCGGTTTGGAAATAAAAGCATCCATCCCAGCTTTCAAGCACTTGGCCCGATGTTCTAGGGTATCGGTGCCCGTCATGGCAATTATGGGGACGTGACACCCAGAATCTTTCTCTTGCTGGCGAATGACTTGTGTGGCCTCCAAACCATCCATCTGGGGCATAAACACGTCCATAAGCACCAAGTCAAAATCTCCCTCCCCTAGTGCCTGTACCGCTTTTTGCCCATCGTCCACTACCTCAACCACGTAACCGGCCTGTTCCAGATTGTACGTCGCGATTAGCTGGTTGGTAGGGCTGTCCTCGGCCAAGAGAATGCGCAACGCGGAACTATTCTCCTGAATCTCGGGACAGTTGACTTGGGGCAACGATTGTTCCACTGTCAATTTTATGTCCTTGATACCGCTAGAAAAAGTGTCGGTTATGGAAAACCAACCTACATATGTTGTGTTTGTCTCATATCTTTGGTTTTTCCAGTTTTTAACTCGTCCCAAAATTTACACTGGAAAAGCTCAAGGAATTCCATCCTAATCTGCCTTTTCAGGGTGTCGTTGACTGTATCACAAAATCTGTTTGGGAGATTTATTTTTCTGGAATTCCCTTGCATCTTGTAGGGCATGTTTCTATGTGCGCCGTTTTTCTGTTACAAGAAAACAGAACAGTAGGCAAGGCTCATAATGCAGTATAACTCATAATTTATGATCGTGCAACGGTCACGGCGGCGGAATAATTACAGAAAATGCAGCAGAAATGGCAAACGACCGCGCCCATTATCAGAGCGCGGTCGGTAAATGGAAATACAGGATCGATCAGGGCTCAGTGTAGAAAGCAATGCCAACGGTGCCTGGTCCAACGTGCGTACCGATGACGGGACTGACCGTCGTACTGTAGACCGTAGAAAGACCAAATCGACTCTTGATCTGCTCGGTGAGAGCGTCTCCCTCGGCAGGGTCGCCAATATAAAGGGCAGATGCTTCTGCCATCTGTTTTCCACCCAACTGCTCCTCGGCGAGATCCAACATCCGCGCGATTGCCTTTCGCTTGGTGCGCACCTGGCCTAACGGCTCGATGCTGCCGTTCTCAATATGTAGCAAAGGCTTGATATTCAGCGCGGTCCCGAATAGTCGCTTGGCCCCACCGATGCGTCCACCCCGGTGCAGATATTCCAACGTACCAACAGAAAAAATGATGCGTACCCGATCTCGCATATTCTTCGTTACAGCAATGACCTCATCCAAGGATTTGCCAGCGGCTGCTGCGCGGGCCGCGGCCAGCACGATGAATCCCATACTCATCGAGGTCGTAAACGAATCCACGATTTCGATGGGCATATCAAGTTGTGACATCGAGGCTTGCGCGTTCGGAATCGTACCACTGAGTTTGGATGAGATAAAAATGCCAACCAGCGCATCGGTGTCAGCCCCAGCCTGTCGAAAGAATTCTTCAAACTCTCCAGCCGAAGGCTGAGAAGTTGTGGGGAATACTTTGGACTCTTTGAGACGACGGTAAAAAACGGATGGGTCTATGTCCACCCCATCCCGAAAACGATCATCGCCCCAAAGAAGCCAAAGGGGAATCACCGGAATGTTTAGATCACCCAATGCATCTTGAGGGATATAAGCCGTACTATCGGTCACCACGACAACTTTTTGCTTGCTCATAATTGCCTCCATTCTATATAATTGCAAAAGTACCAACACTATAGAGAACACTCTGTCCGCGAGAAGGTTACGTCGACACAAACAAGCAAGCCAATAGATAAAACAACGTCATTTGCGGGTTACAGATTCATTTTTCACCCTGTTCAGTACTTTCAATCGATACGATGCCCTCAGCCGACGAGGAAAAAGCACCTTGAGTGAGCCTGACCAACGATACGCGCAGTCCATCCATCTCTTTCACTCTCAACCGCACTCCTTGGTCCCCAACAGGCACCTCATCCCCCACCACCGGAATCCGATCCAGAGATCCCATTAGCAATCCACCGATGGTTGTGTAATAGGGATCCTCCAACGATAAACCCAAGGCCTCGTTGACGTCCTCGACCTGTGTCATACCGTCTATGATGACGCTTCCATCGGGCATACGCTGGACGCCAGGCCCATCATGATCAAAGGCATCCTGTATGTCACCCACGATCTCTTCCAGCAAATCTTCCAGAGTCACCAACCCAACAGTTCCCCCGTATTCATCTACCAGGATCGCAATATGTTGACGGGCACGGCGAAAAGCGGCCAACAATTCGGCCACCAGAACCGCTTCTGGCAGAAAAAGCGCATCGCGCATCAACGCACGGGTCACGACTCCATTCTCTTGTTCCCGAATATGACGGATCACATCTTTAACGTACACCACGCCAACAATATGGTCCAGGTCTCCTTCAAAAACCGGGAACTTGGTCAAAGTGCTTCTGGCCGCCAACTCGATCACTTTTTCCAACTCGGCGTCGGCCGGGATGCAGACCATCTCTGTGCGCGGGACCATTACGTGCAAAGCCCGGCTGGCACGCATATCGAACACCGCCTGAAGCATTTGCTCCTCTTGTTCCTCCAACACGCCTTCTTCGTGGCTGGCCTCGATCAGCATCTTTAATTCTTGAACCGAGTGAACCTGTTCGTGACCACTGGCCGGTTGGATGCCCACCAGACGCAACAAAAAGTTACCGGCACCGTTCAAGACCAAGATGGGGAGACGAAAGATAATCAATGCTATCTCTGTCGGGCGAGCAACCACGAGTGCCGTCCGCTCAGGGTGCTGGAGAGCAATGGATTTAGGGGCCAGTTCTCCAACAACCACGTGAAGGAACGTAATGATGATAAAGGCCACCGTCGCAGCGATAGAATAAGCTGCTCCACCAACCCACGCTTCGGGTAAAAAGTGCAACAAGGGTTCAATCAGATCAACCAGAGTAGATTCCCCAATCCACCCCAAGGACAGACTGGCCAGCGTAATCCCCAGTTGTGTGGCAGCGATAAAATTGTCGGGGTCGGAAATAGCACGCCGGGCGACGATCGCAGCCTTGTGCCCTTCTGCCGCCAATTGCTCGATCCGCGTGCGACGCACACTCACCAGCCCAAACTCTGCCGCCACGAAAAAGCCATTCAATAGGACGAAAAAAGCCACTCCCAACAAGCCGGGCAGCGCACGCACCAACACACTCCACATCGAACTATCCATTTTATCTCCTAATTCTGCCCAACACTAGGCAGCTTTTACCACTGTACCACAATAGACACACTCAGCCGTGTGCATATCGTGCCATTCAACCTCATCAGGGACGAGGGATGCACCACAACCACGACATTGAGGCGGCAAGGTGCCATGCCGTTCGGTCACTTGAGGCGTGCGTTCCCTTGCCTCTTGAAGCGATGACCCTGCCTCCTCAAGCATCCGGGCTGCATCATGTTCGAGTCGGTCAGCTTGAGCATCATAGCCCTTTTCGCGCAGCGCAAACGTCATCTTGGAAAGAAGGCGAGGTACACGGTCAAGCCGATCACCACGAACCAACAATTGTAGCGCATCCCTGGCCCGATCTATCGCGACATCCACATTGTTGGCAGCAAAATGAGCGCGAGATGCCTGGAGCGTCAGGTTAGCAGCACGGACGAGCATATCCCGTCGCTTTGCTTTCTCAGACAACCGATCAAAGATAGTGACTGCCTCAGCAAACTGCCCATTCGCCATCAAACGATTGGCGCGGGTTAAGGCACGGCGCACTTTTGGCGGCAGTGGGAAACGGCCCCGCCCAGGCAAGGGGGCACGTCTACGCCCCAATGGCGGGCGTCGACCGGGACGTCTACGAAATATGGGCAACCTCCTTTGATAATGGGACTTATTGCACAAGAGAAAGCAATGTATTGATTACAATGGCTACAATACCCGCAACCACGGTGCGCAAACCATAACCTACGAGGCTGCGCCCAGATATGCGCCCCAGGAACATTCCCAATCCAAACAACCCGATCAAAGCGACAATCATAGAAAGCACATAGCTGATTAGGATGTTGTTAATAAACGCCGCAAAAAAGAAGGGGACGAGCACGATCAACGAAGAAATAAGCGGTGACAGACCATCTACCAACGATACAACAATCACAGCCACGCGCGAGGCACGGCCAATCTTGGTGTTACTCAGATCAGTGAGCGATATTTTCTCCAACTCGGCCAACTCACGCCCACGTTCGGCCGACTCGGCCAGATAGGCTCCCCACAACCCTGAAACCCCAATAGAGACTGAGGTCGCAATACCGATTTGAATCACGGTGCTAGAGCTACGGACGCCGCCCAGATAGTTACCCATCAACACGCCGATCATGGTCAACACGCCATCAAAGGCGTTGTTCGCCAGGGCACGACGAGCAATTTTTGAGAATCCAGCGATGCGCTCGTACTCGCGTATGTCCTCTATGCCCCGAGTCAAGCGTTCTAACGGTTTATCCAAATCTCCCATTGTCAATTACTAGTCCTGCTGCGTGATGACGTCTTCAATGAGGATCGTACCAGCCGCCACCTCGTCAATGGAATGCACAGAGCCGCCGTTTTCTTCGATAATGCCGACGATCTGGTCATAGCGTAAATCTTGTCCTTCAACCGTAATCTTGGCGTTCTCTACCCGGCGGTCGATCTCATTAATTGAGATATTAACTCCATCCACTCCCTCCAGATCAGCCAGAAACTGTACTAACTCTACGATGCTTGGATCCAAAGGTTTCAGGACATCCAGCACCAATCGTCTCAAATTTCCCATCTTTTACTCCTTTAATGGTATAAGCGCTCGCGCAAAGATCAAATAACCCGTGTGAGCTATCATACGATCCATCGGACGCAAGCGAGCAGGCACCGCCTTGTACGCGCGGAGCAGCAATTCTTCTACTTCAACAAACCCAAAATTGGCTTCTTCTAATGCACCGATCAAACGACTGACTTGATTCGTGGTGGGAAGAATGCAACCAAAGAAACCACTGCCGGCAAGAGCCGCGTGGGCCTGCGCCAAATAATCCCAAGGCGTGGGTACATCCAGGAACAGGGCATCAACGTCGCATTCATCAAAGCCCTCAGAGATATCGCGCAGTTTGAATTCCACACAATCGGATAAACTAAGCAGTTCCAAATTTTTTTGAGCCAGCCGCTGCATTTCTGAACGAACTTCGTAGGAATAGATGCGACCGGTGGGGCCAACCGCTTGAGAAAAAACAAGCGTTAACCCCCCACTACCCGTGCCAGCTTCGACCACGCGGGAACCGGGTATGATGCGCATCTTCATTAAAATGTAGCCTGCTTCCTTGGAATAAATGATCTGGGTGGTACGCTTGAGGTTGCGCACGAGATCATCGGTGGAAGGCCGGACAAACAACAGCGAGTGACCTAAATGCGTGGATAGTTGAGTTCCCCAGGGGGTTCCGATCAAATCGTCGTGAGATACCATCCCACGGTGGGTATGGAATTGTAGTCCTGATTTCAACCGGATGATGAACGACTTGCGGTCGCGACTAATTAACAGAGCCAGGTCGTCAGGTTGTGCAGTTTTTGCAGCTTGTTCGGCAGTCAAATCGTCTCCAAGACCTCATTCACAGAAGAGTCATTCCGAGTCCAAGGGTCTAGGCTAATTATATCGCACTCTCGCTGTAGCGCAACCTTCCATACTTGGACGCAGAAAAACGTAGATTTTTTCGATTTTTCCAAATCAGCGTTCATCTGCGTCCAACTGAAAAACGCCAGATTAGAAAGATTCGGTCAGAATGACATCCCTGACTTGCATCGGCGCTGGATCGCTGGTTTTGAGCGTCGCCACTTTTCCATGAATCTCGGATAATGCCTCGGCGATATAGATGCGGGCCATCGCACGCTTTCGCTCCCCCCGACGCGCATCCCGCAACATCAACCAACCGTTGATCACATACGTCGCAATGTCGACCAAGTCTACCCCGTAATAGTCAATCACCGTGCGGTCTTCTTGTTCTTTCATATGGTCGATGCAGCGGTTGTATAGTGCGGTGGCCTCTTCCATCTGGTTCTTGAGCGGAGCCAATTCAGACCCATAATCCTGAGCCGCCCAGTCATCCAGCAAATCATCGAGAGCGCGGCCCAACAACCCACCGATAGCGGCCACAACCTGCATCTGGCTGGTGCCTTCGTAGATATTGGTCACACGAACGTCGCGAAAGTGCCGTTCTACATTAAACTCGCGCATATAACCGGTGCCGCCGTGAACTTGCATCGCCTGGTAACAAACCCGATTACCCATTTCAGAGGCATAGTATTTCACCAACGGGGTCAGTACAGAGGTCAGTCGTTTCAGTTGCTTGAACTCTTTGCGATCAGCAGCATCCAGTTTGTCATTGCGAGCATAAGCCTTTTCCAAGTCCACCAAACACGCGGTCTCGTACACCAACGCCCGCGTCGCCTCAATCTCCCCACGCATCGAGAGAAGCATTCGATATACTGCGGGCAATGTATTGATCGATTGACCAAACTGGATACGTTTTTCAGCGTATTGGTACGCCTCACGATAGGCGGCCTCGGCAATTCCCAGCGCCTGAGTCCCCACCGACAATCGGGCTTCATTCATCATGCTCATCGCATACCGTATCAGTCCAAAACGACGCTTGCCGATCAGTTGAGCAGGGGTATCGTTGAACTGTATCTCGCAGGTAGGCGAAGCGTGAATGCCCATCTTGTTCTCTATGCGACGAACAGAAACCGTCTCGTCGGCCTCGATCAAAAACATAGAAAGACCACGGGCATCACTCGATCCCTGCTCGGAACGAGCCAGCACCAGCAGCACATCGGCACAGCCGTTGGTGATGAATCGCTTGACACCACTGAGCCGCCAAATCTCGGCTTCCTCATCATAGACGGCACGGGTCTGCACGACGCCCAGATCAGAGCCCGCATCCGGCTCTGTGAGCACCATCGCCCCGCCGATCAACTCGCCCCGAATCACACGCGGCAGGATGCGGGCCTTCATCTCTTCGTCACCATTTTCGGCAACAAAGGTAGCCGCGATCTCTTGCAAGCCAAAAACGGTCATCAAGCTGGCATCGGCGCGAGAGATGATCTCGACCATCATTTGTAAGACTGTTTCGGGTAAATTCAGTCCACCATATTCCCAGGGCAGCGTCGCGCCCACCAACTCGGCCTGACGGAGAGCATCCATCGCCTCTTGCGTGGCAGCCGCGTAGGTGACTTTTCCGTCATAAAATTGCGCGCCTTCTTCATCCGCCTCAGCCGCCTGTGGTGCAACGCGGGTGGCACAGATTTCGCCCACCAGGCTCAAGAGTAGGTGATAGTTGTCTTTGGCATCGGCGTAATTGCGCGGAGCGCTGGGGTATTCGGTATGTGTAGTGTATCCATCCTCCAGCAAGTCGACGACTTTGCTGAGGTCCAGTTCGTCCAGCCGAAACTGCAAGTCCAGGTTATCGGTAAAGAAATTATCTACCATTATGGTTCTCCTATTTGGGGCCGTCGCGATAGGCGCGAATCAACTGCGGGATAACTTTGTTCAGATCCCCCACGATCTTGTAGTGAGCGACCTGGAAAATAGGGGCGTCGGGGTCGGTGTTGATGGCGACGATTTTGCTCGACTGATCCATCCCGGCCCGGTGCTGCACCGCCCCCGAAATGCCACAGGCAACGTACAAACGAGGCCGCACAGTCGCACCCGTCTGCCCCACCTGGTGTTCGTGGGAAACGAACCCGGCGTCAACCGCGGCACGAGAAGCCCCAACCTCACCTCCGAGGACGCGGGCCAGTTCGGCGACAAGTTCAAAGTTTTCCTTGCTGCCCACGCCCATACCGCCAGCGACGATCACAGAAGCGCCCTTTAGATCGCAAGCAGGCAAGCGCATCTCTCGATTTAGTACTTGCAACGCCAGATCGCGCCCTTTAAAATGGGGCTCGATCCGTTCGATCTCACCCTGGCGAGTGCTGTCCGATTCACCCAGAGACATCACACCTTCACGCACGGTGGCCATCTGCGGATGCATTTCTGGGTTAACGATAGTGGCGATAATGTTCCCACCAAAAGCAGGCCGAATCTGGTACAACAAGTCCTCGTACACCAGGCCCTTGCGTTTAAAATTGCCGATCTGGAGCGCAGTGCAATCGGCGGTAAGGCCAGCCCAAGTGGCACTGGCGATGCGCGGCGCCAGGTCACGCCCAATCGGCGTCGCGCCCAGGAGAAAGATATAGGGCTTGCGCTCTTGTACCAAGTCTGTGGCAATCCGGGCGTAGGGCAGCGTGCGGTAGAGTGCCAACTCGGGATGGTCGGCCATCAAGACCGCATCCGCACCACGATGAATTACGGTCTCTGCTAAATTGCCAATCTCGTGGCCGAACAGCAGGGCACCTACACGACCGCCCAATTCGTCGGCCAATTCCCGCGCCTTGGTCAATAGCTCCAAGCTGACGACGGCGATATTTCCTTTCTCTTGTTCAATAAATACCCAAACATCTCGATTCTTTGTCATTGTCATTTCGACATCCTGCATCATAAAATATAGTCCTGGACCAACTCTTGCACCAGCGTCGAGACGCCGTCCGGGTTGGCCGGGAACTCTTTGCTGCCGCTCGTTTCGAGGACGACGGAATCCACCTTGAGCACTTTGGTCGGCGAACCACCCAAACCCACCCTTTCATAATCCACACCGACGTCGGCACCGCTCCAGACGGTGATCTTGAGATCGCGCTCTGTCAAGTAATGGGCCAGAGCATCCTCGGTCTCAAACTCGGGCCATTTTTCCAACAAGGCAGCGTATTCGAACGGAGTAGCGGCCAGCTTGTAGGCCACCATTCGCCGGGCCGAACAAGGGCGGGGTTGATTGGCCGTCCCAACGACGGAGAGCAGACATGGCAACGTGCACTTGACCGTCTCGGTGCCCAAGGGAAAAGCCCGTTGGACGACGATCTCGCCTTCCTCCAGCGATTGAATAGACTCGGCATAAGTGATCTGCGGCAAACCCAGCTTTTCCGCAACTTGTGGGCCAACCTGAGCAGTGTCGCCGTCAATGGCCTGACGCCCACAAAAGACGAGATCATAATCACCAATGCGCTCGACGGCACATTTGAGGGCATAAGAGGTCGCCAGGGTATCCGAACCGGCGGTCTTTCTGTCGGTGAGCAGTATCACTTGGTCGGCACCGCGATAAAGCGCCGCGCGCAACACCTCTGTCGCTCGTGGCGGGCCCATCGTCAGTACAGTTACGTGGCCGCCGTGTTGCTCCTTTACTTGCAGGGCCATCTCTAGTGCGTTCAAGTCTTCTGGGTTAAAGATAGCGGGCAATGCAGCACGATTCACAGTGCCATCATCCTTCATTGCCTTGCCACTGATATTTGCGGTGTCGGGCACTTGTTTGACCAACACCACGCAGTTGTATGCCATAGGTACCTCCCAATTGATTATTTGCAAGTCCAATATAGAGAAACCCGCGAGACCGTTACCAGTTACGGATGTTTTAGAGTATAATCATCAGTGGAGGTGATAGGACAATGAATCAAAACAAATTGCAAGACCGGTGGGCCTTGATCCTGGGAGCATCGAGTGGGTTTGGCGCGGCCACGGCTCGGGCGCTAGCCAGTGCGGGTATGAACATCTTTGGCGTGCATCTGGACACAAAAACAACCCTTTCTCGCGCTCACCAAGTCGTGGCCGACGTCGAAGCATCGGAGCGCAAAGCCATATTCTTTAACACCAATGCCGCCGACGCTCGCAAGCGAACACGTGTGCTTGATCAAATCGAGGCCACATTGGCGGATGATCCGGCTAACAGTATTCACTTTATGCTGCATTCTCTGGCCTTTGGCGCGCTGCTACCCTTTATCGCTGGCACACCTGATCAAGCAATTAGCGAAGCGCAAATGGACATGACGCTGCGAGTAATGGCTCACAGCTTGATCTACTGGGTGCAAGACCTAGTTCAGCGGAACCTCTTGGTGCGCAGCAGTCGGGTTTATGCACTATCAAGCCTCGGATCGATCCGGGTTTTGCCAGTGTACGGCGCAGTTTCGGCAGCTAAGGCAGCCTTGGAGAGCCACACCCGTCAATTGGCAACCGAGCTAGCGCCTCACGGCATCGCCGTCAATTGCCTACGGCCTGGTGTGACCGACACGCCGGCAATTCGCCCTGTACCCGGGTACGAAAACTATCTCGTCGAGGCACGACAGCGCAACCCCGCAGATCGTCTGACAACGACTGAGGATGTGGCAAAAGTACTGACATCACTGGCCAATCCAGACATAACATGGCTTACGGGAGCCATTATTCCAGTGGATGGTGGCGAAAGTATCGTAGGGTAACCGTAGGGCAATCGATTGAATTTGACATTCCCCCGTGACGTGATAGAATACGCGCACATTTGAGATACTGTCCCTTTGGTGCGGATGGGGGTGGGCCGCGAAGCTGAATCGTTTCTGGTATGTTGACCTTTTAGCGAGGTAGACAAGAAAAAACGATCCAAAAGCATTCGTTCGACGTCAGGCAGAATTCCAACCTGGCATTGTCCACGCTTTCACTCGGTGAGGTAATGCCGGGTTTTTCGTTGAAAACACCAAGTTCAGTATCATACAGGGAGTAATTTGGATTAATGAATTTTGAAACTGTAACCAATCAAGAGACAAGCAATCACAACCCACTAACCACAAGCCCAACTGAACCAAGCCCTATCGTCGAAGAATCCACTGATTCCAGTCCTGCTATCGAAGAAACTGTGGAGCAAAGTTTTGACGAGTACTTGGCAAATGGATACGACTACAAGGCCCCAAAACGTGGAGATATCCTTACCGGTGAAATCATAGACAGCAACGACTATGGTCTAGTCGTGGATATCGGTTTCAAGCGAGAGGGCTTTGTCCCTGCCGAGGATTTGACGCGTTTGGACGAGGAAACCCGCGCTCAAGCTCAAGTGGGTACCAAAATCTCGCTATTCGTGCTTCGTCCAGAGAATAAAGATGGGCATCCTATCTTGTCTATCCACCAGGCCCGCATGTACAAGGACTGGATTAAAGCTGAAGAAATGCTGGGAAGCGGCGAGATCTATGAAGGCGAGGTCGCTGGCTACAACCGTGGTGGGATTATCGTCAAGTTTGGCAAGATTCGGGGCTTTGTCCCTGCCTCGCAAATTGTGGGCCTGCCCAAGCGATTGAGAGAAGAACAACGTCGCGAGCGTCTGGAAGCAATGATTGGGCAGCAGATAGGACTCAAGATCATCGAAGTAGACCGCCAGCGCCGTCGCTTGATCTTTTCACAACGACGCGCACTTCGCGGATATCAAGAAGTACAACGTGACCGTGTGATGACCGAATTAACTGAAGGGGAAACACGGCATGGTCGTGTCACCAGTATTACCAATTTCGGTGCCTTTGTGGATCTGGGGGGTGCTGATGGATTGATCCATGTATCCGAACTCAGTTGGGGACGGGTAGATAATCCCCGCCAGGTACTCAAAGTCGGTGACGAGTTGGACGTTTACGTGCTCGATGTAGATGAAAAACGCAAACGGATCGCACTCAGCCTCAAAAAGCTTCAACCTGATCCATGGACGATCGTAGATGACCACTATCAAATGGGTCAGTTGGTTGAAGGACGAGTCACTCGCGTGCTAGATTTCGGCGCATTCGTCGAACTAGATATTGGAGTTGAGGGGTTGCTTCACGCTAGTGAGATTATTGGCACACCAGAACTCGCCCCATCAGACATTGTCCATTCCGGTGAAAAACTGTTGGTAAAGATCATCCGCATAGATAGCCGGAGAAAGCGCCTCGCCTTGAGCGCCAGACAGGTGCGACAAGGAGAGTGGGAACGTTGGGTTGCAGAACAACGAGCAGAAACTGAAGCCAAAGAAGCAGCAGCGGTTGAAGCGGAAGCTAAAGAAGCAGCAGAAGCGGAATTAACAGTTAGCGAAACAGTCGAGACAGAGGTCGCAGCACCAAAAGTGGAGACAGAGACCGAAACCAGTGAGGTGACTGAAGCCGAGGGCACAGTACCAGAAACAGAATTGGCAGTTAGCGAAACAGTCGAGACAGAGGTCGCAGCACCAAAAGTGGAGACAGAGACCGTAACCAGTGAGGTGACTGAAGCCGAGGTCACAGCACCAGAAACAGAATTGACAGTTAGCGAAGCAGTCGAGACAGAGGTCGCAGCACCAGAGGCAAAAGTAACGACCAACGAAACGGTCGAGGCAGAGATCGCAGCGCCAGAAGCAAAGACCGTGGAAGCAGAAACCGTAGCACCAGAAGCAGAATTGACAGTTAATGAAACGGTCGAGGCAGAGATCACGGCACCAAAAATGGAGACAGAGACGGAAACCAGTGAGGTGACTGAAGCAGAAACCGCAGTAATAGAAGCAGAAGCAACGGTCAGCGAAACGGTCGAAGAAGAGGCTATAGCACCAGAAGCAAAGACAGAAGCGGAAACCAAAGAGATAGCCGACAAAGTCTCAGAAGCAGACGAGGCAAGCGATGAAAAAACCGCAATTGCAGAAGAGCCTGCCGCCGCCCCTGTTCCCGACGTTGCCCTTGAAGAAACAGATGCTGTCCACTAATTTGTGCATAACAAAGGGGTAAGCTAAATGACTAAAAAGAAAGAAGAGAAAATCGACATGGAAGGCACCGTCGTAGAGGCGTTGCCAGCTACTCAATTTCGCGTTCGACTTGATAATGGTCACGAGATATTGGCTTATCTCTCTGGAAAAATGCGCAAGTACTATATCCGTATCCTGCTAGGTGATCGCGTACGGGTAGAGCTTTCTCCCTATGATCTAACACGCGGCCGTATTGTTTATCGATACAAGCGCAACTATCAAACACAAAGCGGTTAAGAAAAAAGCCGGGTTTCTCAAAACCCGGCTTTTTTAGTTTTTTAGCCCCGTTCTGCTATCAGGCAAACCCAATCCTCTTGCTGTTGTTTCCCTACACAAGTGAGCCCTTGTTGCTCCATCACCTTGATGACTTTATGTCCCTGATCATCAATAATGCCGGCAGCAATCATTTTGCCTCCAGGGCGCACCCGCGCAGACAACCCCTTCTGCAACATCTCGACAATAACGTTTGCCAGAATGTTGACCACCACCAGATCATAACTTTCTGATACCTCTGCAAGAGACCCGCACGAGACGCTCACACCATCCTGTACATCGTTGGTTATCATATTGCCTCGCGCGATTTTCACCGCCACGGGATCATTGTCCAACGCCATCACATGGCCGGCGCCCATCTTGGCCGCCGCAATCGCCAGGATGCCAGAACCTGTACCCATATCGAGAACCTTTATCTCTGGTCGCACCAGTTCTTCCAACTCGATCAGGCACATTTGCGTAGTAGGATGCAAACCAGTGCCAAAAGCCATTCCAGGGTCCAACTGGATAATGACATCGTCTGGTACAGGCACGTAATCCAACCATGAGGGTCGAATGACGATATGCTGGCCAATGTGCATAACGGTCAGCCGTTCTTTCCACGCTTTGGCCCAGTCTTCTTCTGCAACAGAGCGAAAGGTCGGCACAGATACGGGACTGATCTGATCCAAGTGCCCAAGTGCCTTTTCAACACTATGCTTGTTCACCGGTAACTGGTCGTCAACAGGCAAATAGGCCCGAACAACTATCGGTCCGACGTTCCAACCTTCAGGTCCAGCCTCAATAACCACACCACGACGGGCATAGTGTGAGAGCACCTCTGCTACAGCCTCTGCAGCCTCATTTCCTGTTGTAACACTAACTTCAAGCCATTCCATACCAAATACCCGATTATGCCAAATGCCGCACTACAGGCCAAACAGCTCTCGCAGTTCGTCCACGAAACTACGTTTTTCCTGCCAAATAGTTTCCGGATCCAACGTCTCGCCCAACTCTTTAAAGAGATGTTTTTGCTCGCGAGAAAGCTTGATCGGCACGTCAACTCGCACCAATATCAACTCGTCACCACGGCCATTTTTCCTCAAATGGGGCACGCCTTTATTGCGCAGCCGCAACACAGTCCCACTCTGAATTCCTGGGGACACGGTGACCTCTTCCTCACCTTCCAAGGTAGGCACCTTTACGTCTGCTCCTAATGCCGCTTGGGCCACATTGATCCGCAACTCGAGCAGAACATCATCACCGCGCCGCTGAAAGATGGGATGCGGCTCAACATTCAAAACCACATAGAGGTTGCCAGGTGGGCCACCTTGCCGCCCCATTTCCCCTTCACCCGCCAGCCTGATCTGGGTCCCGTGATCTACGCCAGGAGGAATAGTGACGGAAAGCTTGCGGGCGGCATAGACACGTCTTTCACCATTGCATTGCGAACAGGGGATAGGAATCGTCTCCCCCTCACCTTGGCACGTTGGGCAAGTGGTCACATTGACAAAAGACCCCAAAATGGAGCGCTGTACGCGTCGCACCTGTCCAGTGCCGTTGCACTCGGAGCAACGTACCGGCGTTGTTCCCGGTTCGGCTCCACTGCCATTGCATTCCGAACACATCTCGTGCCGCATGACTTGTATCTCTTTCTCGCATCCAAAGACCGCTTCCTCAAAAGTCAAAGGCAGATCATAGCGCAGATCAGCACCACGACGCGGCCCACGTCGCGTAGAAGTACGAAATCCGAATCCTTGCCCAAATACTTGCTCAAAGATATCAAAGGGATCACGAAAGCCAGAGTCAAAGCCAAAGCCACCCGTTCCACCAGGCATTGTGTGACCATAGCGGTCATACATGGCCCGCTTTTCCGAGTCAGAAAGCACCTCGTAGGCCTCGTTAAGATCCTTGAATCGTGATTCAGCATCAGGCGCATCACTGACGTCTGGATGCCACTGACGCGCCGCCTGCCGATACGCCTTTTTGATCTCGTCTGGAGATGCCGAACGGCCAATCCCCAGCACCTCGTAATAGTCGCGTTTCTCTGCCATCGTCATTCAAAACAGGAAGATGCAGGTCTGATATTGCACCCTGCATCTTGATTCCTGCCCCCATTCACTATGCTTCGCTAAACTCGCCTTCAATTACATCTTCATCATCACCGGCTGGGGATTCGTCTCCTGTCGGTGGCGGTGGAGGCGCGCTAGGATCAGCCTCCTGGTACATCGCAGCACCCACTTGCTGCAACATCTCGCTCAACTCTTCTGTGCGCTGGCGGATTGCATTGGTGTCGCTGCCCTGGAGAGCCTGTTTAAGCGCCTCGATCTTGGCCTCCGCGTCCGAACGCAGATTGTCCGGCACTTTGTCATCCTGCTCTTTCAAGAACTTTTCTGCGCTATAGACAACATTGTCGCCCGTGTTACGCGCTTCTATTTCTTCTTTTTTCTTCTGGTCCTGTTCACGGAACTGCTCGGCATCGTGAACCATACGATCGACTTCGTCGTCGGCCAGGCCGCTGGAGGGGATAATCTGCATCGACTGTTCGCGCCCGGTGGCCTTGTCTTGAGCAGAAACATTGAGAATACCGTTGGCGTCAATGTCAAAGGTGACCTCGATCTGCGGAATACCTCGAGGTGCGGGCGGGATACCATCGAGAATAAACTTTCCCAAGCTCTTGTTATCAGACGCCATAGGACGCTCTCCCTGCACCACGTGAATCTCGACCGACGTCTGTCCATCCGACGCAGTAGAAAATATCTGACTCTTGCGGGTAGGGATCGTGGTGTTACGATCAATGAGCGATGTAGCCACGTGACCTAGTGTTTCGATGCTCAACGTCAGTGGTGTGACGTCTAGCAAGAGCACATCCTTGACTTCGCCACCAAGAACACCGGCCTGAATTGATGCACCCAGCCCTACGACCTCGTCGGGGTTGACGCCCTTGTGAGGTTCTTTGCTAAAAAACTGGGCCACCTTTTGCTGGATAGCTGGCATACGTGTCATACCACCTACCAGGATAACCTCGTCAATATCAGAGGGTTTGAGTTTAGCATCAGTCAAGGCATGCTTGCAAGGTTCAATCGTACGGTCAATCAGATCATCCGTCAGTTGCTCCAACTTGGCCCGCGTGAGTTTCATCTGTAGATGCTTGGGGCCGGAGGCGTCAGCGGTGATGAACGGCAGATTGATCTCGGTTTCCATCACCGTGCTCAGTTCGACCTTTGTCTTTTCGCACGCTTCTTTCAACCGCTGAAGCGCCTGACGATCATCTCGCAAATCAATACCCTGTTCCTTCTTAAACTCGTCGGCCACCCAGTCAATGAGACGCTGATCCCAGTCATCGCCTCCCAAAAAGGTATCGCCGTTAGTTGAACGCACCTCAAAAACACCATCGCCCACATCGAGGATAGAGATGTCAAAAGTGCCACCACCCAGGTCAAAAACGGCGATGGTCTCATCGACCTTTCTATCAAGGCCATAGGCGAGCGATGAAGCGGTCGGCTCGTTGATGATGCGCAACACTTCCAACCCAGCAATTCGGCCCGAGTCCTTGGTCGCTTGGCGTTGGCTATCGTTGAAATAAGCCGGAACGGTAATGACGGCCTGCGTAACTTCTTCGCCCAGGTACGCTTCCGCATCCGCCTTGATCTTTTGCAGGATCATCGCCGATATCTCTGGAGGACTGTACTCCTTCTCACCAATCCAAACCCGTACATCTCCATTGGGGGCAGCCGTGACATTGTATGGGACCAACCGCAGCGCCCGCTGAACTTCTGCGTCGTTGAACTTGCGACCCATAAAGCGTTTGATGGAAAAGACGGTGTTTTCAGGGTTGACGACGGCCTGTCGTTTGGCAACTTGACCAACCATCCTTTCTTCATTTTTTGGATTGACAGCTACAACCGAAGGAAATAGACGTCCCCCTTCAGCGCTGGTGATGACGGTAGGCTCACCACCCAACATCACACTACAAACCGAGTTGGTCGTGCCCAAATCGATACCTATAATTTTGCCCATTCTATAATTACTCCTTCACTTCTGTGGTGTCACTCTTTAGCTTGCTCAGATTTTTCAGACTGAGGAACCATGACCGGGGCCTTGGCAACTCGCACCAACGCGGGTCGCAACACGCGCTCGCCGAGCACATAGCCCCGCTGTACCTCACCGATGATTTGACCATCCTCGTAGCCTTCGGCTTCCTCATATGTCACAGCCTCGTGGTAACGTGGATCAAATGCCAGCCCTTCGGTCTCAACAAGCTTAACGCCCTCAGACTCGATGACCGACTCTAATTTGTGCTGGATCAACGTAATGCCTTCAAACCAGGTCTCCTGGCCTGAATTTGCAGGAAGCGTGTTCATAGCCCGCGCAAAGTCGTCCACAACGGGCAGCAACTTTCGCAACAAGGCCGCATTGGCGAGCACCATCATCTGCATCCGCTCGGCTTCCTGTCGCTTTTTATAATTGGAGAACTCGGCCTGGGTTCGCTGCCAACCATCGAGATACTCGGTAGCTTGAGATTGGGCTTTTTCCAACTCTTCTTTTGTACTCTCCAGTTCGTCGCGCTCCTCTGTTTCTTCCTCCCCCACCTTTTCTTCCGTCAGTTCAACAGCCTCTACTTCTGCCTCAACCGTTTTCTCTACTGCGGCATCCGCATCGTTCTTTTTCTTTTTTCCTTTTACCACCTAAACCTCCTGAACCATCACACTGGCATTGTTCTTTCACTATTCCGCCGCGCCACTATTCCGTCGCGTTGCTATTCCGTCGCGTTGCTATTCCGTCGCGTTGCTATTCCGTCGCGTTGCTATTCCGTCGCGTTGCTATTCCGTCGCGTTGCTATTCCGTCGCGTTGCTATTCCGTCGCGTTGCTACTCTGCGTACATATCATACACCATGTCAGACAGCACCCCAGAAACAAAGCGCACTGCAGAGATGGCACGACCATAGAGCATCCGGGTAGGACCAACTACGCCCAAGGCTCCTGTGGCGAAACCAGCTACACCATAACGTCCCAACACCAGACTACAAGTGCGTAACTCGTCCCAACGCCCCTCGCCACCAATCAGTACCCGTACACTACCAACCTCTGGACTGAGGGCATCGGCCAACACGGCCTCAAGAAAACCGTGTTCCTCCATAACCCGCACCAGTCCTTGTGCATGTTCCCCTTCAGAGAACTCGGGCTGCTGCAACACTTGGCTCAATCCATCACGATAGACAACCCCAGCCATACGCATATCGGCGCGGTTCATAATGTCCATCACGAGATTGGCTACGTTGGCCTCAAAAGAAGGTAATTCGTCAAAACAATCCTGAATCTCACCAACCGTCAGTCCATTAAAGAGTTGGTTGATCCGATCACTGGCCTCGTTGAGAGCATCTTGGTTGAGAGGTTCAGCCAAGGTCAGCATTTGCTGCTTGACCGTCCCCCCCCCCAGAACCAAAACAAGCAACACCAATCGGCCCTGAGTAGAGATGAGTTGCAGGTGTTTGTAGCACGACTCGGCCGCTTGCGGTGCAGTGACCAAAGCAGCCCCACGAGCAGTGCCCGCCAAGATAGAGGCCGCCAATGGCATCCACTGTTCAAAGTCCCGACGTGCCTGGTGAAACTGATGGACAATGGTACGCTGTTCCTGCATGGGCAATTCAACCTCACCCAGCAATCGCTCGACAAAGTGATTATATCCCTTGTCTGTAGGGATACGCCCGGCAGAGGTATGAGGATGCGTAAGATAGCCCAATTCCTCCAACCGTGCCAGTTCGTTGCGTACGGTAGCAGTGCTCACCTGTAGCCCATAGTGCTCAACCAACACGCGAGAACTGACTGGCAACGTACTCTTTACGTACTCCCGCACAACTAGTCCCAAGACTGTTCGCTGACGAGGTGTCAATTCACTTATTTCTACCATCTCTCACTCGCTATTCATTTTTTAGCACTCTCGGATAGAGAGTGCTAAAATCTAGTTTCCAATCATACCACAGGGCAAAGAATCTGTCAAATGGACACAAAAAACGGGCACAATCTGGGGGTTTGGACAGATCGTACCCGCACTCACTAAGTCTGGCACTCTGGCAGGAACAAAGCGACACAACAATAGGATCAACGTTCTACGGTGAGACGATACCAGGCCGCAACGAACAGGCTACATATCTTCTACTGCATCTTTTGGTTTTGATTCACTCAATCGGTACTCACCCTCAATCACCACAGACGGCTCGCCGTCTCCAGCCTCATCCTCTACGCGCCACTCGCTGATGCTCGCTCCCAACGCCCGAAGATGCTCACGTACCACATCCGGTGGAGATAACTCGACAAAGAGCTTGAGGCCAAGTAACACCACCGCGATATCATCTAGTTGGCCCAAGCCCAACATGACATCAGGAATAATGTCCATAGGAAAAATGACATAGCCCAAGGCTACTGGCGGAATCACCTTGGTCCACGTAGGCACGCGTTTATCCCAGAACAGTCGCCAGGCCAAATTTGTCTGCCGAGCTGCATCTTTGATCCACGCCAATACTGCATTGGTATCGGTCGGACGGGTAGGTACGGGGTGTTGGTCTTTACTCATTATTTCACTCCTTGGAAAAAATACGACGCAGGATAATTATAATCCCTTAGCCTGAATACGCAACTTGCGCGAGTCAGGTTGCATCATTAGGTCCAATTTCTGGAACGTAATCCATTTGTTCATTTGTCATTTGTCATTATAATAAACCCGTATGCGCTCACTCGACCAATGTCTCTTGGATACCCATCTGCCCCGGTTGCAGGCCATCGCCCGCTTCTGGGACGTAGAGCTGACGACCAGTCACCCGCGGGAGGCCGCAACGCAACTGGCTAAAGCGATGGCTGTCCCTCAGACCATTGCAGATGCATGGAATGCACTATCCGACGATCACCGTCAGGCATTGGGCACATTGCTCGACGCTGGTGGACAAATGCCATTGCGGATATTTACCCGCCAGTGGGGAGAGATACGCACAATGGGACCAGGCCGAATAGAGCGAGAGCAACCCTGGCACGCCCCCATCTCGCCCGCTGAAGGACTCTGGTACAAAGGCTTCATCTCTCGCGCCTTTGATCCAAAAGCTCGAGAAACCTACGAAGCCGTCTTTGTTCCACCCGAACTATATACAGAATTGCGCGCACATCTATCAACCTCCTCCACTCCATCGCCCGATATCAGCCTCAAACCGACTACAAAACCTAGCACCATACATTCAGCAAGCGAGATATTTCTTGATGACGTCTGTACAATGCTGGCCTATCTTCAAAACGAACAAGTGCGTCCAAGCCCCGACGGCGACTGGCCCGCCCGACACAAAGCCAACCTGGCCCCACAGATGCACAATCCAGATCCAGCACGGCTGACCTTGTTGTACCACATGATCCAAAATCTTGGCTGGCTGAGATCTGTCGCTACAAAACAAAAAACCGGCCATACCATCTTGCGCCCCGACCCAGGCCCTGTGACCACCTGGCTCCAATCCCCCACCAACCAACAACAAAGCACCCTTGCCAAAGCGTGGCAAAATGATCCAACCTGGAACGACCTATTTCACGTCCCTTCCATTCACCCAGAGGATACCGGAGCCTGGCGCAACGATCCACTCTTGGCGCGAAAGACCATCCTCAATCACCTAAAAGAATGCCTACCAAACACCTGGTACAAACTCGACGATTTGATTGCCGTCATTAAACAGACCACCCCCGACTTTCAACGTCCCAGCGGCGACTATACGATTTGGTACATTCGAGACACCACCACCGGTACATACCTGTCCGGCTTTGAGAATTGGAACAAGGTCGAGGGAGCACTCATCCGCTACATAATCACAGGGCCACTGGCCTGGTTAGGCTTGATTGATTTTGGGACACTCGTGCCTGGCAAATTGTCGATCTCTTTTCGCCTAACCTCCGCAGGAGCAGAGTTTCTCGATTTGGTCAAACCATCATCCGATCAAGAGCCAGTAACGTTGACCCTGCAGCCCGATTTTACCGTGCTTGTCCCCTCAGCGCGGCGCTACGAACGTTTCCAACTGGCCCGCGTTGCCGACTGGATGCGCACCGGAGCCCCCTTTATCTATCGTCTCACGCCTACCTCACTAAAGCGCGCGCGACAACAAGGCATCCCCATAGCTCGCGTACTAGAATTTCTGGGCCAAGTCACTGATGCACCTGTGCCTCGCTTTGTCGAAGCAGCACTGACACGTTGGGATGCCCGTGGAACCGAAGCCCAACTAGAACGAGAGCTACTGTTACGCATCTCCAGCGAAGAGCTAATGACGCAAATCACGTCCTCGCCCCGCACGCGCCGCCTCATCCGCGAGCAAATCAGTCCAACGGTTGCCTTGGTGCACGAACGTGACTGGTCCCGCCTCATCGTCGCGCTTGGCGAAATGGGGCTTTTAACTGACGTTACCCTTGCAGAAAAATGATGTCCCTTGCACACTAATTGGAGAAGCAAATGCCCGTAGACAGTTTCAAATACTTGCCTCGCATCATCGCCGCATTCTACCAGATGACCGACTGCCAGCCGGAACTCCCCATTCCCTGGACGCCACTCCCCCACCCCATAGCAGATTGCAAGTTCGGTCTTGTCACATCAGGAGGATTGTATCATCGAGGCATCGAGCCGCCTTTTGATATCGTGCGGGAAAAGCAAGAACCAACCTGGGGTGACCCCACCTACCGCAGCATCCCCACCGACATCCAGCAAGCAGACGTCGGAGCCAGCCATCTACATATCAAAACACGGGATGTATTGTCAGACATCAACATCCTCCTGCCCATCCATCGTTTCCAACAACTGGTCACCGAGGGACGCATAGGCGGCCTGGCAGCACGCGCCCACTCCTTTATGGGCTACCAGGGTTTCCCGCCAGACACAATCGCTTGGCAAGAAACCTACGGCCCTCAAGTTGCTGAAAGATTTCAGACCGAGAACGTAGACTGCGTATTGCTCACACCCACTTGACCAGACTGTGCCAGAAACGTGCCCGTGTTGGCACGAACGCTAGAAGCTGCCGGTCTCTCCACGATCATGGTGACAAATATGCCCTTTTGGGTAGAAAAGGTCGGCGTACCGCGCACATTGGCCGTCGAGTTTCCTTTTGGCCACACACTTGGCCAACCTCAAAATACAGATCAACAAATGCGGGTGATTCGCCAGGCATTAGGTGTCTTGGAAACCGCAGAATCCCCAGGCACGATCGTTCACTCTACAGAAACGTGGCCCGTTCCTCAAAAAGAAGCGACCAAGGACTGGCAACCAGAGGAACCATCGCCCCTCATTCAAGTGATGTCTCCCCACATCCGAGAGATGCTGCGACAGAAACGACAGCATCGCACGTGACAAAAAACTTCCGGATAGACTGCAAAAGCTAAATACGCGAGTAATTCAAGCGCGACGAACCTGGTCTCCCCGGTCGGTCAGCAGAGTCTTGTGATGATGAGTGTGTGACATTTGTCCTTCCATCTCTATGCAATACGACTATTGACAAATAGCATATAGAATGATATGCTATAAATCGGAGGTAAGGAAATGCGAGGAAGAGGTCGTAGGCGTCGAGCCGTGCGGATGTTAGAACCAGTATTGTTGTTGCTTTTGCACCACGGCCCGGCCCACGGGTACACATTCTTGGAACAATTGGGGGAGTTTGGTTTAGAAGGGTTGAACCCCAGTGTGGTCTACCGAGCGCTACGAGATATGGAAGAAAGAGGCTGGGTGACCTCAACCTGGGATGAAGAGCAAACGCAAGGGCCGCCTCGTCGGGTCTATACGATCACAGAGTTAGGAGACGAGGTGCTGACCTCGTGGGCGCAGGATCTGGAAGAGAGCAGGCGAAGAATTGACTATCTCTTGGAAGTGTATCACCGTCATATGAAAGAAGGTGAGGGCGAGCATCATTGATTGTGGAACGTGAAAACATAAATCGTGGAAAAAAGTGACAAAGGAGAACTAATGATCCAAGAAACAAAAGTTTTGGAAGCATTGAAGGGAGTGAATGACCCCGAACTGAACAAGAGTCTCGTTGAGTTGGGGATGGTGCATGACGTGGCGGTGACAGATACGAGCGTGAATTTTACACTGTCGTTGACCACGATGGCTTGCCCCCTCAAGGACCGTATTGTGAGTGACGCTCGACAAGCGGTGTTGGCATTGGATGGCGTGCAGGATGTGCAGGTATCTCTGAGAGAGATGACGCAGGAAGAAAAGGAACGCATATGGTCTTCAAACGCTCCCAGTCAGCAGCAAAAGCCAGAATCTGGGGTGGCGGCGCACCTGAACCACGTCAAACAGGTATTGGCGGTGATGAGCGGTAAGGGTGGCGTCGGCAAGTCATCGGTGACGGCAATGTTGGCCGTGGCATTGCAGCGGCAGGGAATGCAGGTTGGGGTACTCGATGCTGATATCACAGGCCCAAGCATTCCCAAGATGTTTGGTTTGCACGACCCACCACCTATGGGACCGGTCGGTATCTTGCCTGTTGAAACGTCTACCGGTATTCGGGTGATGTCCGTCAACTTGCTCTTACCAAGCGAGGATGAAGCCGTTATCTGGCGCGGACCTCTGATCGGCGGGGCTATCAAGCAGTTTTGGGGAGATGTGGTTTGGGGTGATCTAGATATATTGATTGTGGATCTGCCGCCAGGCACATCCGATGCTTCACTGACAGTGATGCAATCCATTCCACTCAATGGGGTATTGTTGGTGACCTCACCGCAAGACCTAGCAGGGATGGTGGTGCGCAAAGCAGCGCGGATGGCCAATCAATTGAACATACCCATTGTTGGATTGCTAGAGAACATGAGCGGCATTGTCTGCCCCAAGTGCGGCGAGCAGATCAAGGTATTCGGTCCCAGCCAGGCACTACCAACAGCGAATCAATTGGGCGTGCCACTGCTGGGCCAATTGTTGTTGGACCCCGAGTTGGCCCGCCGTTGTGATGCGGGAGAGATTGAAAAGTACGCGGCGGAATCGTTCAAGCCAATCGCTGAGCAAATATATGAACGGATGCCAGAGAAAAAGAGCACGACGATCTTTTAATAAAAGGTAGTGATTCACCCTCCCACAGACATCGGCTATCAAATCTGTGGGAGGGTGAATTGAGAGATTATACTGGAAAGGAGGTGAGAAAAATGCCAGCAGGAGATGGAACTGGCCCAGAGGGTATGGGGCCAATGATGGGCCACAGAGCGGGTTGTTGTTCTGAACGCGATGAGCCTGGTTATGCGACAATGCCTAGACGTGGTTCTAGCAATGTGGGCTGGGGGCATGGTCGCTGGTTCCGGCAAGGTCGCGGGCGTAGCGATAGACGGAGACGCTATATGGCTCCACCGACCCCGGAGCAGGAAACCTCGTTCCTCAAAACGCAGGCCGAATGGCTAAAAGTGCAACTGGATGCGATCGGCCAGCGCATCACAGAACTAGAGCAAGAGGAATAGCCGCTTTCAGCGGCAAAATGCGTCGGGGCGGGTGACTGTGCTGTCACACTTGAACACCCGCCCCGGAGCCCAACCGGATGGAGAGTGTAGTAAACTCTTTATCCGCTGGACCAATTTGATTATACACATCATTAGGAGGAGCACAAGTGAAAATCGTTGTCTCATCTAACGGCACCGATCTAGATGCACCTGCCAGCCCGATCTTTGGCCGGTGTCCAACGTTCGTCTTTGTGGAACCAGAGACAATGTCATTCGAGGCTGTAGAGAACCCGGCGGTCGCAGCTGATGGGGGCGCGGGTATCCAGGCAGCCCAATTTGTCGTTGGTCGTGGCGCGCAAACAGTGGTAACAGGCAACGTGGGGCCGAACGCTTTCGACATCTTTGATGCTGCCAACGTTTCTGTCTACACGTTTACTGAGGGAACAGTACGACAAGCAGTAAAAGCCTACAAAGCAGGAAAGTTGTCTACCTTTGGCAGTGCGAGTGTATCAGAGCACGCTGGAATGGGTCGAGGAATGGGTAATCGTATACCTGTACCTCCGGCCGCATCCATCTCCCGTGAGGAGGAGATAAAATCTTTGAAAAAGAAGGCCAGTGATTTGCGCAAGGAGACGGCCGATATATTGGAGCGTCTCGATCAATTGGAAAAAGGAGAATAGCAATGAGAATAGTAGTTTCTGTTGATGACGGCAGCGGGCTGGACAGTGTTATCAGTCCTCACTTTGGGCGCTGCCCATACTTTGTGTTGGTAGACCTAGAGGAACGTGAGGTCACAGCGGTAGAGTCGGTCTCCAACCCGTTCTACGCTCACCATCAGCCGGGGCAGGTGCCTGGCTTTGTCCACAGCCATGGTGCCAACGTGATGCTCACCGGTGGGATGGGAGGACGGGCTATTGTCTTTTTCCAGCAGTTTGGTATCCAACCGGTCACCGGGGCCTATGGTACCGTTCGAAATGCTCTAGAGCAGTACCTGGGTGGCGGTTTGCACGGTGCCGCGCCTTGCAAGGAAAGCGTCGAGCACGGCCACGGGGATGTGCCTGCCGAGAGTGAGTATGAAAAGGATGATGTAGGACGTCTCCGCGAGGAAGCAGATATGCTGCAACAGCAGTTGTCCGAGGTATCGGAGCGGCTGGGCAAGTTGTCGGATTAAAGAAATCGGAGGAATAGATTGCGTCAAGTTGTAGGCATCATCGGATATAAAGACAGCGGCAAGACGACGTTGACCCGTCGTCTTGCCCACGAGTTGACCGGCAGGGGATACAAGGTCGCTGTAGTCAAGCACACGCATCACTCCTTGGATGCTCCAGGGAAAGACACGGCCATCCTAGGGCAGGTGGTGGAGCAAGTAGCCATCATCTCGGCACAAGAATCCGCGCTTTTCTGGCAGAGGCCGTTGAGCCTGAAGGAGATCCTTCCCCATCTAGAGGGAGACATTATCCTCGTCGAGGGTTTCAAAAAGGAAAAGACCCATCCCAAAATCGCATGTTTGCGGGGAAAACCAGATGATGAGGATTTATTCAATGATCTGACCATTTGTGCCGTTGGGCTATCTGATTGGATGAGAAATGCAGATGTGCCGCTTTTTGACCACGATGATATAGTACAAATTGCCAACCTGGTGGAGCGAAAAATCTGCAACTGGAACTCTAGGTATTGAGGATTGTATCGGATGACAGAACATCAACGAAAAGAGATACCAGATTTTGATCGTCTGGTAGCAGAACTGGCGCAGGAGATCGCCAAACAGCAACAAGAACTCTACTCGAAAGTGATTATTCAGGAAGCTCGCCATCCCAGCAACCTGGGGCGGATCGTTGAAGCGAATGCCCACGGACTTGTTCATGGTTGGTGCGGCGATACGATGGAGATCTATGTAAAGTTGGACGACGAAAAAATCGAGCAGGCCACATTTATGACGGATGGTTGCGGAGTAACGGTGGCCTGTGGCAGTATGCTTACCAAAGTGCTGACGGGGAAATTGTTGGACGAAGCCATCGAGATTATGCCAGATGATCTGATCAAGGCGCTCGATGGCCTGCCGGAGGGGCATCAACACTGCGCCGAGTTGGCAGTAAGCACGTTTCAGAATGCGCTTGGCAATTTAAAGTTTGAGAATCCAGCACAAGCAGAGAGTTTGGATTGATATTTGATGATCGCTTTCGGCTTGTTCTATTCCAAAATGGAGTAAAAGAATGATCATTGCAGTAGCAAGTGGCAAAGGGGGTACGGGCAAGACAACTGTTGCCGTCAGCCTGGCATTATCTATGGCAACTGGTCAGGAATCCGTAAATCCTACTAATCTGTTGCTCTTGGATTGCGACGTAGAAGAGCCAAACGCCGCCCTTTTCCTCCACCCCTCCATCCAAGAGCATCGAGATGTAGGGCAGATGGTCCCAGAAATAGATCCGAAGAAATGCACCTACTGCAAACGCTGTGCCGAGGTGTGCCAGTATCACGCAATTGCCGTGGTGGGGAAAAAGGTGCTAACCTTTCCCGAACTCTGTCATGGCTGTGGCAGTTGTACCCTCAACTGTCCTCCGGAAGCAATCCGTGAGGTGTTGCGGGTGATGGGCAGTATTGAGCGAGGCAATGCCAAATCGGTAACCTTTGCCCAAGGAACAATGAACGTGGGCGAACCTATGGCCGTTCCCATCATCCGCCAGTTGAAACAATGGAGTATTCCATCTGATGTCCAAGAGCAAATCGTTATTCTAGACGCGCCGCCGGGCACCGCTTGTCCCGTCGTGGAGACAATGCGGGGAGCGGGCTTTGTGTTGATGGTCACCGAACCGACACCCTTTGGCCTGCACGACCTGCGGCTCGCGGTCGAGGTAGCTCGTGGTGAGTTGGGGTTACCGGTTGGTGTGGTGATCAATCGGGACGGGGTTGGAGACCAGGGAGTGGACGAGTACTGCGAGGCGGAAAACATTCCTATCTTGATGCGCATCCCGTTGGACCGGCGGATCGCCGAGGCATATTCAGAGGGGGTGCCGTTGGTAAAAGTTTTGCCCGAGTACCAACAGCAATTCCAAGAGCTGTACGTCGCTATTGAGCACTCGCTGATGGAAAAGAGGAGAATACGGGTAGAATGAAACAGTTGGTCGTTCTCAGCGGCAAGGGTGGTACCGGAAAGACAAGCATCACGGCGGCGCTGGCCCACCTGGCCTCCCAGGAAATGGACATTGTCTTGGCCGACGCCGACGTGGATGCGTCTAACCTGGAACTGGTACTCGATCCGACAAAGCAGGAAGAACACGACTTTATGGGAGGAAGGGTGGCGGTGATTGATCCCGACCTGTGTACTGCATGCGGGACCTGTCAGACCGTCTGCCGCTTTGACGCGGTGCATTCCCCAACTGAAACTTTTTATAAAGTGGCTCCCTTGGCTTGCGAGGGATGCGCTTCCTGCCACTATCAGTGCCCCGAACAAGCAATCCATATGGAGGAGCAACAAGCCGGACACTGGTTCCGCTCCGACACCCGTTTCGGCCCTCTCTTTCACGCGCACCTTTTTGCCGGGCAAGAGAACTCGGGCAAGCTGGTCACACAGGTCAAGCAGCGGGGACGGTTGTTGGCGACGAACACAGGGAGAGAGTTGCTGTTGGTGGATGGTCCGCCAGGGATTGGCTGCCCCGTCATCTCGGCCAGTACGGGATCTGACGCGGCGCTCCTTGTGGTCGAACCTACCGTTTCCGGCGCGCACGATTTGGAGCGCATTCTGGGTACGACCAACCATTTTGGTGTACCGTCGCTGGCGGTGATCAACAAGGCTGATCTGAACCCAACCCGCGCCAACGAGATCGCCACATTTTGCATCGGGCAGGATGTAGAGGTGGTTGGACGCATCCCTTACGACACCATTGTAACCGAGGCAATGATACAAGGTCGTCCCGCGACAGAGCACGCGGACGGACAAGTGACAGAAGCCATTCATCGAATTTGGGAGCGGGTCAAGGCGCATATGTTTGCGGATGACTGAGGCAGGCAAAATGACAGAGATAAGCTACCGATCAATTGGAACCATTCACAGCCCCTTTAAAGAAATCGAGGGGATGCCCATTCAGCCCACGGGGGCTTTCCAAGTTCGCGGTTCTGTCGAAATCTTGCCCGAGTTGGCCAAAGGGCTAAAGGACCTCGATGGTTTTTCTCATATCATCTTGCTCTATCACTTTCACCGGGTACAAGAATCCAAACTCACGGTGGTTCCTTTTCTGGATTCCCAACCGCACGGAGTCTTTGCTAGCCGTGCACCAGTACGCCCCAACCCAATCGGGCTATCTGTAGTGAGATTGCTAGGCATTGATCAAAATATCCTACACATTGAGAACGTGGACATCCTCGACGGAACACCCCTACTGGACATCAAGCCCTATGTGCCCGAGTTCGACCAGCATCCAGCAAACCGCGTAGGATGGCTGGAACGAGCGAGAGATAGAGTACAAAGCAAAAGATCAGACAGCCGGTTTCGGTAAAAACCCAACCCCACAGTGACGTTCTTGACAATAAACCTCAAGTAGATACAATGGCGAACAGCCATACTATGAGAGAAAATACTAGTCGAGAGCGCACTATTTTTAACGAAAGTCGAGCCACGACGGCAGCACTTTTGGGCATTCTGGCCCTAGCCCTTGTTCTACGAATGAGCTGGCCGACGCTGGCCGCGTTCAAGCGGGACGAGGCAACGGTAGCCCGCCGTGCCCTGAGCATCGCTTACGAGGGGGATTTGCCGGCTGCCGGAGTGGGAGCTTCGATGGGCACGGCCAATCTGCCGCTCACCCTCTACCTGACAGCCATCCCCCTGCGTGTGTGGCAAGACCCGGTAACAGCCGTTCTGTTTATCGGCCTGCTGAACGGCCTGGCCGTGTTAGCCTGCTATGGTTTGGGAAAGGTCTATTTTGGCCGGACAGTGGGGCTAATCGCTTCTTTTCTCTTTGCCGTCAGCCCGTGGGCCGTTCTCTACGGTCGAAAGATCTGGTGCCGAACGCTGCCCTTGGTCACAGTGGCTTTTTTCGCTGCTATATTTGCCACTTTTGTTCGCAAACGCCCATGGGCATTGGTTGCAGCTTTTGCCGGTCTAGCTGCCCTCGTTGGCATTCAATTGGAAGGGATCGCGTTTATCCCTCTATTGTTTGTCTTGATCCTCCTCTTTCGGAAGCAAGTGGCGCTTCGTCCGCTTGCAGTGGGAATGTCCCTCTTTGCCCTGTCCCTCCTCCCCTATGTGATTCACGACGCGCTTCACGGATGGCCCAGCCTAAAGAGTTTTGCAAATTACGCGGACGGTAAGCCATATTTTTCCCTGGATGCGTTGCGTTACGCTTTCATTCTCACTGGCAGCTATGGCATCCACGGTATGGCTGGAGCCCTTTATCCAGACTATCTGGCGAGCCTACCCAATCTGTGGTGGCTCAACTGGTTAGTAATGGGACTCTTGGCAATCTCTATCCTTTACGCACTAGTTCAAGTTGTGCGCGGACCAAAGAAACGACGTAGGTCTATTCTGTTGATGCTGGTTTGGTTCGTTGTGCCTATCGCTCTACAGAGCCGTCCTACTGCGCCCGTCTACCCATTCTATTTCAATTTACTCTACCCAGTCCAGTTCCTTTTCATCGCCATTCTACTGACAGATCTACTTTCGCGTTTCCCTACACCCACGCTGCGTCTGGCTGGTTGGCAGACGTCAGTTTCGACGCTGCTGCTCACTGTAGCCTTGTTACTGTGGGGAGGGTGTCAAGTTGCCGTGACAGGCCGGCTCTTTGTCTTTATGGATCAACATCCCACGACAGGAGGATACGGGATTCCCCTCAAATATACCCGGGCAACGGCCCGCGAGGCGCAACGGTTAGCCAAGGGTTCCGAGATCGTCGTGTTGGGCACAGGGACAAATCCCGCTATGCACGAGAATCCCTCAATCTTTGACGCATTACTCTTTGGCCAACCACATCGCTTTGCCGATGGTCGTTGGGCCCTACCAGTGCCGGACAGCCCCGAGACTGTTTACTTGGTAGGACCAGTACAGAAAGATAATACCTCTGCGGACCTCTGGCCGGTCTTGCAACAACTAGAGGCAATGGAATACGTGCAACCTGGCCCGGTCACAAGTTTGCCCGATGGATGGGACTACCGGCTCTTTTATCGCAACGGGCCAGACCGAGAGGATGTTTTGGCCGGACTGACACGTTTTCCCACCGAGATCCCCTTTGCCAATGGTACAGTTTTTTTGGGCTATGGCATGCCAGAGACCGTACTGGCAGATGAAACGGTAGATATCTGGCTGGCATGGTGGGCTCGTTCGCTTCCGCCCACCAAAAGTGGTTATCACTTTTTCGCCCATCTACTAGACAAAGATGGAAATCTGCACAGCCAGTACGACGTGGCTGGATTTCCGACCAGTTCCTGGCAAGCCGGCGACTTGGTACTCTATCGCTTTCCCGTACCGATCCCCACCGACCTACCGTCGGGGCATTACCCGGTGTGGGTTGGCCTCTATACCTATCCAGATATAGTGAATGTGTCGTTTCTGGACATGGCTGGCAACCCGGCCGGAGATCGAGTGCTGCTGGGAGAAATAGCTGTGGAAAACCAGTAAAAGCAAATAAAAGCCATCGGGTGCATTTGTGCTTGGGGGCAGATGCCAAAATATGCTTCATATCTGCTCTCAGCCACCGTCCCGGGGGCGGTT
>JAAEPW010001167.1 GCA_024232355.1 Chloroflexota bacterium | reverse complement strand
CAGCACCGAGAGCGTTTCAAGGTGGTCTACAAAGGCCCGAAACAAGCCTCCGACGCTACCTGAAGCCACTTTTTGCCCATTTTTGTTTCTTTTCAGCGAACCTCACTCGGTTCGCTCTGTTGCTGTTGTCCAAACTCCAACCACCAGCCGCCCGCGCACAATCCGGTCCAACACAGAGAGTTCCTCGACATGGGCGTTGTCTTTTTCCAAGAAACCGGGTTGCTCCAATGTTTGCAACACCTCGGAAGCAGAGTTGGGGCGGTTTACCGGGTCTTTGCTCAACAACTGAACAATGAGAGCGTCCAGGGCCGGGGGAATCTGGTCATTCTTGGCGCGAGGGGGGACGACGGGGGCGCGCAAGTGTTGGGTGATCACCTCGAACGGGCTGTCGGAGGTAAAGGGCAAGACGCCGGTCGTCAACTCGTACAGCGTTGCGCCCAGGGCATACAGATCTGCCCGGTGATCGATCTTTGCTCCCAGGGCTTGCTCGGGCGCGAGGTAGGACACTGTGCCGATGAGGGCTCCTTCAACTGTCAACCGCGAGGCAACAGAACGAGCCAGGCCAAAGTCCACCAATTTGACCGTGTCATCGGGGAGGATCATCACGTTTTCGGGTTTGAGGTCGCGGTGAATGATGCCGTGGCTGTGGGCATGATCGAGCGCGGCGCATATCTGGCAGGCGATGGCGAGAGTATCGTCCAACTTTTCCAGATAATGGTCGCGGAGTGACTCTCCCTTTACTAATTCCATCACAATGAACGGCGCCGCTTGTTCCAAAGCCTGTCCTGAGCTTGTCGAAGGATCTGTCTCTCCGGCGTCGTGTACGGAAACAATGTTGGGGTGGTTAAGTTTCGCGGTCGCTTGGGCTTCGCGCTTGAACCGGGTATAGCCCTCGGCACCCAAGTTGGTAGTCGACATCACCTTGACAGCTACATCCCGTTCGAGCAGGGTGTCGTGGGCGCGATAAACCGTTCCCATTCTGCCTTGGCCAAGTTTAGTGTCGATTTGATAGCGTCGATTGAGCAGTTCGCCGATCATGATGCTACCCTCGTTTTTGATTTTGTCATTGCATACGCAATCGGTCACGCTCAAAACCTCATTTGGCTCTTAAAGCCAATACCCGTGAATGAAAAATCAAGCTGGCACCCCTTCCACACGTATTGAGGCAACCGGGGATTCCCAGATGATTTTCAGTTCTTTCTCCAAGTCTCGTTTTTCAGATTTGTGTGTTT
>JAAEPW010001166.1 GCA_024232355.1 Chloroflexota bacterium | reverse complement strand
GGCGGCGGCAGCTCCAGGAAAGAGGGCGGCGGCCACCAAAATGCGTGTGGCGATGTTTGGCGGCCTCCGAAAATGTCCCCAGGATCTGTGGACAGGACGAGGCGCCACCTGAAAGTGCTCATTGCCACCCACATATTCGTACAAGACATATTTTTTTTTTTTATAATTTTCTCTGTGTATCCTGTACACTGGGTATTCTCCTTGTATTAGGTGTCCGTACAGAGAATGTTGTTAATTTACTTCAACAGAAGTAACGAGAATCCAAATTGAACAAAATTCACAAAAAAAACAAACAACAAAAGGAATCAGCAGTTTCATTTAAAATAATGTTGAAAGTTATACACGATGGTCTGGCCCCCCTGGCCTGGCCCTTCTGGCTTGGAGACCGGGGCACCGCGGCTTCCACGCCCTCCACCACGTCCTCCCCCTCCTCTTCCTCACGCATCACGCCATGGTTTGCAGACCGCACCATGGCGCACTCGAGGGCGGTCCAGGCGCGGGCACTGATAGAACTTGTGGGTAGCCGACCCACACTCGTAACAGCGCGCGTTACAGGGGTTGGCGGCGGCTGCTTCAGGGGCCTGGGGCGGTGGCAGGACGGTCGGTGGGGCGGTCGCCGGCGGCGGCGTTAGCGGCATTGGCATGAGAGTTGGCGGCGGCGGCAAGGCAGCCGGCAATGGTGATGGAACCGGTGCGGCGACGGCAACAGTCCCATTGACGCTGGGGACCAATCCCTGCTCGATCATCCTCATTAAAGCGGCAGGGATGCGGTACTCTCGACGAGCAACCGGGCGACGGATGACTCGACGAGTGGTCGGCGTGCGTGGGATGTTCGGCCGTGGCAAAGTGTGATGCTGGGGGGTGGTCAGCCCCAGCTGATCGACCTCTGCAGCCAGCACCGTTGCTGGAGTGCCAGGGGGCTGAAAGGAGTTCATCCTGTGAGCCTT
>JAAEPW010001165.1 GCA_024232355.1 Chloroflexota bacterium | reverse complement strand
CTGACGTAACCGCCGGTGCGCGGATCCATCAGCGACACCAGGATAGAGTGAAGCACCGGCGCGCCGGGATAGGCTAACTGAAGCAGCACCATCCCGCTTATTACTTCGGCGTCACCGACGGCCAATGCACCCAACGGGGTAGCGGGCGCTGTAGACCCCATCGTCGGCATAGCCATAAAGCTGACGGGGATGCCCACTTTCGCATAAGCCAGCGCCGTCTCGATGCCGTGGTCGTCCTGAGCCAGCGGGGCGATGGTGCAAATGTTGGCGCAGATGGGGGGACGTTGACGGAGCACCTCGGCGCTTCCGGCGACGGTCGTAGCCATCTCCACGACGTAGGGCGCTAACTGCGGGGGAACCGTCATCCCACCGCGCACGTGTTTGAGGGTATTTGTCAGCCCGGCATGACATTGGTGCAGCGGCGCGGTGCGCCCGTAATCCTGCGCGCTGACCATCGGCCAGTAAAAGCCGATCAGGGGCAAAGCATCGCACACCCGCGCCATCCGCGCCACATCCTCCTTGCGCGAGGCCCGCATCTCCTGCGTCTCCAGGTCACGCACATGGACGCCGGTCCCGTCGCTGCACAGGTAAGAGCGGTTCCCATCCAGCAACAGGTCAAAGCGCTCCTCCCGTCCCCCTAGGACAAAGGAACGTGGTGCGGTAGACATCGCTTTTTGCACCAAATCCGGCGGAATGCGGACGTTCTCGGTCTCCCAGTCTACCTGGGCGCCGTGGTCGGCAAAGATTTCTAGCGCTCTCTGGGATGGAAAGTGAACGCCCACCTCGTCAAGCAGACGCAATGTCCCTCCTTGCAGGGTCTCTAGCTGCGCCTGTGTCAGCAGTTCAGTCTTAAAAGGTGACGTGAATGGTATGATGTCGGGGGTCTTGGAATACATATTTATCTCTCTTTCTAATTCGCTTGATCTTTGCGCCATAGCTGAATGGCGTTCAAGTGTTCCAATTCATGCTCGTACAGTTCGTCGAGCAGCTCTGCCACCGTTCCCTCATCTCCCCAGGGGAAGATCACCGTCCGCTCCCACTGCTCGACCGACAGTTTGCTGACTGTTGCTGCCAACTCTTGGCGGATGGTGTTCAATTCATCCACGATGGCGTCCAGCGGGGTATCCTGCTTGCCGGCAACCAGCCCTTCGTTCGAGGCTAAATAGTCCTTGACGTCGGCGACTTGGAAGGGCTTGCCGTCCGCATAGGGTCGAAGAGGTTCCAGACAGATCTCTTCCCAAGAAGCGATGTGCCCCAGAACGTCCTTGATCGTCCACACCCCCTCCACCTGAACCTGGGTCATCTCCTCCTCGCTCAGGCCCTTGACGGCCTGGTGCAGATCCCGGCGGCTTTTAGCCAACTTGGTCAACATGCCTTCCTTGGTCACAGTGGTACCTCCTGGTTCATATGAGAGCCTTTAACGTCTAGGCCAATGCCTTATCCGCCTCGGCCACGATAGCCTCGATTTTATCGGCGGCGCCTTCCGGCAGCGGGGGCGGTTGATGGTTGTGCAGGATGTCCAATGCTTCCTCGTGGACCACTTCCATCACCGTCTTGCCCACCGGAGGCCACACTGGCACGTACTCGCTCCGAGTAAAGTTGCGGGTCTCGCGTTGGGTCAGAAAAGTCCCGCCGATGCCCACGCGCTCGATCAGGCCAGCTTGCAAGTGTTCCTCGTCCATCATAACCGGCTTGATTGCAGCCTCAAGTTGATGCGCCAGGTGATTGTCAAGCACCATTTTGTCCAACGACAGAATTTGTGCGGAGCCAAGCAAGCCAATGCTATATATCTCGTCCGCGCCCGCCAGATAGCTCAGCAGGCAGTGGGTGGTTGCCTCGTGGCCATACTGCGCGTCGAGATTTTGTGATGCAGTATCCAGGCCGCCCAAATTCACAGGCACGTTGTAAAAGTGGGCCAGTTCGCCCAGCGCCGGCCCTAGCCCGTACCCGTCCGCGCTGCCGCCGTAACGCCCGGTGTGCATATCCAGTTGCGAGGATCCGCTGCCATAGATGATGGGCGTCCCCGGATTGACCGTCTGGAACAGCACCAATCCACTCAGGAACTCGACGTTGTGAACCAGGATCGTGCCGCCGAGGGTAGCTGGGGACGTACCGCCTGCCAGCGGCATCGGGTAAACCATAATGGGAACCCGCAGTTTGGCCAACTCGATACAGGCCTCAGTCATCGGGCCATCGTGCATCATCGGCGAGATGGTGCAGTCCACGACCGAAAAGATGGGCCGAAATTCGTCGCTCCCCGTGGCAGCCTTGACCAACTCGACGAGAAAGGGCACCTGTCCGGCGTTCAGCACACCGGTACGCACGTGCTTGCTGGTCTGGGTGAACGCCATCGCAAAGTGACGGATGACGCGCACGTGGGCGGGCACGTCGCTGGCCGTCACCGTTACATTGGCGATATCGACCTTGTCCAGCGCGTCGGCAAAGAGCAGCATTCGCCGCAGGTCCTCGGCTGTAGAATTGCGGCGCTCGCCGGTCTCCAGGTCGATGGCCTGGGTGCCCTGGCTGTCGGTAGTGTGGTGCGGGCGGCGGCCATCCAGGACCACGTCGCGGGCCGGGTCGCGGGCGCACAAGCGCACCACTCGCGGCGCTTGCTCTATCGCCCACTCGACTAGGTCGCGCGGCAGGCTGGCCCACGTCCGGTCATAATCCACCGGGCAGCCCAGCTTTTCCAGGACCTCTAACGCCTTGGTCGTTTTGTAATCGATCCCCACCCGCTCCAACAGATTGAGGCTGTGTTCGTGAATGCGCTCAATGTCGTGGCGGGCTAGGGCGGGGTTCAATGATAAGGATGGAAGCATGATAACCTCGTGAGATATGATCCAGTGCCAGGCTGGTTGCTTTGCCTAAACCCCTGCACTGAAGGAATAGTCGATGACGTCTTGTGGGCAACCGTCAACGCAGGTGCCGCACAGGATGCACTCGTCGTGCTCCATCAAACCGCTCTGTACATTGTCGTGGACCTCGAGGCTCTTGGGGCAATTCTTGGTGCAAGTCTGGCAGCTAATGCACTTGGCGTTCTCGACCTTTAGGCGAAGCGCCGGCCATTTAAAGATGTTTCTGATCCTGCGTCCCAAAATCATAAAGGGAGCCATCCAACAAATATAGTGGCAGCCCGCTCGCCGCCCGGCGAGAAAAGAAAGCGACAAGAACAGGACGAGCACAACGATATAGATGATGTAATTATAGGGATCGGAGAGTGATATGCCGCTCTCCAGGTGGAAAAAGACGTCAAATGCGTGGTATCCGCCAGCCGATATAGCCAGAGTCGCAATAATGCTCAGCCAGGGAACCCAGATCACGTACTTTATCCAGTCAAATTTGCCGCCACGGGCGCGCTTGTCGTTGACCGCAAAGCAGTATTCTTGGAGCGCGCCTGATGGACATGCCCAGGCACAAAAGACCCTGCCCAGGAACAGCGCCACCACGAACTGGCTGACAAACATGATGAAACTGGCATTGATAGTGCCCCGCGAGGCGCTTTCGATGATGATATACGGTGAAAAGTAGAATATGGTGATCGGAAACAGCACGAGCGAAATGAGTAGCAGGGCTTTTCTGGTGCGTTGTCTTTTTGTAGCTGATGCTTGTGTCACGGTAAATCTCCTTTCTGACTAGCCCAGTTCTTTGTCAGCAGCCTTGAGGATGCGGGTCAACTCGGCCTGCTTGGCTTGTTCCAGCGGTTCCGGCTGATAGTTTTCGAGGATCCACATCACCTTTTCGCGGGCCACCTCCAAGGGATCGCGGTACTTGCCTTTGGCGTCCATCTCGTGGGTGATGCCCATTTGCTTTGCCATTGGCCGCATATGCTTACGGGTATGTTTCTGGGAGAGATAGTGCCCGCCCGGCCCCACGTCGCCGATGATGTCGAGCGCCAGCGTCTCGTCGCTGACGTCCATCCACGCCAGGGCGTAGCGCGCCCGGTGGTAGAGTTCATTGTCCAGAATGATCGATTCGGGGTAGAGCAGGGTATAGCTCTTGTTCAGCCCGATGCCGGTCACCCACTCCGCCCCGGCCAACCCGATCAGCAGGGGATCAATGGCCACGTCTGCGGCGGCTTGCCAGGTGCCGGGTGTGTGGCTCTCGGTGCCAAACGCGCCGCCGAACGCGGGCATATTCCAATGGTGGGCCATATTCACCGGCGCGTAACGGCAGTGGGCGTCGGTGGGGTATGCGATATAGTTGCCAGAGCGCGGATCGGCCCAGGCGTGCATCAGCGAGTGGGACACCGGCGCGCCAGGGTTGACCAGTTGCATCAGCACCGTCGCACTGATGACCTCGGCGTCGCCAACCACCAACGACCCGGCAAAAGTCGCGGGACTGGTTGTGCCCAGTGTGGGCATCGCCAGGAAACCGACCGGGAGACCCGCCTCGGCCATGACCATTGCACCCTCGATGCCCTCCTTATCTTGCACCAATGGGGCGATGGTGCAGACGATCAACGAAAAGAGCGGGCGGCGGCGCAACTCTTCTGCGTCCCCGGCGACCACCGTCGCCATCTCGACCGCGTAGCGGGCGAATGCCCCGCCCATCACCGTCTCGCTCTGGACGTGCTTGACCGTGTTGTTGAAACAGGCGTCCAGTTCGTGCAGCGGCGCGGTCCGCCCGTGGTCCTGGGCGCTGACCATCGGCCAATAAAAGGCCATAGAAGACAGGTAATCGGCCACGCGGGCCATGTGTCCCACGTCCGCCTTGCACGAGGCGCGGCGCTCGCGGGTCTCGAAATCGATCGTTTCCACGCCACATCCATCGGTGCAAAAATAGGTGACGCCATCTTCCAGATGAAAATCACACGAGGGGTCACGAGCGCCCACGTTGAAATAGCGCGGAACTGTCGCCATCGCCTTACGCACCAAGTCCCTCGGCAGTTTGACGACTTGGGTTTCGGTGTCCACCTGTGCTCCGTGCTCGGCAAAGACGGCCAACGCCTTTTCTGAAGGGAATTTTACGCCCACGTTTTCCATCACGTGCAGCGTGGCTTTTTGCATCTGATCCAATTGCTCGTCGCTGAGAAACTGGACCTTGTGGTCAGTCCGAATTGGCTCGATAGCCGGGCGTTTGATGGTCATGTGGTAAATCTCTCCCTAGTTCTCGTTTCGCAGTTAGGCTTTTTCAGTCTTTAAATCCTCCCAAAATTTATGGCGAAGAATCTCATAAATTGCACGCGAGTTACAAAATACCTGAAAAGCTCAAGGAATTCCGTCATAATCTACCTTCTCAAGATGTCATTGACTGCATCACAAAATCTGTTTGGGTGATTTATTTCTCTGGAATTCCCTTACTACTCTGCCAGATGCTCAAAGACGGTTTGTAACCGCCGTTTTGGGCTAAAAAAGCTCTGCGTAACCAAAAACTAGGACTACAAACCCTCTCTGAGCGTGGATTGGGCAGTTACGTTTCGCAAAAATGATTCTTTATCGATGATTTATCGCGCAAGCTGCGTTCAATCACCAAATCTCAAATCACGTGATATTCCTCGATCTTTTCATGGATCTCAATCCGACGCCGGGCCAACTCGGCGAAGAAAATCTCGGGGTCAATCGCCGTCTCTGGCGGGAGGACACCGCGCTGCTTGACGTCGCCGCGCGCGATCATCTGCGCCCCGATGCTCAACGGGATGGCAATGTTCTTGTAGTAAGCCGCCTGGCCGCCCCATTCCTCCATCGGCGGGTGACGGTTCCAGAACTTTATCTTTACATCCCGTCCATCCCGCTTGCCAAAGACCTCTACTACTAAACCATACGCCCACAGCGGGGTCTGCTGGCTCTCTGGCAATTGGATGAGGAGTTCGTGCATCAACTCTAGCGGCGTGATCTCGACACCTTTGACGGTGACAGGCTCTTCGCTATAGAGGCCCGATTCCAGCAGTGCCTTTGCCAGCCGTATGGCGTGGGGCGGGAAACAGCCGTTCACCGAGACCGCCTTAGCCCCCAGGCTCGCGGGCAGCGTGTGGGTCTCTGCGTGCGGGATGTAATAGACCTCTTGCTCACCAATAGGCCCGGGAAAATTCACTGTCTTGGCGCCCTTGAAAGGGCCAACTATGTGATATTCGCCGTCTTTGTAGTACACGCGCTCTTCGACGTGGGGATGGAATTCGTAGAGAAAGGTGATGAGCAAGCCAGGGGCCGGAGCCGGACAGCGAAAGGCGGCAAAGTTGATCTGAATGTCGTCCACCTCATCCATATAGTCCGCGCCACGCCGGGCCATCAAGTTGGTGATGCCGGGAGTCGCGCCCACGCCGGGGACAAAGATAATGTCCTTTTCCTTGGCTGTCGCGTCATAATCCCATTGCTCTTCCTCGGTAGAAACGTCTAGACCATTCACGCCAACCTCGACACAGGCCTGGGTAACGGCCAGATCGTACTTCCACGGCAGGCCGTTGAGGACCACGTCAAAGCCTTTGAACAGCCTGACCATCCCATCATAATCGTTGGCGTCCACCTTTAGCACTTTTACTCGTGGACTGCCGATATCGGCAGCCAACTCTTCCGCTGCGGCGACGTTATAATCGCCGATGACGATCTCGTCAAAATCAGAGAACTCGGCCAAATCGCGAGTAGCATGTCGGCAGACAGCTCCCGCACCTCCCAGTGATAAGATTCTCATTGTATCCTCCTAGATATCAATCTTTAACAAGTGAAAAAGCCACACAACAAACGTCTCAATTCGCCGCCATCGGCCTTTTCCTCGGCTCTTCCAAACCTACTGCAAGAGCCACAGCAATCAAGCCACAAGCAAGCGAAAAGAGAAACAGTGGTTCAAAGCCCAGCCAATCCACGATAACCCCGCCCAGCGGCGATCAAACAAAGTCAGACCAACAATGCCGTGAGTCAAGCTGATGTACAGGACACGTTCAATAGAAGGGACCAGTTCCAACACATAGTTATTGTTCCCAATGCTATTAGCTGTGGTGTGTAGGCCCTGAAACAAGAACACGAGCGTAAACATAAAGCTCTTGTCCAGTCCCGTTTCAGGCAGATGGATAACGACCAAGGCAATGATCGATGGCAAAGTGACGCCCAAGGCCGCCAGACGTACCAACAAGCGGTTACCATGCCGGTCACCAACCCGCCCCAAAACCAGATTGGAGAATACACCCGCCAACGTGGAGCCGATGAGATAGATCCCTACCATATCTTCGGGCGCATCCAGCACCCGGCGCGCATAGACGGCGTAAAAGGGCAGTGCATAATTGGCCGCGACGATGGCGACGCGCATCGCCAGGTAGCGACTATAGTTGCGGTCACTCATCGGCAGCCGGACCACGCGCCGCAACTGTTCGCCCAGCCTTACACGCTGCGGGTCTACCTGTTCCGCCGGCTCCACGATGAGGCTGAACGAGAGTACCAGGGCAATCGTGACCAAAAAACCCACAAAGAAGAGCAGTGCGTAATTTACCGGAAAAGCCAGACCAGACTCTGGGGACAGGATGAACTTGACCAGCACACCGATCAACAATCCCATCAACCCGCCAGCGAACCGTCGCCAGCCAAAGTACATACCTCGGCGGGTGGG
>JAAEPW010001164.1 GCA_024232355.1 Chloroflexota bacterium | reverse complement strand
GTACGGTCCTGCCGTCGACACAGGCAGTGACACCTTTGTCTTTATGCAGAACGCCGAGCCCATCAGCCTCTACTGTGGTGACGAGTCCGACGGTGAGTCACTGTACGCATGTGAAATGGTCAATGAGCCATTGTTGCTCTATGCTATGGACTCTGGTGACACCGTGCCCGCCCTGGCCACCTCCTGCGAGGCGAACGACGACGTGACCGTCTGGACCTGCCACCTGCGTGAAGGTGTCAAGTTCCACGACGGTTCCGACTTTGACGCCAACGACGTAGTTGCTTCTTGGTCAGTCGGCATCGACGCATCCAACCCGCTGCACGTCGGCAACACGGGTACGTTCCAGTACTATTCGTACCTGTGGGATGTCTTGATGAACGCTGAATAATCATTCAGCTATTTACACTTAGCTCGAGCTAAATCAAACATCCCGAGGGTTTCAAGCCCTCGGGATGTTTTCTTGTCTGAAGCGGGACAGTAACTATCGATCTTGCACAAGTCGCTTCAGGTTTTCTCAGACAAAGCCAAGAGTTGTTCCGCGAATGATTCAATCAAAGGACGCTGAGCCAACCGGGCACGCCAAGATTCCGGTATCCCCTGTTCACCGTAAAACGCGCCCGCCAACTGTCCGTAAATAGCGCCGGTGGTATCAGCATCATCGCCCAAGTTGACCGCCAGCAAGCATCCTTCTCGAAACGAACCACTCCGAGAAAAAGCCCACAGCGCAGCCTCCAGCGATTTGACAACGTAGCCCGTTCCCCGTATCTCTGGTGGTTCGCGGCGCTTGAAAGAACCTCGCGCAATCTCGTCAATTTCAGGAACCAAGGGGATTTCTGTCCAGTATCCGGGCACAGGACTGTAGCGTTCCGAAAGGAGTTCTTCCTTGCCAACCCCGTTGACAGCCCCCACCAACAGTCCACCCAGATAGCGACAGGCATCTACCGCAGCAACAGCACCGTGAGTAGTGCGCGAACTTTTGGCACACTTTTCAATAGCCTCCCGCGGCCTTGGCGCGTACGCCAGAGCCACAGGTACCAATCGCATAATCGAACCGTTTCCCGCACTCATCGGATCGCTGGAGCCGCAGTGTGGTTCGCGCGTCCGCTCAAAGCGCAGCAACGCTTCTCGCACCGTATTGCCGATGTCAAAGCAACGACCTGTGCTGCTCAGATACCCTTCCCGATGCCATCGCACGTATCGCTCTAGTTGGTCCACCAGGTCCAGGCCCTGGCACTCGATCAGGCTCTCAGCCAGACACAAGGCCATCGAGGTATCGTCCGTCCACTGTCCCGGAGTCAGTCGAAAAGGTCCGCCTCCGACCATGTCCTCAATGGGCACAAATGAGCCAGGCGGTTTGAATTCCAAGGTCGTTCCCACCGCATCACCAACCGCAAGCCCCAGCAAACTTCCCCGATAGCGCTCAATCTGTACCATCAAATCCCTCCAAAAAGTCAGGCGGTACTCGTTTCGTCAAATAGACCGCGTCATCCGCCTGATAGAACTCGATGCCAGCGGCATGAGCCTCGGTGGCGCGGATAGTTAGCACGACAGGACGCGCATCGTGCCGAATACCAACACGGATGGCCGTCGCGGTATCGGGTGAGAGGTGAACGTACTGGCGTTCCATCGGCTTGAGGCCCTCCCGGCGAATAGACACGAGCGCATCAGGAAAAGTGCCGTGATAGAGAATTTCCGGTGGTGTGCAAGGTTCATAAAGGATGGGTTGGGCAATCGAGTGACCGTAGCAAGAGCGGATGCGCTTCCCTTCCACCTGAAAGCGGTGCTTTCCATCACCAGCACCCTTTTCCACCAGCGTCATCACATTGGCCTGAGAAGCCCAACGAAAGTTGGGCAACCCATGCAAGATTTCCATCACCTCTGACAATGACGCCCACCCCTCGTCATCCAGTTCCAATGCAAAACGCTCTGGCTGGTGGCGCAGAATGAGGGCCAGAAATTTGCTCAACTTTGTCAATCGACGACGTTCCATCACATTAATCCTCTCCAAAAATCTATCCCGTGGCAGGGACCACCAAATTCAAAGTATCGTGGGCAACGCCAATGCGCACCGCGTGCCCATCCAAAAATTCGATATTGTCCGCCTCGATTCCATCCGCAAAGACCACCCCACCCTGTCCCATCTCGGAGTGAATCGTTATCTGATGACCAGACTCTACAAAGCCAAAGTTGAGTTCTGTGCCCGTGTACACCGATGGAAAAGGCTCGCGCACAAACCAGGCAAGACGGGACTGCTCAGGATCGGGCAAAGACACATCAAGCTTTCGCTGCTCGACAATCGACCTAGTCCACCCCGTGCTGCCGGTGCCGGTAGCACAGATCAAGCCAGAAGATGACTGCCGCTCCTCGCGCTCCCCCACTCGAACCCGGTAACGCGCCGACTGGTGTGATCGGTGGCCAACAAAGACTTCATTCAAGGCCAGTAATCGCTGGCCGTCTTCCCTTTCTGCTGCTGCCATAATTCTGCGCTCAATCTGGTACCTTTGTCCATTCCTCTGCTCCAGCCAGCCCAACAGTTCAGCAACAGCGCCCGGCGCGTGAGGGCAGAGTATACCGTCGTACCGGTCCGCGTCTGGATTGATACCGATGGCCAACTGACCACGCAAGTACTTGGCCACATTCGGCACCAATCCATCTTGCCCCACAATCACGATAACGTCATCTGGGGCAAACAGAAAACGATCCAACTCACTCCGGTCCAGACGAACACGACGTTGTTCAGGCGGAATCGCGCCCAGCACATACGTCAGTGCCACATCAAACCGCTCGTGAGCCTCTTGATAGCCCGAAATCTTCTGATCCCGGGATTCAAGATAGAAACGGGCCTGCGCAAGAGTACCGTGGTGCTCCAACAACATCTCCAGTGGCGTTTTGCGGGTCACCAAGATAATGCGTGGAAGATAAAGACTCTTTTTCATATCCTTATGAATTGGGCGCTGTCTGATCTAGCAACAAACGTTGCAAGGCATTTCCCAAAAGGTCTGGCGTCAGGTTAAGGTGCTCGATCTTGCCCACTTTTTCAGCAAAGCGCTGCATAGCCAGCCCCAGGATGACCGATGGCGGCGCTTCCTTCCACAGATCAACCCGACGTTCCTCGGCGTCTGTCTCAACCTCCAAGAGCATACGTCTCGACTCGGCCTCAGCCTCGGCCCGAATGTGGATTTGGCGCGCGTTTCCTTGCGTAGCGAGGACACCACGTTCCACTTCGGCCTCGACGCTGAACTTTTTTCTCTCGGCCTCCTGATTGAGAGCCAACATCTGATTCGCGCCTTCCTGCTGGATAAGCTCTTCCTGCTGTCGCGCAAGCTCGATCTCTGTGGCCAACTCGTTTTCCTTGATGGCTCGCTCCTTTTCCACCGCCATTGCGCGGCGCTGGAACATCGCCTCGTCGGCCTTTTGTTGAATTGCCTCACGGGTCGGGGTTTGTAACGCCTTTTCCAACTCGGCGGTCGGGGCCACTCGATCTACCTGCACATTTACCAGAGACAGCCCCACGTTTTCAATTTCAGGGTTGTCTCGCAGTGCTTCTTCGAGGGCGTCCCGTGACCGGCTGGCTCCAGAGCGTACCACATCGACCAACGGCATAGCCGCCAGGCAAGCGCGCACCGGCTGCTGCGCCCAATGGGCCCACATATTGTCCAGCCGTTGCAGTGGTTGCTCGACCCAGCCCCCATTTTCAATCGAGATGCTAAAGTTGATGCGCTGAGCGGCCTTTTCCGGGTCAACAAAGCGGAAAGTCAGTGTCACTTGTACCGTAATCTCTTGCACATCAGACGACCACTCTCGCAAGACAAAAGTGGTTTCAATATCCTCCACAGGAACCTGTGCAACTGCCGCAGAAAGCGGATAAAACCAGTATGCCACCCCAGTCCCTTTGCGCACCAGACTCCCGGCGCGGTAATGGAGAATATACTGATTCGGCTCTGCGCGCAAATGTCGGAGAAAAGCCAAGCGAGTGATATGAGCCATAATAAAGCCTCCTTTTGATCAAGTCAGGCAACCGCAGTGCCCTTTGTGTCGTCGCGATAGTGACATCCACGGCTGTGACGATTATGCTGCGCGGCCTCGGCAACGATGAGAGCCGCTCGCACACTGTGACGCAACCCGATCAGTGCGTCGTTTAACCTAGTGGTACGATAAAAACTATCAATATCCTGATCCAAGTGGCGCAAGTCTCGTAGGGCGCGCGCCAGCCGCCGGGTCGAGCGGACAAGCCCCACGTAATGCCACATTGTGTGTTGCATCGTCCGCATATCCCGCCAGATCAGGGCGGGGTCAGCCTCTTCCTCCAATCCTTCATCTTCCCAGTGTGGCACGCTAGTAGAATCAACGGCAGATGAGAATCTTCTGGCAGCGATATCCCGCGCTGCGCGGTTCCCCCAGACAAGCCCTTCCAATAGCGATGTGCTAGCCAAGCGATTCGCACCATGAACGCCCGCACAAGCAACCTCACCCACAGCATAGAGATTCTGAACAGTCGTATGCCCCCATTCATCGGTCCAGACACCGCCGCAAAAATAATGAGCGGCAGGAACAACCGGAATGGGCTGGCTAGTCGCGTCTACTCCCAGGGCCAGACAACGAGCGTGAATGGTGGGAAAGCGTTCCCGAATACGATTTGGTGGAAGAGCAGAGTGAATATCGAGCAGCACATAAGGATAGCCATGCTCAACCATCTCGTGATGGATAGCGCGGGCCACCACGTCACGAGGCGCCAAGTCACCCCACTGAGGAGCATACGTTTGCATAAAGGGTTGCCCGTCGGGGGTGAGCAACCGCCCTCCCTCCCCCCGCACGGCCTCCGAGATAAGGAACCCTTCTCCACCAGGCACAGCGAGAGCCGTGGGGTGGAATTGGACGTACTCGGCATTGATGACGCGTGCGCCGGCCCGGTAGGCCATTGCCAGCCCATCCCCCCGAGATCCATCAGGGTTGGTGGTGTGACGATAGATGCGCCCCAAGCCACCAGTGGCGAGAATGGTTGTTCCCGCCAAATAGCTACGGACAGTGCGATCAGATGGTTCAAAAACATAAGCCCCATGACACGCAATAGGCTCGTAGACAGCCAGGGGGTCCTGGGCATGGTGAGGGAACGTGATCAGGTCCACAGCAGTAGCCGAGGTGACGATGCGGACATTGGGCAGACTCTGCAAAGCAGTGATGAGCGCTTGAACGATAGCACGTCCGGTGGCGTCCCCAACATGAAGAATGCGAGGGCACGAGTGAGCGCCTTCTCGCCCGTATGCCAGCCGCCCGTCAGCCATCTGGTCGAAAGAAACCCCCACAGTCTCTAAAAGAATCTCGCGGACCAGTCCAGGCCCCTCGTCGGCAAGGATACGAGCCGCGGAGGGCAAGCTCAGACCAGCACCGGCAGCCAGAATATCTTTGACAATGAGGTCCGTACCGTCTTCCTCGCCCAACGTAACAATGCCCCCTTGAGCATAACGAGAATTGCTCTCTTCTGGATCTGTGGCACGGGTGATAAGGGTGATCTGACGCTGCCGGTCACGAGCCAGACGCAGCGCAGCCGTCGCACCCGCAATGCCGCAGCCGATGATGAGAACATCCGTCTGGTGGACGTTCATCGCCCCACCTCCAACATCCGCTCCAACGCTACCCGCGCGTAGCGAGCCACGTCGGGCGAGACGGTGACCGAATTGACCACTTTACCTTGGGCAAGCCCATCCAACACGTGGGCCAGCTTTTCCGACGTGATCAGATTCATCGTCCTACAAAGGCTCGGTTTCTGCGAAAGGGAGAAAATAGACTTTTCTGGATGCTCATTCTTGAGGCGGTTGACGAGATTAAACTCGGTGCCAATCGCCCACTTGCTGCCCGGAGGAGATTCCGTCACGCGACGGATGATAAAAGCCGTAGAACCAGCCTCGTCGGCCAAGTCCACAACCTCCATCTTGCATTCTGGGTGAACGATAACGCGAACCTCTGAATCTCGCTCGCGCCACGCCTTCACATCCGCAGCGAGAAAGCGTTGGTGCACAGCGCACCAACCCCGCCAGAGAAAGACTCTTGCTCTTTGCACAGTCGCAACATCGTGACCACCAAGAGGACGACTCGGATTCCATACCAGCATTTCCTCTAGTGGCATATCCATTCGTTTGGCGGTGTTTCCGCCCAAATGCTGGTCAGGGAAGAAAAGGACACGAGGCCGCCGGGCCAACGCCCACGAGAGAACATCTTGCGCATTTGAAGAAGTACAGACCACGCCGCCGTGTTGACCACAAAAGGCTTTTAGATCAGCAGCCGAGTTAACATAGGTCACCGGTGTGACCTCCCGTTCAACGTCCATCACCTCACCCAATTGTGCCCACGCATGCTCCACGTCCGACAGATCGGCCATCGCCGCCAGCGGGCAACCGGCATCCAGATCGGGCAATAGGATAGTCTGACCAGGTTGAGCCAAGATAGCGGCTGTCTCGGCCATAAAGTGCACACCACAAAAGACAATATACTTGGCCTCACGGCAGTTGGCAGCCTCACGGGCTAGCTTGAGCGAGTCCCCGCGAAAATCAGCGAACTGGATAACCTCATCTCGTTGGTAATGATGGCCCAAAATCACCAATTGGTCACCCAGTTGGGATTTGAGATCCGATATCCGAGATTCAAGGGCGTGAGTTTGTGGCTCGAGGTTGGGAGGTCGAGAGGCGATTTTCATACTCAAGTCGAGGGCAGGAGCCGAATGGGTGAGTGCACCGACCGAGATATAGTCCACACCGGTTCCAGCGATAGCAGCAACGCGCTCCAGGTTGATACCACCTGAAGCTTCCAAAGGCACCCTGCCAGCAGTCATCCGCACCGCATCTCGCATCTCATCCAAGCTCATATTATCCAACATGACGCGATCAACATCCAGAGCTAGCGCCTCGCCCAACTCGTCCATGTTCCTGACCTCAACCTCGATAGGCAAATCTGGATAGGTCGCGCGGGCCCGCTCGACAGCGGCAAAGATTGAACCGGCAGCATCTATATGATTATCCTTGACCATCATCATATCGTAGAGGCTCATCCGGTGGTTCTGTCCGCCGCCCATACGCACCGCGTACTTGTCCAGCACGCGGTAGCCGGGACGGGTCTTGCGGGTGTCCAGAATCGTCGCGCCAGTACCCGCGACGGCATCCACAAAAGAACGGGTGAGGGTCGCAATACCAGAAAGTTGTTGCAAAAAGTTGAGGGCGGTCCGCTCCGCTGTCAGTATCCCCCGGCCCGGTCCGCTCACTTTTGCCACCAACTCACCTGGCTTTACCCTGTCGCCATCTCGAACGTGGGCCGTCAAGCGCAAGGCCGGGTCTATGCGCGTAAAGACCGCCTCGGCGATGGGCAGACCCGCAATGACGCCCGCGCCCTTGGCAACAATGCGCCCGTACAGCACCAAATCAGACGACATCACCGCTTCAGACGTGGCATCGCCCGGTCCAATGTCCTCGACGATGGTCAATTCGATCAACGGTTGGGCAGCATCAAGTATGTTTTGCATAGAATCATTACTCCAATTGAAAACTGGGCGGCATAACCCGCTTGTGAGCGGAACGGGCCATCATTCCCTGCACCTTTTCCAGGGTCGCCGGGTCAATGCCCGAGGTGTCTCCCGCCTCAATCGCGGCGAGCGTTCGATCCAACTCGGCATAGGTGATGCCCATTTCGCCCTCGTCGGTCTGTCCGGGCCAGAGTCCGGCGCTGGGCGCTCGCTCGACCACCTCTCTCGGCACTCCCAACTCGCGAGCCAACCCCCACACCTCGGCCTTGTTGAGTGTGCTCAACGGCAGCAAATCCACCCCGCCGTCGCCGTGTTTGGTAAAGTATCCTATTTGCAGTTCCGTCTTGTTGCCGGAACCGAGCACCAGGTAGTTGTGGGATTGTGCCAGGTAATACAGGGTCGTCATCCGCAGGCGGGGCTTGACGTTGGCAGCCGCCATGCCGCCGGACACTGAATCCGGCGGGAATTGGGCGACGAGCGCATCATAGGCTGCGCTCAATTCCACGGTGATGGTGCGAATGCCGAATGTGTCGGCGACGAGTTGGCCCAACGTGGCGTCCTCCGGCTGGGAGTGGCAGGGCATAAGAGCAGCCAGAATGTTCTCCGAACCAACCGCGCGCACCGCCAGAGCCGCCGCCAGAGCCGAGTCCACCCCGCCACTGAGGCCGCAGGCAAAGCCATCCGCACCGGTGGAGGCGAGTTGTTCGCGCAACCATACAGCAATTTGCTAAGAAATAACCATCAACATCTCCTTTTTGATTTGTGTATTTTATACACTAACGGTCAGCAAAAAGAAAAGCGTTAGTGTTTAATGCACACTAAGTATACACCAAAAAATAACGCTTGTCAAGAATTTCGTGGCGCGCAATCAAGGAAACAAGCGCCGCGCCTTTACCTCGGCCACAGAATCATCCCGAAAATGGTAAAGTTTGGCCGGACGCCCTTCTCCGGTCCGGTACATCTCGGTCTCTTCAATGACCTCCGCGCCCAGGATTTTGCGCCGAAAGTTACGCTTGTCCAGCTTTTCTCCCAGGACAATCTCGTAGGCGGCCTGTAGTTCGCTGAGCGTGAATACCTCGGGCAGCAACTCGAATCCGACAGCGGCGTACTCTAATTTGTAACGCAACCGTTGAAGCGCATAAGACAGCATACTGGTGTGATCAAAGGCAAGCGAGGGTAAATCATACACAGACCACCAACGGGTTTCGACAGCATCGGAGCCAGCACGGGGGTCAATTGCAGCAGCAGGAATCAGTGCAAAATATGATACCGTGATGACGCGCCCTCTGGGGTCACGATCGACGTTTCCAAAAGTGTAAAGCTGCTCCAGGTAAACATCGCGAACGCCTGTTTCCTCCTCCAACTCGCGCAACGCTGCCTCTTCCAGCGATTCGTTTATGACCACAAACCCCCCAGGAATAGCCCACATTCCCTCAAACGGCGAGTATTTTCGTTTTACGAGCAATACCTGCAAATCACTACTGCGCAGGGTAAAGATGATTACGTCTACAGTCACAAACGGACGTGGTCGATCTTCCAACGACATACAACTCCTCCATTGGTGTCAATTATACACAATTATAACGTGTCTCAGAAATACTGTCAAAGCGGGCAGAACGGTGTCAAAGTATTCGCAAATTCAGAGCATGAACTCGACGTTCGCAGTCTGTTTTTTGGATTGGTTTTCAACCCTGTTCCGCTTTGAAAATCCCCATGACGTCGATATTGCCTGAGGGCCAGAAGCGGGTATAATAGCGGCGATGAACTCGTTGCGCATTCTGCTGGTAGACGACCACTTGTTATTCCGCAAAGGGCTAGCTCGGTTGCTCGACGCTCAACCTGATTTCGAGGTCGTTGGGGAAGCAACGGATGGCCTGGAAGCGATTGAGCAAACCCAATCATTGCGTCCTGATCTGGTACTGATGGACATTCGTATGCCTGACTGCGATGGACTGGAGGCTACCCGTCGCATCAAGGGCCAGATGCCAAATGTGCGAGTGGTGATGCTGACCGTATCTGAAGATGAGCAAGACCTGGCTACTGCTGTACGGTATGGAGCGGATGGGTACCTGCTCAAAGATCTGTTGCCAGAAACGCTTTTCCAATATTTGCGAGGCGCAATGTTGGGAGAAGTTCCAATATCGCGAACGATGACGGGCAAGCTGTTCCACCAGTTAGCACAACGGAGCCGACCTGCCACACAATCCGCCATAAGTGGGATACTTTCGGCGCGCGAGTGCGAGGTTCTGGCACTGATCGTGGATGGTTATTCCAATCAAGAAATTGCAACGGAATTAGGCATTGCGCACAATACGGTCAAGAACCATCTACGCAGCATTCTTACCAAACTAGGGGTCAGGAACCGCGCCCAGGCAGCCGCTTATGCCGTGAGCCAGGGGTTGGTTTGTGTGCCTGGAGGCAACGGTGATGCCAAAAACAACAAAAACGCCTAATTCTCAATCCCCTACCAAGAAACAGCTTTTTGACAAAGGCCCAAAACCCCGCCCTTGCTGTTTCTCGCAAAATGAAGAACACCAGAGGGGTTTTGGGCACTTTTCACTATTTGACTTGATCGTAGCATTGCCTATAATTTACTCGTATGCTCACCATACTCATCACTGCCTTCCGTGAAGCAGCAACAATAGGTCAGGCCATCGAAGCATTTCTGCACCAACTGCCCAGCGATGCCGAGATCTTGGTCGTGTCTCCAGACCCTGAAACAACTGCCGTGGTGGACGATTACGCCGCCCGTTACCCCATCGTGCGTCACGTGGCCGATTGCCAACGCGGCAAACCCACCGCACTGAATGCTGGACTAAAAGCGGCCCAAGGCGACATCGTTGTGCTCAGCGATGGAGATGTGTTTGTGGCCGAGAATGCCCTGGCCCCTCTACTGGCCCCCTTCAAAGACCCAGAGGTTGGAGCAGTAACAGGACATCCCCACAGCACCAGTCCACGTGACACAATGTTGGGGTATTGGTCATACTTGCTCACCGAAGGCATCCACCGGATGCGACTGGATCGCAACCGGGCCGGTGATTTCTTGGTCTGCTCTGGCTATTTCTTTGCCTTTCGTCGCACGCTGATCAAGCACATACCAAAAGATGCCCTGGCAGAGGATGCTGTGATCTCGCACATCATCGCCCAGCAGGGCTACCGCGTCGGCTATGCACCTGACGCGTGCGTATTTGTCAAATACCCCACCACCTACCGCGACTGGCTACGGCAAAAGGTCCGTTCCGCTGGTGGTTATGCCCAAGACTATATACGTCAATCACCGGTGCGTATGCGCTCGGCTTGGCTGGAAATCCTATACGGCACGCGATTGGCACTACGGTATCCTCGACACTTGCGAGAATTTCCCTGGACGCTGCTTCTCTTTGCCGCCCGGCTGCACTTGTGGCTGCTGGTGTTCATCAACGTGCGATTACTCCGCCGTCCTCTGGATGTGCTTTGGCAACGCGTTGAAACGACAAAGTGACACTTGAAAAAAAATAAGACGCGAAAACGTGAGGCAAATCTTTACGCCTCACGTTTTCACGTTTTACGCATCACGCCATCAATAATGGATGTTGACCAGCGTACCTACAGATGCCCAATTAAAGAACCACTGCGCTTCAGACGTGGGCAGGTTGACGCAACCGTGGCTCATCGGATAACCAAAGTTGGAATGCCAGTAGGTGCCGTGAATGCCATAGCCGTGGTAAAAATACATCGTGTAGGGCACATTGGGCAAATAATAGCCAGGCCCGGTCATCAAAGTGGATACATATTTGACATAGATATAGAATTGACCCGTAGGGGTTGGTGTGGCAGGAAGACCAGTCGAGGCGAGCGTACTGCGCACAGCTGTATTCCCCACATAGGCAGTGACCCGCTGCGCACTGAGGTCTATGTCGATCCAGCGACTGCCAGTTGGTGGATTGGATGTAGAGGCCCCGCTGGGAATGAGCAACACTTGCCCAACATAGATCAGAGCCGGATTGCGAATGTTGTTCGTCTGGGCCAACGACCACGTCGAGACACCAAAACGGAGTGCAATAGCCGAGAGCGTATCACCGGGCTGTACGGTATACGTTTGGCTTGATGATGATGGCGGTGTGCCATTATCGCCTGGGATCACCAGTCGCTGCCCCACGTAGATGAGATTGGGATTGGCGATGCCGTTGGCGGCAGCAATCGCCTGGGAGGTAACACCGTGCTGCAACGCGATTCGAGAGAGAGTCTCTCCCGGCTGTACAATATGCACGCTTGAAGATGCTGGTGGACTGCTCGTGCTCCCATTAGGGATGACCAACCGCTGCCCGACATAGATGTGGCTGGCATTGCTCAAGCTATTGGCTGTTACCAACGCATCCACCGTCACCCCATAGCGCAACCCGATGCGGAACAGATTTTCACCCCGCAGCACAATGTGGATAGTGGAATCCTGTGCAAAGGCCGGCACCGCCAGTGTCAGGCTCAACGCAAGTAGTATTCCAATGATCAATATCCTACGCATAATTACCCTCCCTTTTATTCAATCACCATCCCCATTATGCCTCAGTTGTCATTGTCTATCCATTACAACGACGTTACGGTTTGGTAACAAAAAAAGGCAGGCTCGCGTTGAGCCTGCCCTCCATCAAACCTGTTCGTTTACTCGTTCACTCGGCGCTTACTGCCTCCAGCACCAACTCGACGGTCGTTTCGTCTGGTCCGCGAACAACAGTGGTGCTAGCCGAGTTCCAGACGAGACACAGGTGATCAGTATCTCCCGCCCAGCACAATCGCGCACCATTTGTCATATCGACAGAATGACCAAATCGTCCTTCAGCGTAAGCAACATAGCCGTCCACAAATTCCTTCGCGTCGGCGGATGTATCCCAAACAGTGCGCAGTGCCATCACGAGCGACCCATCCGACTGGCGATGATGGATCATGTACCGGTCCCCTCCCCACCCTTTGGTGGCTGCTTTGGCATCCTCCTGAGGAATCTGTTGCGCCAGATAGAGATAGGTAAAATACTCACCCATCACGTCCTCATCTGCCTGACGCCAACCCGTCCCCAAAGTATCGGTCAGAGGGGGCAAAGAGACGAGTTGCGGCATGTCTCCAGCAAGGTAACGGTCAGGGTGGAGGATGTGCTCAGTCGAGACAGGCGGATTGGCATAGGCAGCATCCACCACAGACCAACCGCCCTCCGCATACAGCGCCTCGACAAACTGCTGCCCGTATTCATAGGGAAAGAACAGGCTTTGACTTAGGACATCCGGAACGGTGTCGAGCACTGTCGTGTCCACCTCTAGCGATTCCTGCAGCAATTCAGCCAACTCGTCCTGCAAGTAGTAGGATTGAAGGAATTGCTGCTCCATCAGGCGGGCATCCCCTTCCACCAATGCTTGTACGGCGCTCAGATATTCGGCGTCGTATTTCTCCTCAGCGTCATCGTCGCCAATGCCCAATCCCTCCAAGTCAAAATACTGATCTTGCAAGGCGTGCGTGAATTCATGGGCATAGATCAATCGCTCCATCTGCCCCATCGAGCCAAGATCGGCGATGACATAGATTTGCTCGGTTTCAGGGTCATAGAATCCGGCGACTTGCTCGGTGTACAACTGGAGCAACAAGTTATACATGTCCAAGTCAGGGTCGACAAAATCAAAGGCAGCCAGTGTGAGCGCGTAATCGCGTGCCTCATTGGGCGGGAATTCTTCCTCAAAGTCCTGCCGCATTCGTTCGTGCAACTGATCCTGGGTCATTAGCGCCCGCTCGACCGGTTCTGTGGGCAAAAGTCCACGCAATCCGGCTACCTGTTCTCCGGTGGTGTCCATCAATTGCGAGTCGGCTGGGTCCAGCGGAATCTCTACACCGCTCTCTTGCAATAATTGGGACAATCGCTGCACCTGAGATTCCAGGTCCGCCGCGTGCTCTTGTTCCCGCTGTAATTCCCAACGGGTCCACAGCGCCCAGCCGCCCAAGCCAACGTTGGCAATTAGGGATATGATGAGGCAGAGCGTCAGTAAAAGCGCAGCACAACCGAAAACAACCTGCCACACGCGCTTATGAGACGATTGAGATACATTGCTGTTTTGTGTCATTTTTTCCTTTATTACAAATCAATGCGATAACGGCACTTTTGGCGCTCTCCCTCTTGGTACATGTCGCTGTCCTCCGGCAAGTCAACGATTTCGACCAGTTTAGCACCGACAAGCTCGCAAGTTTTTCTGGACGGTATATTGTCCGGGTTACACGTGATCCAAACAGTTTCCAACTCGTGACTCTGCGCCAGGGGCAAGAGCAACCGGCAAGCCCTAGCCGCGTACCTATGCCCTCTGTGTTCCAGTTCGACACCGTAACCAATGTGTCCGCCATACATCACAATGCGATCTGTATTTCCAACCCGCAGATCAATGTGACCGATTCCGTCGTCCTGGCCCATCAGTGTCATTTTGAACTTGTAGGCAGGAACAAAATTTATGTCCGGGTTACCTGGGTATTTTTCAACCAAAACGAGTGTCAAATCTTGGTCAATCAACTCACCCGGATCGTAAAACTCGAACACGCTTCCCCCCTTATCAAATAAGGGCAGGCTCACAGAGCGAGCCTGCCCTCTTGCACTATCGTTCGCCTAGATGACGCTTAATTCCTTTGCCACCTTTTCAAATATCTCCAGTCCCTTGTCCAAATCGTCGTGGGTGTGCGCGGCAGTGTTCATCACGCGGATGCGCGCCGCCCCTCGCGGGACGGTGGGAAAGCCTAATGCCATAGCAAACACGCCATACGCGAACAGCTTGGCGCTAAACTCTTTGGCCAATTTAACGTCACCCAGCATCACCGGCACTATGGGGGTCTCAGTGCGGCCAGTGTCTATACCCAGTTTCTTGATACCAGCCTTGAAATACTCGGCGTTCTCCCACAATTTCTCCACCAGTTCCGGGTGAGCCTCGACGTAATCCACCGAGGCCATACAAGCAGCCGTATCGGCCGGGGTGAGCGCACTGGAAAAGAGATTGGGGCGCGCTTTTTGCCGAATATAGTCGATGACCACGCCTTTACCAGCTATGACACCCCCCATCACACCAAAGGCCTTGGAGAGCGTGCCGATTTCAACGTCAAACTTGCCTTCCAAACCAAAGTGGGCCACGATGCCACGCCCCTGCCCCAGCACACCTTCGCCGTGAGCGTCGTCCACCATCGTCAGCACGTCGTACTTGGCCGCGACCTCGTACAGTTTGTCCAGCGGCGCGACATCGCCATCCATCGAGAACACGCCGTCGGTGATCATCAGCCCGCGCCGAAAATTGGGCAGGTGCTCTTTGATCTGTGCTTCCAAACTGACCGGATCGCAATGTTCGTAGACGATGATCTTGGCCCCACTCAACCGTGCCCCGTCGATAATACTGGCATGATTGAGCCGGTCGGAAAAGATGCAATCCTGTACGCCCGCTTTCTTGTCTCGGCCCACCAGCGGCGGGATAGCGGCCTGGTTGGCACAAAAGCCAGTCTGCACCAGCAGCGATGCCTCAACGCGCTTGAATTCGGCCAAACGTCGCTCGCAATCCACGTGCAATTGCTGGGTACCAGCGATGGTGCGCACTGCGCCCGGTCCCACCCCCCAATCGTCCACGGCCTTTTTGGCGATCGCCTTGATCTCTGGGTGATTGGCCAACCCCAGGTAGTTGTTGGTGCAGAAATTCAGTACCTTTTTGCCATCCACCACCATCCAACCATCAGCGGGGGAATCCATCGTGCGGATGTTGGTATATCGCTTTTCGGCCTTGGCGGCCTCAAGCTCTTGTCGCATAAAATCTAGCTTGTCGCCCACTTTTTTCACTCCTTGTTCAAATATTTGCTGATCACGGCTTAATTCGAGGCTTTACAATTGCCCCTCGGCATATCTATTGCCAAGCTTTTCCAGCATGTCGGCTACCATCGCTGCCAAATCATATTCTGGCTCCCAGCCCCACTCCTCTTGCGCGGCACTATCATCAATGGTACGGGGCCAAGAATTGGCGATCTCTTGACGATAGTCGGGCTGATAGTCACAAATAAACTCGGGAATATGCTTTTGAATTTCCACCACCAACTCGGCAGGACTGAAACTCATCGCTGCCAGGTTGAAATCAGCGTGGTGTTTGAGGCTGTCGAGATCGGCACCCATCAAATCCAGGGTGGCCTTGATGCAATCCGGCATATACATCATTGGTAAAACGGTGTCCTCTTGTAGAAAGCAGGTGTAGCGTTTGTGCCGAATGGCCTCGTAAAAAATTTCCACGGCATAGTCGGTGGTGCCGCCGCCAGGTGGGGCCTCGCTACTGATGATGCCTGGATAGCGGATGCTGCGTACGTCCAAGCCAAAGCGTTGGAAATAATAGTTACCCAGCAATTCCCCCGCCACCTTGGTGACCCCGTACATCGTCGTCGGACGCAAAATCGTCTCTTGGGGCGTGTCGTCCCTGGGGGTCTCCGGCCCGAAAGCGGCAATGGAACTGGGACAGAAAACTCGCTTCACTTGACGTTCCCGAGCGATTTCCAGGATTTTGTACATGCCGGTGAGATTAACCGTCCAGGCCAGTTGCGGCTTTTTCTCACCAGTAGCAGAAAGAATAGCAGCCAGATGGTAGATGGTATCGATGCGGTACCGGTCCACCACCGCGCCGATGGCCCCCCGCTGAGTCACGTCCAAAAACTCGAACGGACCTCCCTCACGCAGCGCGGGATTCGATTCCTCAATGTCGGTGGCGACGACGTTGTCGGCTCCATATCGTTTCCGCAGCGCGGGGACGAGTTCGGAGCCGATTTGGCCGCACGCACCAGTCACGAGAAACTTGCTCATATCGCCTGTCGACACTGTAATACCTCCATTTTTGTTGTCTTGAAAACAGCCAGGCAGAAGTATAACATACCTGGGGAAGCTTGCCAATTTTGACTTTCGGCTCAATCTGCAATATCATGAACGCGTGTTGCAGTTGGTATTCTTGTGTCGCTGAATGATATTGGAGGAAAGTAAATGACAAAGAGTTTGTTCCGCGAGGACTTTCAAGGTGAGATTTCACCATCGCTTTATTGGTTCAATGAGCCACACGAATGGAAAATCGAACGGGGCAGCTTGGTAATCAAGCCGGAAAAGACAGATTTCTGGCAGAAAACCCATTATGGATTTGAACATGACAATGGCCATTGTCTGTTTTATAGGTCAAGCGGTGATTTTGTTCTATCCACCTGTGTACGGTTTTTCCCTCAGCATCAATACGATCAAGCTGGCTTGATGATCAGAATATCCAAGGATTTTTGGCTCAAGACCTCGGTCGAATATGAGAATGAAACATTGAGCCGTTTGGGCGTGGTCGTCACAAACTTTGGCTATTCAGACTGGTCAACGCAGGATTCTAGCCCTGAGAATAACGAGATCGAACTCAGAATACGCAAGGAAGGTAGGGATTATATCGTCGAGTTCAAATTGGATCATGCTTCTTGGTCTCAAATGCGCATTGCACACTTGCATAGTGAGGCTGACGTCGTTCAGAGCGGCATATATGCCTGTAGCCCTATTGTCACAGGCTATGTGGCTGAATTTGATTTCTTGGAAATAGCGTGAGTGATTCTCAAAATTTCTGGCGGCGAAGCACAGGTCATAGTATAATGGTCAGCGTGTACATTTTGCCATAATGCCCAGGAGAAGAATATGCCCAGTATTGAGGAATCTATCGAAATCGCAGCGGCACCGGCCACTGTTTTTAAACTTTGCCACAACGCCGACCGTTGGACCGAATGGAATGATCGGGTGGTGGGCGTCGAGTTACTTTCGTCCAACATGGTTCGCCGGGGGACACTGCTTAGCATTGACGCCGGTCGCGCGAAAAAGTTTTTGTTTAGTTGGGATGCCGAGTATACTGAATTTCAGTTTCCCCGTGCTTCAACGCTGCGCGTGATCAACGCCGCGCCCAGCAGTCCGTTCAAGAGTGGCAGCGAGAGTTGGAGATTTGATTCTGTGGGTGGGGGTACCTGCGTCACAGTGCTTTGGAAATACGAACACCGCAACTTTCTCACTCGCATTACCGATACGTTGGGCCAGCGCACGGCTACTCGTAATTCTATCCGGCGCAGTTTGGCCAACCTCAAAGTGTTGGTCGAGGCTGGGTAAACGTTATCCCAATGCCTGTTGGGCCTAATCCCCGTTGCCAATAATAACGCGACGGGTACGTCCGGCGGCCTCGGGTGGACCGACGACACCCATCTCTTCCATTGTTCGCATCAGGCGGGCTGCACGCGGGTGCCCGATGCGCAGACGTCGCTGCAAGAGGGAGGCCGAGGCGGTACCGGTGCTTCGCACCACGGAAATTGCCCGCTGCAACATTTCATCTTGCTCATCATCCCCATCCTGCTGCTGTTCTTCTGGCCGCATCATCCGTTCCCAGGGAGCCTCTTCTTCAACTGGGCCTATCTGTTCACGCCAGAATTCCACCACGCGCTCTGCTTCCTCTTCTGCAACAAAGCAACCTTGCACGCGCACTGGATAACCCGCGTCAGATGCCAGATAGAGCATGTCACCGCGCCCCATCAATGTCTCTGCACCCGGCATATCCAGGATTACGCGTGAATCGATCTGACTGACGGTGGCAAAGGATATGCGGGCCGGAAAGTTAGCCTTGATCAGACCCGTGACCACGTCAGTGCTCGGTCGCTGCGTCGCCACGATCAGGTGAATGCCGGTGGCACGAGCCATCTGTGCAATACGACAAATGGTGCGCTCAACTTCTTCGGGGGCCGACATCATCAGATCAGCCAACTCGTCTATCAGCACGACCATACGAGGCAAGAGTGGTTCCTCTTTTTTCTTTGCTTGCTTGTTATAGTCCTCAATATTGCGTGCGGCAGTGGCAGCAAAGCTCTTGTAGCGTCTGTCCATTTCCCACGCGACCCAACGCAGCACTTTGACAATTCGCTCCAGGTCTACTTCCACCCGACCGTAGAGATGCGGCAGCCCGTTAAAGCGCACAAGTTCCACCATCTTGGGATCGATCATAACCAATTTTAAGTCATTGGGGGTATTGTTATACATCAAACACGTGGTAATGGCCTTGATACAGATCGACTTTCCCGACCCAGTGGTGCCGGCTATCAACAAGTGAGGCATTCGGGACAAGTTGGCTGCGACCGGCTCTCCGGCCACATCTTGCCCCAGCGCAAAGGCAAGGGGCGATTCAAGTTTGCGGAATGCCGGTGATTCCATCACCTCACGGATGCCCACCAGTTGGATGCTGCTGTTGGGCACCTCGATGCCGACGACGGGGCGGCCAGGCACAGGAGCCTCGACTCGGATGCGGGAAGCCGCCAATGCCAATGCCAGATCGTCCGACAGAGCACTGATTTGGCTGACCCGCACTTTGCGTCCCCCACTCCCAGAACGTTCCACGATACCAGGTGTAATACCAAACTGCGTGACTGTGGGGCCAACGCGCACTTCGGTGACCTCTACCGGCAGGCCAAACTGTTTTAGCGTTTCCTTGATGACGCTTGATTTTTCGCGGATCTCTTCATCGGTCAATGCCGGCCCTTCAGAGTCATTCAGCAGAGTGACCGGGGGCAGGTTGAACTGACGCGGAAGATAGGGCGTAGCGGGTGGTGGCGCGGGCGTAGTTTTGCGCGGCGCAGCGCGCCGAGGTTTTTTGGCAGCAGCAGAAGCCGGACGTGGTTGGAGTGGCGGTGTAGCTTTTTGTGGGGTGGAAGGAGCATGTTGCCTTTTGGTGGTGCGCGCTGCCGGTTGTGGTTTTGGCTGCGCTGCGGACCTGGTTGAAGAGCGCGATTGAGGCGAGGAGATTTCACGCGCAGTATGACCGTCTGAACCTCGGCGCGACGCGTAACCAGCCAGCATCCCTCCAACGGTCCCCGCAGATCGTGTAATATCGTCAATGGTCACATCAAAGGTCCAGCACAAGCCCAGTGCGGATAGCGCCAACAAGATCAATGCGGCAATAGGCCAACCCAGGTATTTGGAGAGTAAAGCGGATACCGCCCAGCCAACTAACCCACCTCCCCAAGGTTTTCCGACCAGCATCCACAAATCATCTCGACCCACAACCGTGTGGGTCAATGCCATCAGACCAAAGATCGCCAGTTCTGCACCAACAAATGGACGCCACCGCCATTTTAACGGACGGTCCAGATGATGCTGAAGCCACAACAACCCGGTCAACACGATAGTCACGGCTGCAGGGTAGGCCCCCCAACCCAACCAGTATTGCAAAAAATTTGTCCACGCATCGGCCCAACGCCCCGTGGTGACCCGGAAAAGAGCCAGCAACATAATCACGCCCACCATTGCGATGAGCAGGGCTAGAATTTGCTGCACCTGTGGACTGGTTAGGATGTCCCACCAATCAATTTGAGGTTTGGAAGTTTTCTTTTGGCTCCGTTTGGTCATTTTTTATCCTGCTATCTATCACCACAAAGTGGTAGTTTCGGTTTGTCGTAGACTCAGTCCCATTCGGCGTCGCCCACTATCAATATTGAGAACTCGTGCGGCCACGGTGTCTCCTTTTCGCACTATGCTGCGGGGATGAAGGGAATTTCCTTCGGCAAGCTCAGATACGTGAATCAGCCCTTCTAGCCCTTCTTCGATCCGCGCAAAAGCTCCAAAATCCACGATATGGGTGATGATTCCCTCGATGGTCTGGCCGATCTGGTAGCGATCTTCAGCCGATTGCCATGGATCGGGCTGTAGTCGCTTGATGCTCAATCCCACACGCCCACGCTTCCGGTTCATATTGAGGACGTAAACTTGTACAGATTGGTCCTTTTCTAGAACGTCGCTGGGGTGATCAACCCTGCCCCACGACAGCTCCGAGACATGCACCAATCCCTCCAACCCGCCTAGATCCACAAAGGCCCCAAAAGAGCAGATATTGCTCACCCGTCCTTTGCATATATCACCCGGGCAAAGAGCATCCAATAGTTCCTGGCGCTGGCTTTCATCAAGGAGAGAGGTTCGTTCTGAAAGAACAAACCGTTCCTGCTCTGGGTCCAATTCGATGATCTTGAGGTGTAGCTGGCTTCCAACAAGGCTCTGCAACTCGTTCTGCCGTTCATCCTCATCTGCCGAGGGCGAGAGGTTTAGCAGGTGAGAAGCAGGGACAAAGCCACGCAATCCATCCCAGCCCACCAACACCCCTCCCCGATTGCACCCAACGATGGGGAGCTTGACTACTTTGCCTTGTTTCATTGCCTCGTGGGCAGCCTGCCACTGATCTTGAACGGTTGTGTGCTTTGGTGTTACTGATACACTGGGCGAGGTTTCAAGATCTTTACTGCTCTCGTAATCTTTTTGATCGTAATCTTTTTGATCGTAATCTTTTTGGACATGCACCTCTCGAGTGGCGAGAGGTGCTGCATATCCATTCTCTCCGTCACGCAGCAGCGTTTCCCAATATCCTTCATCCGGCGGTGCATTCCCAGGTATCCAAATCCCCATCTCTCCCATCGCTCTTTATCCTCCCGTTCCTACACCATAACATCAACCACCGCATTTTGCCCTGTGCATACCTTTATCCCCAACCTACAATGATTATATGGCAGTGCCAACACCTTGTCAAACGTCAAGTGATCTCGAGATCGGTTTCTTGGCCGTTCAATTCCTCCTGCTCCATTTCTGTCAGTGTTTGTGCCACTGCCTCGATGGCGATACGTTGTTTGCGATAGAGATCGGCCTCGCTCATCGCCAGCCTCAGCGCGATCTCACGCACTTTGCGTCCCTGGAGAAACTTGAGTTCGAGAATGTTGTACAGAATCCACTCTGGTGCTGTCATCTGACGCTGACCGGCAGGGCGCAGACGCTCGATGGCTTGTTTCAGCACAGCCCGAAACCCCTTCATCACGTTACCGTCGTACTCTTGTACTGTACGTTCTACCACGTGCAAAGACAAGAGTGGACTTGTGGTTAATTTGGGTCCGCCCCAGTAATGGCTGAGCGCATCTCTGACCCACTGTCGGAATTCAGCATCCTCTGCCGGGCTGAGCCGGGCAAGCGCTTCTTGTCCCACATAGTGTGCCACTCCGCGACGCCGCTGAATATCCTCGATCTCTGGCGTGATCCGTTCAAGGGCGCTAAAGATGCTTTGCTGAAGCAGGCGGTCTTCTAGTGCCGCTGTGGCCTGGGTAAAAAGTGTTTGCATCCCTGCTTGTTCCTCTGGACTCGGGTCGGGCGTAGGAGACCGCGCTGCGATGCCGATCACTCCGATCACGTCTCCTCTTGTGCTCTCCTTTGCATTTTGAGAGGACGATGTGCGCAAAGGAACTAACCAATACCCATCCCATACAAATATGTTTCCGTGTCGTTCGATATGCCGATTGGGAGATACGTTACCCTCGACCGAATCTTGCCATGCCTCTGGTGGCAAACTATCTGCTGTACCTGGCGATAGCGGGCCGCATACAACCTCCAGGTGAGGAATGCCGCCATCTATCACAGCTATAAAAGTTGTCTCGACTTGCAACAAGTCGCACAGAGCGGTGAGAACATTTTCCAAAAACTGGCGTAGATCTGTCGTAGTCAACAACCGGTTGCTCAGTTCTTGGATCCACGCGATCTCGGGCTGATCCTGACGATACAGTGCTCGGTCGATAAGTGGTTTCGCCAATTCAATACCAAGTTGAAGGAATAGAATCACACCAACAACGCCAAAAATCATCACTCGGCGATTTGGAAGACCGAGCCATCCCTCCGCCTGTGATGCAACAATGATGACGACAACCACCAACGTAGCGACGAGCGGTCCGCGCAGCAAAAAGCGTACTAGCCGATGCTTGATTGCTCGGTCAGCAGTAAGCGCACCAAAAAAAGCTACGCTATAGGACAAGAGTACCAACATCAAGCCAACGCCCACATTTCCCAATATCAGCAGCGACCAGAATGCGATACGGTGTGCAGAAGCCGGCCAATTGGTGAGCAGCAAGTAGGGAAAAACCCCCGCCGCAGGCGCTGCAAAGGTGGCTGCCAAATAAATCATACGCCGTCGTGAAATTGAAGTAAGGCAACGTTGGTATGCCCGCCGAACATTGACAACTCCCCAACCTACAGCAGTAAGAAAGTAAATGACAAAGAAAGGAAAAAATGGCCCTGGCTGCAAGTGGGGAGCGCCGGATGTCAGCACACCGCTACGGACAACGAGATTACTAAAGGTCACGCCCAACAACAAGACTGTGCTCAAAAAGTAACTGAAACGACTTGTTGCTTTGCGAAACTTGCTTCGAGCACCAGTCATAATCAGTAGAGCGTTGGAGAAACTCAGGTAGGCAGCTGGAATGAACGCGATTCCCACCCATTGGAAACGCAGCCAAGGTGTGGCTGTCTTTGCGTCCTCAACGTTAAACAGCGCCAAGTCCACAAAGTAAGTAATCATCACGCACAAAAGTAGGGCAGCAAACGAACGACCTAGATCGTTACGGGGATTGTAGATGATAAGGTAGAGCAAAAGAGCGCAAGAGACGATGACGATACCCGATGTGAGTATAACGTTGACTAGTTCAAATAATCTTTGCCAGTCGAATGTTGGTAAAAAGGCCATTGTTACCGTAGTGACTTTCCAAAAAATAGGGCAATGTCCTGGTTTGGCCAATAGTGATCGTTATAACCGCAAAAAGTCAGTCCGTGCGATTGATAGAATTGGGTAGCTGGATGATTCTTTGTTTGCACTTTGGCCACCAGTCGCACCAGATTCTGATCTTGCCCCCACCTGACGGCAGCCTGCAATAACAATGTTCCTATACCACGTCGCCGCTGGGGCAGATCCACGACCAAGTCACCTATCCAGGCGATGCCGTGTTCGACATGAGCAGTCAGTGTCACGTAACCGCAAATACCCTCGCCATCCTCAGCCACCATAAAGCCATCGCGCCGTCGCCAGCTTACCAGCATATAATCGCCCTGAAGGGGATAGTTGACCCGAGTCTCGCGAGGCAAGCGTACTAGTCGAAAGGTGGTTGTCAACAGACCATTCTCCCCCCGCGTGTCCATTTGCCAGACGTGATCGGTTGTATAAGAATGATTCAGAGCAACACATGCTTCCAGATCTCTAGGCTCTGCTGGACGTACTTGCATTAACTGTCTCCTTGTGACGAATGGAAAAAACTGGATACCGTTTTCTAGCGGCTAATCGCCATTCTACCACAGGCTCGCGTTGAGGCAACCAAATTAACTTGCACTCTTTCCCAACCACTCCATTACCAAATTCTCAATTGCGGCTTTTTCCCTCCCGGCCGGGATGACATCGAACCAGCGAATATGAGGGTCCTTGAGACGAAACCAGTTATATTGACGGCGAACAAACCGGTGTGTCGCGCTCTTGATTTCGATCACAATGTCTTCAAGGGTGACTTGTCCCTCAAAATAGGGCCTGAACTGTATGTATCCTAGCCCCGACATTGCCGGAAGATTCCAACCATAGCCTGCTTCGACCAATCGGCGCACCTCATCCTCTAGTCCGGCGTCCATCATTGCGTCGACACGCAGATCGGCACGATCGTAGAGAGTGGCTCGTTCCATCGTTAGGCCAATCTGAAGTATCCGATAGGGAGGTGGTTGCTTGCCCTGTTGTTCGGAAATGGGCAACCCCGTAATCAGGCACACTTCCAACGCGCGGATGACTCGGCGTAGGTTTCGCGGATCAATGCGCTGCGCGGCGACGGGATCCAATTGGATCAAACGAGCATGCAGTGTACCGGGTCCCTCGCGCTCGGCTTGGACCTCCAGCTTGGCCCGCAGGGTGGGATCGGGTGGAACACGGGGGATACGCCAACCTTCCACGAGAGCTCGCACGTATTGGCCAGTACCGCCCACCAGCAGCGGCAGCTTGTCGCGAATATGGATGTCTGCGATGATAGCATACGCTCGTTCCTGAAAGTCGGCCAGTCCCACCGTCTCGTCAGGATTGGCGATGTTGATCAAGTGATGAGGGACACCAGATTGCTCCTCTGTCGTCGGCTTGGCCGTCCCAATATCCATTCCCCGGTAAAATAACCGCGAGTCGGCAGAGATCACCTCGCCGTTCAACGCTTCAGCCAAGTGCAACGAGAGTGCCGTCTTGCCTACCGCTGTCGGTCCGATGATTACGAGTAGGGGGTTTGAGGGATCAACTGATACTGTCATACACTTCCAGTCGCAGCAGCTTGCCTGCTCGATTCATTTCCACTGCTACCAGCCCCACGCGCCAGTCCACGTCGTTCAGGTCGTGCTCACCCAGATAGGTGAGGGCTACGTCGATCATACGTTGTTGTTTGGCGGGTGTAAGCGATTCTTCTGGTGTGCCAAATTCTCGGCCCCGCCGCGTGCGAACCTCGAAAAAGTGCCACACCTCGCCTCGGCAGACCACAACGTCGACTTCACCAGCCTGACAGTGCCAGTTGCGCGTGACGATCTCATAGCCACGACGGATCAACTCTGCAACGGCCAATTCTTCTCCCTGTCGGCCCAGCTTTACTCTTGCATCACTCATATGGATGCAAAATAGGCGCACTGGTCTTGCAAGATGCACTGCGCACACTTGGGGTTGCGGGCGTGGCAGACAGCGCGCCCGTGCTCGATGAGGTTGATGTGGAAAGGATAATAGAGTTCGGACGGCACGAGTTCTTCCAACAACACGTGAGCCTTTTCTCGGTTTGTCTTTTCCGGAATCAACCCCAACCGCCGCGTGACCCGGTGGACGTGGGTATCCACCGGGAAAGCCGGCATCCCCAGCGCAAATAGTAGAACGATAGCCGCAGTCTTGGGTCCTACCCCGGGAATGTTCAACAGCCAGGTCCGCGCCTTTTCTAACACCATCTCTTTGAGAAACACGATCTCTATCTCCCCGCGCTCCTCCGTGATGCGACGTAGTGCCCCCTGGATACGCGGCGCCTTGGTAGGTGCCAATCCCGCCGGGCGAACCGCCTCAATCAATTCCTCCAACGGTGCGTCGCGGACCTCTTCCCAGGTGGCGAACTGTTCCCGCAGCCGGACAAAAGCCCGGTCACGGTTGACGTCGTTGGTGTTTTGGGAAAGAATGGTCGAGACGAGACTAGAAATTGGATCATCAGGGCGATGGGGATGATCACCGTATTCGTCGAGTAGCACACTGTGTATGTGTAGAATAATTTTGGTTTCAGGCTTCATATTTCAAGTCTTATGCTTTGAAAAGAGCCGCAACATCCGCCTTTGCATAGTCGGCAAACTCGCCCGCATCGAACCACACCCCATTGCACATCGAACACGTTTCGAAATAGATATGTAACATCCTGGGGCTAACCACAGTCTTCATCCTGCCATGCCCTCGAGGACAATCAATGTTCTCAACAGCATCATATTCTATCCCAGCCAAGGCATCTCCCGTGTCTATCTCGGTTGCGCTCTTGAACTGCTTTAGGGATTCAACCTCTCCGGTGTCGAACCAGATTCCACCACAACCAGGGCAGCGATCCACCTCGACCCCTTCGAACACGATTTGTTCCATCTCACCCTCGTGACATTTGAGACATTTCATTTTTGGATCTCCTTGTATGTGTCTAACAGATTTAGGGAATTCTAGAAAAATAAGTGTCCCACCAATTGATTTCGCTAGTCTAATTCTTGGAGCAAATCAGGTGTTTTACGGGAATTCCTCAAGCTTTTCCGCCTTTTTCGTAGCGTTTTTATACTTGTAACTTGCTTTCGCTGCCAAGTTTGGGATAATTTAAGAACTGGAAAAGCCTTATTTCTCGCTAACCATACCATCACTATGCTGGATACAGTGCTATTCAGTTCTAACGATCTTTCGGTACAGATCGCTCACAGCCACCGCACTTGTCCTGAACCCTGTACCTCTCGGTTCAGGACAAGTGCGAGGGCTAGAGCCTTGGAAAGCTAGAACTGAACAGCCCTGATGCTGGATAGGTCAGTTTGGGGCCATCGCACGTCACAATGCGCCCTATTAAAGTGACAGCCAGGGCTTGTCTGGTTTCACCAGCCACGTGCCGTTCACGGATCATGACAACCTCAGCCAATGCAAGTTTTGAACCTCCGTTGCGTTCTCCAAACATTTTCATTTGTCCACCTCGTTTGGTCATCCGCCCTTCCCACCTGCAAAAGCTATCAGGAGAAAGCAAGAAAATCTCGCTTCGCTCGCAGCCCCCGTCTCGGGGGCGCCGCCCCAGGGACGGGGCTTGGAGCGTTTATATTTTCCTATACTATAAAAAAGACCAATCTGAGCAATACAAATTGAGGAATAAATCACCGACCTGGCGTCGGATAATTACGATGAGATCATCCGATGCCAGATCGTTTTTGGGAATTCCTATCTCGACCCCAGGGCTGTTCCGTTCTAGTTTTTTAGCTCCTAGCCCTCGTCCCCGATTGCGAGAAAAAGCCCTGTTTACCGATTCTTATTTGCCCATTTCTCGATTTTTTCCCGCGCATACCGATAGCCAACTTCAACGATTGCTTCTAGAGGCTCAAACTCCAACGTCCCATATTCATCAGCGGGTGGATAAAGGTAAAGATCAACCATAGCCTTGGCAGCCTTGATAGCGTGCACACTACCAATGACACTAGAGCGCATAATCGTAGTAGCAAGAGAAGGAACGTCTAGCGATTGATGAAACGGGCTGATCTTGCGCCAAAACACGTTCCAGCCAGACAAGGATGGGCCAAATTGGCTCGTTATTTTCAGGTCCACCTTGGCGCTCACATCGCTGGCAATCAAAGGACCACCGCCATTACGATTATGCATAATGTCAATGGGCACATTGTTAACCACACCCCCATCCACAAGCAAGTCGCCATCACCTTCGATAATAGGAGGTATGACTCCCGGAATTGCCGTACTTGCCCTGATAGCTCTCCACAAGGGACCTCTCTCGTGGATAACGGCCTCTGCTCGTGTCAGGTTGGTCGAGACACAGAAAAAGTTCAGCCACAGGTCTTCAATCTGTCGGTCTTGGTACAGCGTCGTGAGCATTTGTGTCCAATTTCGACCGACAATCATGGAAGCCATAGGGAGTGTATAATCCAAGACCGGGGAGGGGAGCGCTTCTTTGGAACGTCTTATCATTTCTTTATAATCCCAACCCATCGCACACTGGCCCGAAATAATCGAACCCATACTGGTCCCGCCGACCATATCAATAACAATACCGGCTTCTTCGAGAGCACGAATCACGCCAATATGGGCAAAGCCACGCGCCCCTCCTCCGCCCAGTACCAGACCTAAAGCATTACCTGTAAGCAACCGTCCTAAACGCTCAAAATCTGTATCGTCGTACATTCGGATATGACAGTACGCATCTACGTCTCGTACATCCAACCAATGCTTGGTTCCCAAGGGCTGTTGTCCGCTATTCTCATACAACAAGATCAGGCTCTTGCGTATGGATGCAAGTTTTTCATCAGCAAACAATGCCGCCTCGATCTCCCCTAATTCAGGTGATGAGCCAGACATGCCGACGATCAAAATTTGATCCGCCTGGCGGAGACATCGCCGTGTCCAGGCAGACATAATTTTATCAGTTTTATAGGTGATAAAACGATAGTTGTTTTCCTGCTCATTCAACCAAGCTAAACCCCTGATGTTCTTGGGATCATCATGGGTCGTTTGAGCGGCACCAGGCATGTCCAAAGCATTGTCAAATTGCTCGCTATCCAAGATCAATACCGAGCCAAATGTCTGCAACTTTGTCGCGAATCGTTGGACGAAATCAGTCAGGGGAACGTCTGGCCCGGCCGGCACAACGACGAGATCAAGCGCCAGATTGCTATGGGGTTTAGTGGCCGGTAGACCCTGAAGAACTCGTCGCAGGTGGTGGACAATAGTAGTCGTAATTTTCCTCATTACCTGGGGATGCGCCAGCAATAGCCAGTCAAAATTTTCTTTGGAAAATTTTATCAATTTCGAGTCGCGAGCGGCGTATACGTTGGCTACAGTGGATTCGCCGCTCAAAAGCTGCATTTCGCCAATAGTTTCCCCGGGTACTACTTCCCCCGCAATAGTTTCGTTGCCTTCCGAGTCGATGACCTTGGCCACCAGGCGACCACTGACAACAATGTAAAAATTATTGCCAAGATCACCCCGTTTCATAAGCAATTGGCTGCTGGGCAGATACACCCATTCTAATTTAGTCTCTACCTCTCGGAGAGTTTTTATGTCCAGTGGACCAAATAGATTCGGCAACACGGCCAACAGTTGATTTTGCTGCAACCGCCGCGCCATAACCTCATTCATTTTGGTCGCTACTTGAGGGTTCTCGTGGATGAGACGATCAAAGACCGGTTTAGGAATCCCCACCAGTTCCGAGTTGGCAATGGCATGAATGGAAGTAGATCGAGCTTTGCCGGTCAAAATCTGCGTGGCACCGATGGTCTCACCGGGCTTGATTTCGCCCAAAATCCGTTCCAGGCTATCCGCTTCGGCAATCACAACCTGCAAACAGCCGCTGGCAACGATATACAGAGCGTCAGCGGCATCTCCTTGCCGAAACAGAGTTTCTCCCTCGGCCAAAGTCATCCAGTGAACATCAGACACTATACTTTGCAATATCTCTGCATCAAACTCTTTGAACAAGTCCGTTGACGCAATATGTTTTACCAGACTGGCATATGATGGTGATGAATTTGATTGGGTCATTGATGTTCTCTTTTCAAACGGTGAAAAGTTGTCAACCCTGTCCTTAAAAAAGAAATTCTCCAACTTGTCCACTCGGCGCCAACGATCGTTTCATTCCATGAAATCCTTCAACACTACAGCCTCATGCTCCCAAAAAGCTACCGAGCTTTTTATATTTTAGCACAGATAGACAGGGGGTACAAGAAAGTGCGAGAGATCGTCACAAATTGGGGACAAGCTCATGAAAAGGCTAAAGCAAGATTTTTTCGGTTACACTTGGCGACAGGAGCCAACCATGGCCTAGGGTGACTGATTTATCCGCATCTGGATGGGCCACTACCTCAAATTCACCGTCGCATCTTCCGTGGAGGGAACATCAACTTGGCCTCTGACAGTGCCAAAACCAGGCAACACGACAGGCATAGGCATGGGCGCAAACGTAGCCGTCGCTTGGACAACACAGGGCGCAACAATCACCTGCACTACTCCGAGGGTGACCAATGGCTCGCTCGTGCATCCTGTCACCAGCACGACGGCGTTCAGCGACACAGTGAGCCCAGTTTTAAACACTAATTTGGCTGATAATGCTTGATTGTTCACTCTTTCAGATCTTTTGCACGAATGATCACACCCTCGTGCACTACAAGCCGCACGTTGGTCAAAGCCTGCAAATCCTTCAGCGGGTCGCCATCCACAACGAGCACATCGGCGAGTTTTCCAACCTCCAGGGTGCCCAACACTTCCTCCCGATGGCACACGTAGGCCGCGTCGCGGGTCGCAGCGATGATGATTTGCATCGGCGTCATTCCAGCGGTCTGCATCCATTCGATTTCTTTCATCGGCATGCCGATTTCAAGCCCTGGCAGGTAACCGGCATCATTACCCAAAGCGACCCTGCCACCGGCCTCAACAAATCGACGCAAGTTGTCAATTCCGCGACCATCCATAGCGTCAAAAGTCGGCACCCAGGAAACATCGGCATGGATCATTTGTTGAATCACCTCATCGGGCACTCGGTCGGTGATGATGTGGGCGATGTCATCCACACCGGCATCCAGAGCGCGTTGCAGGTCAAGCAATCGTGTCGCGTGAACCGTCACCGGGATGCCTCGCTCATGCGCGGTTTTGACGATGGCGGCAGCTTCCTCCAAAGAGAGAGAAGGGGCAAAGTCTATCGTCAGTGTGATTTTTATGACGTCGGCACCTTCATCAAGGAGTTGGCCGATCTTTTGGCGCGCATCATCCGGGGAGATCACTGTCAGGGACGAGAAATTGTTTCCGGCGATGGGATAACCATCAGGGACAGTTACCAGCGGTCCGGCAGCAATGACGCGCGCATACTGCGGGTCAGCGTTCAGACTGTCGCGTAACACAAAATATCGGCCAGGGTAGGAATCACCCACATCCCGCACAGTGGTCACGCCCGCCTGCGCCCAAGTCCTCGGGTGTCGTTGGTTGTAAGCGTTATGGACGTGCGTATTGATAAAACCCGGAAGGATCGTCGTCTGCGCCAAGTCTATGTGACGAGCATCAGCGGGAACCGTCACCTCGTCACGCGGCCCGACGGCTGTGATGTATTCACCCTGAATCATGAGAGCGGCGTCAGGTAACGGGTCCGCACCGGTACCATCAATCAAGGTGCCAAAAAGCACCAGTGGAGTTTCTCGGGGTGTTTCGTTTTCAAGAGTTGCCGTGATGGGCTCAAGTGTCCGAGTAACCGAGGGAGTGACAGTCGGCATCGCTTCGGGTGAAGCAAAAGCGCCTTTGCTCACAAGCGTTTCCGTCGGCAGCGGTGTAGCGACAGGCAGCGGGGTGGTACATCCCGTCAACACCATCAAGGTTATGATCATCAATACATGCAGATAGCGGATTTTCATTTCTACCTCATCTACCGTATCGTCGTGTCGCTAAAGAGCAATTCTATAGAATCATTACGAGTCACTAACACATCGAAAACCCACCTTGTGACGCGTATAGTCGGGAGTGTTCTGGCCGCGATTGGTACTGCGTACGTCCTTGGGTGTATCGTACCACGAGCCGCCGCGTGGTATCCGTGAATCACCTAAAGGCGGCCCAGCCGGATTCACTTGTTCATCGGGAGTATAGTGTTCAAACCAATCGGCCACCCACTCTCGCACGTTGCCCGCCATATCCATCGCCCCGCACCAACTAACGCCCGCCGGGAAACTTGCCACCGGAGCGGTGTCGGGATATCCATCATCGACTGTTTCATCGTTAACGCCGCCACAATCCACGTCGCAATAGTTCAAGAGCGTTCCATCGAACGTATCACCCCAAGGAAACAGCAACCCCTCGGGCCCTCGGGCCACATACTCCCACTCGGCCTCCGTCGGCAACCGTCCCCCAGACCAAGCACAATAGTCTGCTGCTTGATCCCACCTGACCCAAACGACTGGATAATCATCGTAGGTGTCGTTGCCATAGTACGAGTCGCGCGTGTACGAACCGCTTTCCACTGGCGGATCACAATCCCCTGCTCCCACGCATTGGCGATACCGTCCATTCGTGACCTCGGTCCGATCAATCCAAAAACCATCCAACCTCACGGTGTGTGTGGGCCACTCATCACGTCCAAAAGTCCCCTGCCCACAAATAACAAGCGACTGCTCGCTATCATATTCATTGCACAGCTCCCGCGCATATCTGATCTTGTCCATATCGCTGCCCATCTGAAATGCACCAGCAGGCACATACACCATCACCATCCCGTCGGTAGAGCGAGTTTGAGTGGTTCCGACTGAGGGGGGATCTGTCATCGACATCAGTCCACATCCGGTCAAGAGAGCTAGTATGATTGGGGTCAGCAGAGTCTTTTTTGGCATCACGATCTCCGTTGGATTTCTAAAACGGCACTCTCTCCGTTCAGTTCGCGATACAGAACGGGTTGTTCCAAGACTTGCTCCCTCGATCTCATTGGGACTGGATGCACAGGCTCGAATGTCACCCGCCAGTGGCAACCGCAGGCCGCCACACAGGGCTAGAATCATCGGCATCGTTGTTGGTCAGCCGCTGCGGATCGGTGCCGTCGGGATTCATCACATAAATCTCCCAATTGCCGTCACGGTTGGATTGAAAGGCAATTTGCGAACCGTCGGGCGACCAGGCAGGCCACCAATCGCGGGCATCGTCGTTCGTCAGTCGGCGCAGGTTGCTGCCGTCGGCGTTCATCAGGTAGATTTCATAGTTGCCATCGCGAATGGAGGAAAAAGCGATCTGGGTTCCATCTGGCGACCACGCAGGCCATAAATCGCTGGCGTCGTCGTTGGTCAGCCGTCGTGGATCGCTGCCATCGGCGTTTATGACATAAATCTCTTTGTTCCCATCGCGGTCAGAGACAAAAGCGATCTGTGTTCCATCGGGCGACCAATCGGGGTCAGCGCTGAACTCGCCCTCCTCATTTGTCAGCGGCTGGAGACTGCCACCAGCCGTATCCATCACATAGACCTCGTAGGTCCAGTTGGGGTCAAAGATGTAGGCAATCTGAGAACCATCAGGCGACCAATCGGGGTTAGCGGTCGTGCGCTCAACTTTTGTCAGCCGCTGTTGGTTGTCGCCATCGACATCCATCGTGTAGATTCCGCGGCCATCGGCGCGCAGAGACGAAAAGACGATCTGCGTGCCATTAGGTGACCAACCGGGATCCGTATCGTAACTGTCCGTCAACAACCGTTGGTCGCTGCCGTCGGCGTTCATCACATAGATTCCGGGGTTGCCGCTGCGATCAGAAACAAAGGCGAGCACTCCGCCGCCACTGCCGCTGAGAGGCGGGATCGGGGTAGGCGTCGCCGTTGGCTCAGGTGTATCGGTTGGCGGTACAGGTGTGGCTGTAGATGTTGCTGTTGGCTCAGATGTATCAGTTGGTGGCAATGGTGTAGCCGTAGATATCTCTGCTGGTGGTTCAGACGTGCTAGAAGGTAATGTCGGGGAAGATGTGGTACATCCAACCATCATGATCAAGGCAACAATCGCTATCGCCCGTAATAATTTGAGGCTCATTATCTGCATCCTTTCATTCTATTCACGTTTAGGACACTCAAAGGTCCCCCGTACCGTCCGCAAGTAGTCCATATACGCGGCTCTATCGGCAGAGAGCACCAAGGTCCACAGCCAATCAGAGTCAGGGCAGCGAAAGATCAACCACTCGGCGGGACAACCAGGAGCGGATTCGGCCGTATAGGTTTCTTTAAATTGACCAGTCACGTGCCACGCTGGTTGGTCTTGGAATGTGGTCAGTTGCGCTGCCAAATTTGTGACGGTGGTTTCTTGATCTTGATGATTCATTCGCGCCAAGTTCTGCACGTGGACAATAGCGTCAATCTCATCGGTTGGATAATCTGCATGTCGCCAATGCACACCCAAGTCTGCAAAGGTAGCACCGCTCACATTGTAGCGATAGTTATCCAGAATCACATAACCACCGCCATCCTCATAGTCCGAGTCTTCGAAATGGAATCCGCCGCCCCCGTGGAGATTGTACATGGCAAAGTTGTAATTGAGGAGACGTGGTGGGTCAACCCAAAAACCATACAGATTTTGGTACATCTCGGCAGGAGAGGAAATTCCTGTGAACGTGCGTTCCGTTTGAGCCTGTCCGCCATCCCTCCAAGTAGCACTGGCAACCATGCGCCAAGTACCACCAGATCCACGCATCGGAAGGTTCACATAGTCGGCCAGGTAACGACCTTGACCTTTGTCAACATGAGGCAATGTGGCAAACATGTCTCCACTAGGACTCCATAGTTCTGCCTGGACCATAGCCCCCTCCACCGGTTGGCCATCATAGTCCACGAGATAGACAGACGCGCGCAGTGCTTGTCCGCCATACAGCTCTGTGGTTTCCAATGGAGAGATCACATTCAGTACACCAAGTTGGTGCGCTGGCGTCTGTGTAGGTATCAAAGGAGTCACAGTAGGGGAGATTGCCGTCGCTGTGAGCGGTACAGGAGTAGTTGCAGGCAAAGGGACACTGGCAACTGGTCCATTGGCACATCCTACAAGAACTGCCAGGGCAATCGTTATCAGTATAAAGGGGAACCTAGACTTTTTCTTTTGGATTGTAAGAAACCTATTCAACTTGCACCTCAAATGCGCCGATATCACACGGGGTATCGGCGGATGTCTGAACAACTGGCCTGGGTGCCCATCTTTGGTCAATAGAAAGGGTACAACTGATCGCGGGAACTGCGTCAATCGCCAGGCTACCAGGGAGCAATGCATGAGTCCATACATTACCGCCGTTGTCAGCCAGAGGGCCCAACATGGGATCGTCCACGTCATCCGAACCGCAGCCGCCACCTCCAACCCAGTTGTTACTATTGATGCCGATCACGCCACTAACCCCGTCCTGTTCTGGGGCACCGAGAACGCAATTTCCACCCTGACCATTGTTGTTGGCAATGATCGTGTTCACATAGTCCAGAGTGCCCTTGCCTACGTAAACCCCTCCACCCTTGCCAGCAGCACGGTTGTCACTGATGGTACAGTTGACGAGCCGCAGGTTACCCCGGACGTTGATCCCTCCACCCTGCCCCTGCCCTTGAACCTGGGATATGGCACTCTTGGGAGCAGCATGATTGCCACTGATCGTAGTGTTGGTAAACGCCGCCGTGCAACTACAGCTAACCATAATACCTCCACCCCTGCCCCTGCCAGTTTCAGTTTTGTTACCACTGACCGTACTATTGACAAGCGTCAGCATCCCCGATGTGCACTTGATGCCGCCGCCGTTGCCACAATCAAAGCTTCTTGGCACAGTTGCACGAGCGATATTGTCGCTGATGATACTGTCCATAATCATCAGCACACTCTTTTGGCCCCTGTTGCAGATCCCCCCTCCCCCATTGGCGATGTTATCACTGACGACACAGTTCCTGAGTGTTAGTGTACCCTCGTTCAAAATACCGCCACCACATATATCTTCGTTCGGCTTGCCGTGCCGGATGGTCATCTTGGCCAAAGTCACGGCAGCATCTTTCTCGATAAGGAAAACACTTGCGGACGCTTCTTCCACATCCTCGTGGGCCTGCACAATCGTGTTATCACTTCCCAACCCCCGGATGGTAATGCTTTTGTTGACGACGATGCCTGCCTCGGTGTGGATGGGATCGATGATCTCTATAATGGAACCGTCAACGGTACTGCCAGCATCAATGGCCGCCTGGATGGTCGTAAAGCGACACCCAGAGGCGCAGACGGTATCGGTGGCCGGTCCAGGTGTCGCCGTCGGCGGCAGCGGGGTGAGTGTGGGCGGTATGGGGGTAGCGGTCGGCGGTATGGGGGTGGGCGTGGCGGTTGGTGTCGCTGTCGACGTGGGAGGCGGCGTAACAGTATCCGTCGGTTCCAATGTGGCAGGGACGACAGAAGTGGGTGTGGACGTGGGGGATGGGGTAGCACAAGAGGTGATGGCTGCCAAGATTGTCAGAAAGGTCAGGATGATACTCGGCCGTATTTTCAGATTTGTTTTCCAGGTCAAAAAGAGTTGGTTGAGCATATTATTCTCCTACGAATTACCAATTGACCATACGTTTATCAGAATTATTAAACAGTTCTTACAAGACGAAATCCATTGTCGCCAGGATAAGTCGGACCATCGATGCTGCGATAGGCGACACGAATGCTATCCGAACTCTCGCGCCAACTTCCGCTGCGTCGCACTCGGTTCAAATCCCATGGCCTTTCTACAACAGGCATATCAGGCCCTAGAGGATCATCCGTGGGTGATGAAACATAGTAATCCTTGACATACCAATCCCAGCACCATTCAAACATATTTCCGCTCATGTCATACACGCCCAACTCGTTCGGCTCCTTTTGCCCGACAGGACGAAAATGGCCGTCCGAATTAAAGTCGTACCAGGCAACCTGATCGGGATCATTGCTGCCAGCATAGATATAGCCCTGGCTCTTTGGTCCACCACGAGCCGCATACTCCCATTCGGCTTCTGTGGGCAGACGATACCCGTTCGCTAAAAAGTCACACTCGGTAAAGTTACCTTCTCCACTGTAGCAAGGCGTTAGCCCCTCTTTTTCACTCAGCCAATTACAGTACGCCACAGCATCATGCCAGTCTGTACCTATAATAGGGCGCTTTCCACGCCCACCGCCTCTATCATCGAGTTCGTACCTTGATGTGTCTTGGCAGAACGTATCGTATTCCTCATAGGTCACCTCATATTTGGCGATATAGAATGACCGTGTGATGTTCACCGTGTGTACGGGCTGTTCGTGTGCATGCCCATCCATAGACCCCATCTCGAAACTGCCCGCCTCGACCAGTACCATTTCCGGCACAATCGGTTTGATCTCTTCTGGAATAGGCGGCGTAGGCTCAGGCGGTACCAATGTTACCGTAGGCGCAAGCGTGGGAGCAGCGGTTGGAGACGCACAAGCCCCCAAAGCTGCAGCAGAAACGGCGACTCCTGCCATCGAGAGAAACTCGCGTCGTGACAATTTATGATATTTAGACATTTCTTCTTTCTCCTGTCTGATATAAATTACTGTCTGTCAAGGGGAACGGATGCAGCGAAAACCAACGTCCCAACTGTACGACGGCCACCAGTGGTGGCGAACGGTGGTATTGGCAAAAGCGCTGGCGCTGCGCCACGAGCCGCCTCGCAGCACCTTGTCTGCTCCCGAACCTGGCCCCGTAGGATTATCGGAGCGATCGTAAAAGTCCCCCGTCTCTGGCCCCGTGGGGTTCTGGGAAGGGGAGCGCTCGTAATAGCCACTGGCATACCAGTCGCCCACCCATTCCCACACGTTTCCGGACATATCCATCACCCCGTAGAGACTGGCCCCTGCCGAGTTGCTCCCTACCGGCACCGTATGAATTCCAACCTCTGTAGTGCCCGTAATGGGCCGGTCAGCATTTACCTTGCTGCTGTCCCATTCATTTCCCCAGGGATAGATGCGCTTGGCCCCCGTCTCGGGGTCCCAACTGGCTGCCTTTTCCCACTCGGCCTCTGTCGGCAACCGCCCCCCGATCCACTCGCAATAAGCCCTCGCCCCGTACCAGGTCAACTCGATGACCGGGTGATCTGCGTAGCCACTCCTGGGACGATATGGACCGCTACTTTTGCTGATCCTACAATCCTCATCGGTGATATCCAGCCAAGTCTCACCATCCTCTTCCTCGTTACCCTGTTCGTTCAAAAATCGGGCGAACTGGGCGTTGGTTACCTCAGTTTTATCGATGTAAAATGCATCCAGGTAGACGGTGTGCGCCGGGCGCGCATCGCCATCCCCCTCATCACTGCCCATAATGAACTCTCCAGCCGGGATGAGGATCATTTCTGACGGCAAGTCAGAGGAAGGCAACGTGTCAGTGGATGTTTCAGTCTGTAACTCGAACGCGCCAATGTCACAGGGAGTATCCGGGGATGTCTGCGTGATTGGCCGCAACCCTTCCCGCTGATCCGTGGGCAGAGTGCAACTGATCGCAGAGATCGCATCAATCGCCAGGCTGCCAGGGAGCAAGGCGTGAGTCAGAGTAGAGCCGCCGTTATCAACCAGAGGGCCCAACATTGGATCATCAGAGTAATCCGAATCGCATCCGCCGCCCCCAACTAGGTTGTTGCTGTTCGTGCCAATGGAGCCTTGTCCCTGATAGCCACCTGGACCACCGATGACGCAGCTTCCACCTTTACCGGCGTTACCGGCGATGATCGTATTCACATAGTCCAGATGACCCCGAACGTAGACACCCCCACACTCGTCAGAGGCGCGGTTATCACTAATAGTGCAGTTAACGAGGCTCAACGTGCCCCCGTTATAAACTCCTCCACCGATAGAGGCAGCCCTGTTGTTACTGATAGTGGTATTGGTAAACACCGCCGTGCAATCGGGATGAACGATAACACCGCCGCCGGAGCCACCATTGAAATGAAGGGTGGTATTCTCGGATTTGTTGTCGCTAATGGTGCTACGGATAAGCGTCAGCGTGCCTCTCGCGCACTTGATACCACCACCATCACCGGACTCGTAGCCAGGGGGCGCGATTCCATCAGCGGTGTTGTCGCTGACGGTACTGTTGATGAGCGTCAGTGCACCCCAGTTGCAGATGCCGGCCCCATCATTAGAGGCATTGTCACTGACGACGCTGTTCTTGAGTGTCAGTGTGCCGTGGTTCACAATACCGCCGCCACACTCTTCCCGTCTACTTGGCCTGCCGTGTCGAATCGTCACTCTCTCGAGGAGTACGGCAGTTCCTTCCTCGATGAAAAAGACCCGTTCAAGAGTCTCGTCCGGCGTCTGATCGTGAGCCTGCACGATGGTGTCGGCAGCCCCCAGCCCCCGGATGGTGACGTCCTTGTTGACGACGATACCCGCTTCGGTGTGAACGGGGTCAACGATCTCAATAATGGCACCAACCTTGGTACCGGCGTCATCAATGGCGGCTTGGATGGTGGTAAAGTCACAGCCAGAAACACATACCGTGTCGGTAGCGGGCATAGGGGTTGCTGTTGGGGGTATCGGTGTGGGAGTGGGCGGTATGAGTGTAGGGGTCGGTGTCGGGGTCTCTGTTGGCGGTATAGGTGTGTTGGTCGGCGTCTTTGTCGGCGGCAGCAAAGTCGCCGTCGCTGGCACAGACGTAGCAGTAGGTGGCACAGTGGAGGGCGACGGGGTGACACACCCTGTTAGAACTAGTAAAGCGGCGATCTTGATATATAAAACCTTACCTTTCATTTCTACCCCTATACGTGTATCAAGGAACCTACTCCTCTAGTTCGAGTCTAACTTTAGTCGTATCACCGAGTATGATATCGAAATCAGCAGAACCGGTTGCATAAATTCCCTCATATGGATTGATCACTTTTTGCCCTCCCACGTGATACGATCCAGGCGACAGTTTGACCGTGCGGCAACCACCACTCGAAGTGACCTGCAGACCAGTAGATCCATCGTTGGGGAGTATCTGCTTGTGATTGGCATCCGTGATCTGAATATACGATCCCAGAGCAGGCTGACCATCTTTTACCAACACAACACAGATCTTGGCCCTCCCTTGAGCGACTGTCGCGGTTGCGGTCGGCGTTAGAGTTGGCGTCTCGGTCGGTGTTGGCTCAGGTGTAGGGGTATCGGTTGGAGGATGTGTTGCGGTTGGTGTTGGCGTCTCTGTCGGCGGTGGAAAAGTCGCCGTTGGAGGTACAGGAGTGGCAGTAGGAGGTATACTCATCCCACAGCCACTCACCGCAAAGACGAGAAAAGTTGCGATAAAGAGCAATGCCCAGCGTTTTTCCATTTTCACCCTCCTACGAACGGATTTCTTCCAGGAAACTCCAGAGCATTTCGCGGAATTCCTTCTTGCGTTCAGCACGGAACAACTCTGTGCCATGGGCAGAACCCGGAAAGGTTTGGAGTATTTTGGGATCTGGCGCGCTCTCGTACAGATTGGTCACTTCGAGTGCCCTGCCAGCGATGTGGTCGCTCTCCGAAACAATAAAGAGTTTGGGCATATCGGGGCTGACAAAATCCTCAAGGTTTTGCTTGTCGGGATCACCAGAAGCCGTGCCAGAAACGATCACCAGACCTGCCAGTTCTTCATCGAACGCTACACTGACACAGCCGCGCCCGCCCATACTGGCCCCCATGCACACAATGCGCTGGAAACCCTGTTCGCGCAAAAAGCCAATGGCGGCCCGAATATCCCTGCTGAGCACATCTCCCGACGAATCTCCGCCACAGTCCGATTGGCCATAGCAACGAAAATCAAAGGTGAGCGCCGTAAACCCTCTACGGGCAACCGATTTGGCAAAAGGCACCCAGTTTTGTTGATCGTTGTCCCCTCCCGCCATATGGGCCAACACAACCGCGATATCTCCTTCACTTTCGCTCAAGAACAACGTACCAGACAGTGCGAGATTATCCTCGGTGCTAAGGCCGACCGTCTCAGTGCTGAATTCGACAGTGGGTACGGGTACAGGGGTAGATGTTGGCTCTGGTGTCGGGGTATCGGTCGGCGGTATGGGGGTGAACGTCGCCGTTGGAGGTGCAGGGGTATTGGTCGGCGCCAAAGTCTCTGTCGGTGGTAAAACAGTTGCTGTCGGCGGTATCGATGTGTCAGCGGGGGAAGAGCTTGGCTGACAAGCACTTGATGTAAAAACTAGAGCCACAAAAAGTAGTAAAACAATTTTCTTCATTTTTCCTCCTGATAGTGATCCTCGATATGAGCGGGGCGAGTGTGTGGGATGGAAAACAGTCCTCCCAGTATTATACCGTGCAAGTTTCACCAAGGTTCATCAGGAACAATACCCAAGCCATCGATCTAGTTGGAGCAAAATGGCGTAAACTCAAAAAGTGGTTAGTGAGCGTAATCCTCACTAACCACTTGGCTGGGCACATTGCCTCGTTCAAACTCAATGTTACAAAAACCGCAAAAATGAACCGGCGGACTGGCGACGCTTGAGCCATCCATACCCCAAACACAGCGGGTACAAAATCAGCAAGCCCAGCAGCCAGTAGGGATACATGCCAAGAATGCTGGTGCCGTGGGGGGTCAGCCAATGACCAAGGCCGGCGTACAAGAACAGATGCATCAGGTAAAAGAAAAGCGGTACCCGTCCGAACACGGCCAGCACTTGAAGGGATTGCCGCCTATCTCTGGCCATTCGAGCGAATAGCCGCACGATGACCAGATTCGCGCCCATCGTCAACAGGCTAAAGGTGATGCTGGGCGGGTATTTGACCACGTTCAGGAAATCGATCCATGTGTCGCCTATGCGGGGACGGATGTTACCAAAGCCATCCAAAGCGCGGAGCACAACAAAAGCCAGGAGAAAGCCAACTCCCAACTTGAGTGCCCGTTCAAATGCCTTTCGAGAATCGTCAATTAACCAATGACCAAAAACCAAACCAAAGCTGACCAGTTCCAACCAAGGCAGGATCGGATAGTTTGCCCACAATTCCAAGTTTCCGCCAGGAATCAGCATCAGGCGAGCAATTGGCTGGAATGCTTCATTCCATTGGCTGGGGTCTGGGGTCAAGAGTTCTGCGCCCAAGACAAACATAATTGTCAGGGGCAGCAAAACCTGGGGCTTGAGCCACAGCAGCAAGCTTCCCAGGATCATAGTCCCACCCAGGGCAAACAACACTCCAATATAAGTCTCCAACACCCAACCGCCCGGAGACAGTTCCCAGGCACGATTGACGACCAACAGTTGCAGTGCAATCAGCACCCCGCCCCGGATCAGGAAATGTCCCACAATGGCCCACTCGCTCCATCCCTTTTTCCGACGGGAATTGGCAAAGAGCAACATCCCCACGCCCATCAAGAAGAAAAAGCCCGGCGCAGACAAGTGGGTGATCAGCCGAGTGATAAAGGCAAGAGCATCGTTGTAAAATGGGAACTGACCTCCCCAATACTCACCCGAAGAATGCCGCTGGGCAACAAATTGATTCGCGTGGTCAAGGGCCATAAAGACAATGATCAAGCCACGTAATGCGTCGAGGGGGAGGAGGCGAGAGACTTGAGAACCGAATCCTGCGGTCTCGCTCTGTCCCTCAATATTTTTATTTTCGTGCTCTTTAGACATTGTTCTGTTCTCCTTTCGGCAATCCGACACAAACAAATCTTAGCGACGACAATAGGGTATCTCGGACGACATGAAATCTTGCATCAGTGATCGAACCAGCAAATCCCTTTCTGGAGGATAGACAGCGACAAAGGAATGCGAGATTCGGTCAAAGATGTCGTACGGAATGCGGTGGTCAGGCCCCATACGTTGCAGAGGATCATCGGTGATGAACTCTTGGGCCTCATCGTCATAACCTTTGATGACGCGATAGTGACCGATAGGATCCTCAAGTGACAACAACTGGCCGGCGACCACGGGAATGTCATTCGCCAGCAGGTGACGAACCGCGTCGGTGGGATACCGGATCCTGTACGCCCGCGCCTCGAGATCATATAACGACATATAGTTGGCAATTTGACATGGCGAGGGGCCAGGCGCGACATGTTCGTTGACCTCGAATTGGGTGATCCAGTGATCATAATAACCGAGCAGAATGGCAATGCTGCAAGGTCCACAGTTGTTGTAGGTCTGCGGCTGATAGTTCATCGGCCCCAGCAGCGCGCTGGTAGGCGGGGGCGTAGGAGTTGAAGTTGGAAAAGGTGTCGAAGTCGGTGGCGCAGGCGTGGATGTGGGTATTGGCGATACAGGCACAGGTGTAGCCGTCACTTCAACGACCTGGACTCGGGTCAGAACGGTCACCTCTACCGCAACAGCACTGACCTGAGGCGCGCATCCAGCCGCCAGTGCGGCAAAAAGTAATAACAGTGCAACGATGTATCTCGTTGTTATTCTTGATTGACGTTTCATATTACCTCAAAATAAAAATATTATATAGCGAGCGATGATCCAAGCTGCAATTTTCTCGCGCCTATCCCCTGGATCGTACGGATATAATTTGTGTAACACCTGGCACTGACAAAGGGCGTGACAAGGACAGCGCTGCCGGGGTAGATGGTGCTGCCAACACAACTATTGCACTAGCAAACGTCCGGCCCTCGTATACCCCGTTCCCTATAGCAAGCCAACTTCCATCGAGCGACCAGGCCACACTCCATATAGGCAGTGATTGGCTCGTTAGACTGGCCAGTCGTTGACCCGTTTCGGCATCCCACACGCACACTCTGGCACCGTCTCCCGTCGAGGCAAGCATACGCCCATCCGGTGACCAAGCCACACCCCGAACCCAACTGCTATGCCCTTCCAGAGTATAGAGTATCTCGCCGCTCTCAATATCCCACAGTCGCACTTTGTGATCTTGATGCGCCGAGGCCAACACCCGTCCGTCAGGCGACCAAGCCAGACCGTTTGCGTCGCTTCGATCCCTCGTAGCAACGAGTGCACCCAATTCTTCATTCGTCTCGGTGTCCCATAGACGAATGACGCCATCCCACTGACCTGCGGCTATAGTCCGCCCATCTGGAGACCATCCAACACTAATAATCAAAGAATTAGCTCTCAGTGTGTGCGACAACTCGCCCGTTTGGACGTCCCATATCTGCACACTGCTAGACCTGGCACCCACAGCCAACTGATCTCCATCCGGTGACCAAGCTACACAGAATGCCCAACCTGTATCGAGTACAGCCAGTTCCTCGTAGGTGCTGGCATCCCACAACCGCACCGTTCCGTCTTGGCTCGCTGAGGCAAGCCTATTGCCATCTGGTGACCAAGCCACACCCCAGACAAAGCTCCTGTGCCCCTCCAACGTCTTTAACTCGACGCCGGTTTCGGTATCCCACAGCTTGACCTGCTCGTAGCCAGCCGAAGCGAGCACACTCCCGCCTGGCGACCAAGCCAGACTGTATACCGGTCCCACACTCTCAAGTTCAACTCGTGTAGCCAGCGGTTCAAGTGTAGATAACGAGGGGAGCGTTGGCACAAGAGTAGGTGTGCGAGTCGGAACTTTTGTAGGTGTAGAGGTCGATATCGGCAAAGCAGTTGTAGATGTAGCCGTTACCTCAACGACATCGGTCTGGGGCACACATCCGGTTACCAGCATAGCCACGAGTACTGGTATACACAAAGCCACAATTCTACCGAGATCAATTTTCCTTTGAGACATTGAAACCCTCCTCAATTGGGATTTGCAAAGCCTGCGACGGAGATGGTTCAACCGCGGGGATGACAAAGTCATTCAGCAGTTGCTGGGGGAGATAGAAATCCTGATCTCTCAAATTACTGGTCACGGCGACAACCAGTGCCTTTTCGGGCACGACAAAGATAAACTGCCCTGCATAACCCAGCGCCATATAGACCCTCGGACGTTGTCTGTCCGCATCACCTGTCACCCACCACTGGTACCCGTACCCGTCCTGCAAAGTCGCGGAAATATGTTTGCGCGTGGACGTCGCGACCCAATCCGCTGGTACGATTTGCTCGCCATCCCACCGGCCCTCGTTCAGATACAAGTAACCGATTTTTGCCATATCGTGGGGCCGCATCCGCAAATCTCCCCACCCGATGGTGATCCCATTCGGGTTGGACGGCCACCTTACGTCAGAAATACCTAGAGGGCCAAAAAGACGTTCGTCGGCAAACTCGGCGGCCGTCATTCCAGTCGTTTCTTGGATAATGGCTGAAAGTAAAAATGAGCCGCCATTGCAGTACTCGAACCGAGTTCCCGGTGGTTCGGCCATCGGCAGATCAAGCATGAATTGTACCCAGTCATCACTCCGCTGCATCTCGCGGATACCAGCCCAACGGTACAGGTAGGAATCCCGGCATTCCAGCCCCGAAGCCATCATCAACACGTGCTCAAGCGTCATTGCCTCTTTATCAACGTCGAGATTGGCGACGGTTCGTTCCGAAAAGATATCGAGGATGGGTTGATCTACGCTTTCGATATAGCCCTCGTCAATGGCGATACCGATCAAGGCAGAGACAATGCTCTTGGTGCACGAGTGGATAATGTGCCGCGAATCCGGCTGAAACGAGCGAAAGGTAGCATCTGCGACCATATGCCCATTGCGGATGACGGTCACACTGTCAATACCATAACCCTGCTCTTGGATCGTCTCAAACATCTCGTCCAACATTTCCGAGTCCACCCCTTGTTCCTCTGGAGTAGAGGTCCGCCAACCCTGGGTGGGCCAATATGATTCAGATGCTGATGTATGGCTGGGTTGTTCTGTAAGCTGGATCGCCCTGCAACCAGACAACAGAACTATGATGAGCACAACACACGCAATTCTTCTCATATCCCTTTCCTATCAAACAGTGATTACGGTTCCTGCACCCGACAGAATAAAGTCGTCACCATACTCTCTGGCAAATATACCGATGGCTTCTTGCCCTGTACAGTGAGATGGTGCAACTTGCTGAACCTCCAATTGGCGGAGATCGGTCAGGATATCGATGATCTGGCGCTCGTTCCTGTTCCCCAGGTGAAACCCGCCCATCGCCAGAAAGACCGGCTCGTTGAACAGATCCTTGGCCCGCTTTACAATCTTGACGATCCCGGGATGGGCGCAGCCGGTAATGACGACCAATCCAGCATGCGATCTCAAGATCATCGACTGTTCAACAACGTTACCGAGTACCTCGCCGGTAGTAAACATCCCGCTGGCTATCTCTAGACCGGGTTCGACCTCGATCAGTTCCGTGATCTCGCTCACAGGATCCTTGTATTCGCGAGAGAACAAAGGCGGCACATATACCGTCGGGCGAACACCGGTCTCCAACAATCCTTGCAAGCCGCCAATGTGATCATCGTGGATATGGGAAAGCACGACCTGTTGAATCGTAGATGGATCCTTTTCCAGAATCGCCATATTACCCAGGAGCGTAGGCGAGTCACCGCCGGCATCAAAGAGCACCTGCTCGCCACCATATTCAATCAAAGCTGCAAAACCCCAAGCGGTGCTCAAGCGGACATTGTGAGCAATGTTGTTATAAATGATGGTAATCGTCATACGCTGCACCGGCTCAGTTGCCGTCGTCGTGGGATGAAGCGCCGTTGCTGTTGCCGCAGGATGAACAGTCGCTATCGTGGGCGACGTTGTGACCTCTGCTGCTGAGGGGCTTGGCAATGTGCAAGCCTCCAACAGGGTAGCAGAAGCGACTAATCCCGTCAACTTGAGAAACTCGCGTCTCGACAGTGTAACATTTCCAGACATTTTCAGACTCCTCTGTACAACATCGCACAGCTATCAATAATAATATACATAAACCAGGTTCTTGGTTCAATAGACTTTTTTATTCTTGCAGAAAACTGTCGGCAAATTCAACAGAAAAAGACCGCCAAAATCCATTGATGATCCAAGTCAATCAACTGGATTTGGCGGTCTGGCAAGATAATTGTGATTTTACAATACAATAGACACCAAGTGAACGGCACTTGGCAAGGAATTTCAACTCATAGTCGCAGATGAAGCGAGTTCATAGGCCATTTCGGGAGTTGTGCTGTGTCTTGTATCTAATTTTCGCCGCAGGTTTTCACGACCGTAATGCAAACGGGATTTCACCGTACCAATCGGACAATCCAAAATTGATGCAATTTCTTTCAAATCGAGCGAGTTCAGATAATGGAGAACAATAACAATACGTTGGTTGGTACTCAACGAATGAACAGCATCCATCACCTGACTTTGCATATCACTCATTTCCGCCCGCCGTTCTGGAGAATTTGAAGAAGAACTTGCTAACCAGTCCAAAACCTCATCCAATGATACGGACCAATACTTTTTGCGCTTTTCCCAATTATATGCCAGGTTGGTCGTGACTCGGTAGAGCCAGGGCCGTAATGGCAACGAGCTATCAATGCTGTAAGCATATCTGTGTAATCGAAGGAAACAGTCCTGGAGAATATCCTCGGCAACCGATGGGTCACGTGTGATAGCCAAGGCAGTTCGATATACCGTTGTCTTGTGACGTTCATACAATGCGCCTAGCGCCTCCAGATTACCGTCTCGAAGCTGAATAACTAGTTGTCCATCACTTGACCCAATAGACATATTTTATCCTTTCTCTACCAATGCTATTTGCACTGGACGATACCCATTAATAGCCGCCAGCAACTGCTCTGGCGGGTCTATCTTGCTCACAAAAGCATCAGCTCCTGCAGACAGGGCCACATGCCGCACCTCTGGCCGTCCACTTAGAGCGATTACGACCACATGGGGGCAAATCTGGCGTAAAGTTACCAACAAATCAGCAGCCAAAGCGCAAGCCATCATTCCCTGCAACCCCCAACCCAGCAACACCACATCAGGCTTGACCATCTTGGCCCGATCTAACAAATCACCGGCGTTACTAGCCTCACCTACCACCACCAGTCCGGGCTGCCGTTCCAGCAATACACGCAATGCAAACCGTACCTTTGGTTGTTCATCGCCAAGCAAGATACGCATCTACATCACCCCTTTCAATGAAACAGCAATGTCAAAAGTTCCCTTAAATTTGGTGGCGTGTTTATCTTACAAGAAAAACCCTCCAGATACATCGGTCATCTGGAGGATTTTGTTATTGGACAAGTGTCCAATATTTTTATTGGTCAAGTGACCAATAAAAATTATATCACGTTTCGTTCTTGCTCTGCTCGTTCTCTTGCCATACTGTCACGATCCGCGCACCCTGGCCAGGCTTGCTCTCAATCTCCAGCGTGGCTCCAATAGCTTGAACCCGCTCACGTATGATTCCCAATCCCAAACGGTCAGAAGGAACACAGCTTGGATCAAAGCCGCACCCATTATCACTCACACACAACTCTACACCCCCCGCCAACTCTCCCTCTGTACCTGAAAGACAACGCAAACCAACTGTCACTTGGTTGGCATGGGCATGTTTGACCACATTATTCAACGCCTCCTGGGCAATACGATACAGAGTGACGTGTACTTCCGAAGGCAGCACGCAGAGACCTTCCACCGTTACTGCAACAGGGATACCCGTCCGTCCTGTGACAGCCTCGGCAAGCTGATGCAACAAGTGCTCTATACTGGCCTCAGCCAAAGCTGCCGGGCGCAGTTCCAACAGCAAGCTGCGCATCTCGGCCAAGGCTCCCCGGCTCAATAGTCGTAGTTCCTTCAACAGCTGCCGCCCCTCATCCTGATCACTTTCCCAGAGTGCTGGTAAGGTTTCAGCAATGAGACTGGCCGAAAAGAGCGTCTGTGTGACAGCATCGTGCAAATCACGGGCCAGACGGCTGCGCTCCTGCAAGACTGCCACTTTTTGTGATTGTTCGTAAAGCTGCGCGGTATCAATGGCCAGAGCCGCACGTTGGGCCAGGGCAATAAAGAGCCGCCGCTCATCCTCACCAAACGCACGGGGCTGAACGTAATCCGCACTGAACACGCCAAAGACCTCGCCACCGACTTTGATAGGAACCAGCATGAACGAGCGAATTCCCTCTGGCTCGACAGCAATAGCCCGCTGGGCAACACGAGGATCCATATGGGTGTCTTCTACAATGATTGGTTCTCCAGTGACTGCCACCTGCCCCACAGTTCCCGTGCCAGGAGCAAAAGACATCTCTGCCAAGGTCTCGAAACGGAATCCACGGGCAAATCGCACAACCAGTCTTTCCCGCTGATCATCCCAGATCATCAGGGAACTTTTATCTGCCCGAAGGATATCCACGGCAATATCCACCAACGCTTGCAATACTTGATCCAAGCGCAGGTGCCGATGCAACTCGGCATCGGCGCGATAGAGAGCCTCTAACTCTTGCCTGCGCCGCTCGATCTCGTGCGTTCTCTGTTCCAGCGCGTGGGTTCTCTCCACAACCAAAGTTTCGAGGGCTCGGTTTCGCGCTTCGACACTCCGCACTTGCAGCCGGTAGCCACCAATTGATCCTCCCACTACTACCAAGACAACGAGCCCCCTGAACCACCATGTCTCCCAAAATGGCGGCACGACAGTGACCGTCACCGAAACCCCGTCCTCATTCCAAATGCCATCGTTATTTGAGCCTTTGACCCTCAGCGTATATGTTCTCCCCGGAAGATTGGTATACCTTCCAAACCGCGTTGTTTCTATATACTCCCAATCCTGATCAAATCCCTCGAGCATATAGGCATACTGGTTTTTTTCAGGTTGAACATAGCTTAGAGCGGCAAATTCGAATTCGAAAGAGTTGTTCGGCCAGTAGAGTGTCACCTCGGTTATGTTTTCAACGGATTCGCTGCTGCCTACACTCTCGCCATCTAGTGTCAAAGAAGTCAGTACAACAGGTGGTATATAAGGATTATCCGTGATGTGATCAGCATAAAAGGCATTGAACCCATTGTCGCCACCAAAAAACATCTCGCCGTCGCTGCTTTTGTAAAAAGCACCTGCATTGAACCCATTGCTCTGAAGCCCGTCTCGAACATCATAGTTTTTGAACGTTTCTGTCTGCGGATTGAATTTGGACAATCCATTATTGGTGCTGAGCCAAAGATAAGGGCCACCCTCAGCGGGTGGCGTATCATCCTCCAATATTCCGTACACCGTATCACCTGGTAATCCATTCTCTCCATAGCGGTAATATGTAAATGTCTCTGTCTCTCGATTGAATTTATTGAGCCCCCCACCAAAAGTTCCAACCCAGAGCACACCCGATTGATCTTGATAAACTGACGCGACGTTATTGTCACTCAAACTGGTAGGATCACTAGGATCATTTTGGTAATGGATAAATCGCTCATTTTCTTGATCAAATCTATCGAGCCCACCACCAAGAGTTCCAATCCAGAGCACCCCAGACTGATCTTTGTAAATTATCAAAATATTGTCGTGACTCAAGCTATTGGGATCATTGGGATTATTTTGATAATGAGTGAAATTTTCCGTCTCTCGATCAAATTTCCCCAGCCCCCTACTCGTGCCGACCCAAAGCGCGTCTGATTCGTCTTCACAGATTGGCCGGACATTATTACCGTTCAGGCTGTAGGGATCAAGGGGATCATTTTGGTAATGAACAAATCGTCCACTTTCTCGATTCAGCCGATTTAACCCGCCAAAGGTTCCTATCCAGATCACTCCGGTACGGTCTTGATAAATTGACGCGACAGTATTGTGACTCAAGCTAAAGAAACGACTGGTATCCCTCTGGTAATGAGTAAATTGCCCCGTCTCCTGATCGAATCGATTGAGGCCGCCGCCCCCGGTTCCAACCCAGAGCACACCCCATCGATCTTTGTAAATTGATGTGACATTATTATGACTCAAACTATCGGGGTCATTGAGATTGGTTTGATAATGAGTAAATTTTTCCGTTTCTCTGTCAAACTTGTTGATCCCTCCACCACCAGTGCCAACCCAGAGTACACCCGATCGATCTTGATAAACTGACCAGACTCGATCGTTACTCAGGCTGTAGGGATCATCAAGATTGGTTTGATAATGAACAAATCGCTCGTTCTCGCGATCGAATCGATCGAGTCCTCCTCCCCCGGTGCCAACCCAGAGTGCACCCAACCGGTCTTCATAGATCATAGAAACTCGATTGTGACTCAGGCTGTTGGGATCATTAGAGTCAGTCTGATAATGAATAAATTGCCCCGATTCTCTATCAAATTTATCCAACCCACCCCTAGTGCCGAGCCAGAGATTCCCTAATCGATCTTCGTAAACCGTCATCACGTAATTATTGCTCAGACTATTCGGATCAGTTGAAACTTGATAATTGTCCCCCAAACCAAGAGGATCCTCAGGATTGGCTTGGTGGTGGACAAATTCCTTGCTTTCTGGGTCAAATCGGTCAAACCCTCCACCATTGGTTCCAATCCAGAGCATGCCTGATTTATCTTGATAAATGGATGTAACAAAATTATGACTCAAGCTATTGGGTTTATTAAGATCATACCGGTAATGAGTAAATCTCTCAGTCTCTCGATCGAATCGATCGAGACCACCACCGCCCGTCCCAATCCAGAGCATCCCCGATTGATCTTCATAAATCGCCCTGACACTATTGTGACTCAAGCTGCCAAAATCAGCGGGGTCGTTTTGATAATGAACAAACCGTTCACTTCCTCGGTCAAATCGATCGAGTCCTCCTCCATCCGTCCCAACCCAAAGTGTGCCAAACTGATCTTCATAAATTGACCTGACAGCATTGTTGCTCAGGCTATTAGGATCCTCCAGATCATGCCTATACACTGTAAAATCATACCCATCGTACTTGTTCAGCCCATCATGTGTGCCAAACCACATAAATCCCTTGCTATCTTGCAAGATGCAAAATATCGTACTGTCAGAGAGTCCCTGTTCGAGCGAGATGCGTTCAAACTTGATATCATTGTCTCGGGCATACCGTTGCACACGCGGGATGTCACCGACCTGCCCATCCGTATCTGGATCAGGGCCTTTAGGGGTAGGAGTGCTTTCCCTGGCCATTGTGGCTTGATTGACTGGCGCAAATGCCAGTAGAAATACGAGCACTAACCCAAGAACAAGTGCACCCCAGAATTTTCGAAGAATTTTCGACAACACGTTGGTCTCCTACTTCCGATCAAGTGACCAACTGGGTCCGTAGCGCCAAGGCTATCGCCTCCGCGCGGTTGGAAACCCCTAGTTTGGCAAATATATTGCTGACATGAGCACGAGCCGTTGAACGGCTGATATGCAATCGCTCCGCAATTCCTGGATTATTCAACCCCTCAACCAACAAAACCAACACCTCGTATTCACGGCGAGTCAGATTATAATCGGGTGTAGAGTCTTGGCTGGCGGCCTGAACCAAAGCCTGAGTCGCCTCTGGAGCCAGGGTGGAGCGTCCAGCATGGGCTGCCCGGACCGCATCAGCTAGATCATCGACCGAGACGTTTTTCAAGAGATAACCAATGGCCCCAGCCTGGAGCGCCTCACGAACCAGAGTCTTTTCCTGAAAACTGGTCAAAACGATCACTCGTATGTGAGGCCATCGTTCACGAATCATCCGAGTAGCTGTCGGCCCATCCATTTGGGGCATCATCAAGTCCATCAAAATAACGTCTGGCTGAACTTGTTCGCACATGTGCAAAGCTTGTTCCCCATCATCAGCCTCAGCGATCAACTCTAGGTCTGTCTGGACCTTTAAAAAAGTGGCCAATCCCCTACGGACCATTGTGTGATCGTCAACAATCATGACCCGAATGGGATTCGAGATATCCCTCAACGCACTCTCTGTCATCATTGGTCTTTTTCCCCTTCCACATACTTGGCTATGTCGTGCTTTCTAATAGTATTACTACCAAAACACCGCTCAAGTTCAACATTAGAGATGCAACTTGCAGATAACGTGCCAAGACCCGAACCATTCAGGGGGCAACAAGCCCTCCGATTAGTTCGGGTCTACAGTATATCAAAAGGGAAAAAGGTTCTCTGCTCTAGTCTGATTTGACAGCAGCGAAAATGGCCCCACCAATAGCAGCCAGCCCTATGCCAATAGCCAGACTACACACTGCACCTATCGATCCTAAAACAACCAGAATTGCCGGATCCACACCGCTTTCCGCCAACAGCTGCATCTGCTGAGGGTCTACACCCGGAATTGGTTGCCCACTTGCCACCTGCGCAAACAAAAGAGCAACCCCGACCGCACTAGAGATCACACCACTGACCAATCCGGCAATGGCTCCAGCCCCGGCTCCCTGGTTAGGAGTTCGAGGGGGTACCAGGAAAAGCCCCGCCAACACCCCCATACCAACGTATACCAACAAGTTGATGCCACAGCTAATCCAGGAAAAAGCTTGTGCTATTTTCAACAACACAAACTGATTCAACAGCGTCATTACTACCAGGATGACCATACCGATCACCCCTGCCTTTAATCCTGCTTTCCCAACCACAACGACCTCCTTGTTTTGGTCTAATAATCTACTGCGTCTCGATCTCAACCATCGCCGTCATTCCCCATAAAAGTTCCCGCACAGCATCATCCAACTCGACGTAGACAGGATAGGTCACGTCACCCCGATAGTCCACTGATTGCAAACCGATGCGGATCACGTGCCCCTGGAACTCGTCGTTGGGCAACGCATCCACCGTCACCACAACCGGCTGTCCTTCCATCACTCGCGCAACGTCCAGTTCTGTAAGATCAACCGTGCGTGCCAATAGCTGGTCCAACGTCGCCAGCACGATTGCTACCTCGCCGGATGATACTCTATCCCCCGGATCCACGTTAACGGCCGCGACAACACTCGCAAAGGGCGCAATTAGCTGTGCATTCTCCAAGTTGCTGTGAGCCTCTTCCAAGCGCAACTCTGCCGCTTCCACATCCAGTTGCGCTGCATCTATGTCCTTTTGTGCCGCCGCTACATCCAACGGATCTGCATCTTTTAGGAGCTGGTCCAGGGCATCTTGAGCCTCCTGCTGAGACTGTTGTGCCTGCGCTACCGCATTACGGACGTCTTGCAATTGCGCACTCCCTTGCTGCTTGATGCGATCCAGATTCAACTTGGCATCGTCCATCCGTTCTTGAGCTTGATCTACATACCAGTAATCGGGTTCTTCCCCTGACTCGTACCGTTCTACGCGCACATTGTACCGGTGCTGCATCTCTACATAAAGCTCTTGAGCGTCTTCCAGTGACTCGTTGGTCAGCGTGCTGTTGACCACGGCTGTACGGTCCAATTGAGCAGCCACCAGAGCAGCAGCGGCTTGTTCCACAGCGTGCTCAGCCTGGCGAATGTCCGCCTCATCGGCGGGTTCCTGGAGTTGCTCCAGCCGTAGTCGAGCTTGGTCCAGACCCACCTGGGTCTGATTTAGACTTAATTCCGCCTGTGCCACCGCCCGCTCCAAGTCAGTCGTTTCCAGGTGGGCCAACAGATCACCCTCAGCCACGACGTCGCCCTCCTGCACCAGCACCTCGACCACATCGCCCCCGACATCAAAGCGCAGCTCGCTCCAACGGTCCGGCTCGATGACGGCCTCGGCGACCACTTTGTTATCGGCACCCGAAGCCACTATGGGCACATCCTCAGGGGCTACAGTTTCCGTCGCAGCCGCTCCGCCACATCCCGCTAGCAATACAACAGTCACCAGCACTAACAACCCAACTAGCATTTGTCTCTTTTGCATCTTGACCTCCTCGTCATACACAATTCGTGAATGCAACGTTCGTACATTCGGTGCAACCTCCGGTTGCCCCAGCAACTCTGGTTGCCCTAGCAACTCTGGTTGCCCTAGCAACTCTGGTTGCCCTAGCAACTCTGGTTGCCCTAGCAACTCTGGTTGCCCTAGCAACTCTGG
>JAAEPW010001163.1 GCA_024232355.1 Chloroflexota bacterium | reverse complement strand
CCAGATTGCTCATAATCAACCGTTTTGAATTTGCGTGCCATAATCATTGCTCCTTGTCACAGAAATTACGCCTGTTTAGATCGTCGTAATTTTACCGCAAATCGCGCTTGGAGGGAAGCCGTCTCTCCGACAAGCTGCTAGAGATCGAAGCATTGCACCATGCTGCCGCCGACGGCGATTTTGAGCGGGCCGCGCGCCTGGTCGCGGGAAGCGGCACGCCTTTGTACTTGCGTTGCGAGATAACGCCCGTACTGAATTGGCTGGAATCGCAGCCGCCAAGCCAACTCGACGCCAGGCCACTTTTGTGGGTGATATATGCCGGGGTGCTTCAAGCCGTGGGCCGATTTGCCAGTCTCGAAAAAGTCCTTCAGGCCGCGGAAGCAGCTTTGCAAAAAGACGAACCGGATGCCAATGCTAAAAATCACCTGGGCTCCATCGCCGTCCTGCGCGCCACACTGCTTCTCGGCCAACACGAGATAGACAGCGGCATTGCTATGGCGCGTCGCGCGTTGGATCTTTTACGCCCCAACAACTTTGTTTCTCGCACCGCCGCCACCTGGGCTCTAGGGCGTGGCTACCTGACGAGGGGAGATCGTGTTGCAGCCGGTCAGGCCTTTGCCGAGGCATTGGAGATTAGCCAGGCTATTGAGAGTACGATGATCTCCTTATTGGCCACAACCGGCCTGGGGCACATGGAGGCAGGAGAGAACCGGCTCCATCAGGCGGCCAAGACCTACCAGCGCGCCCTTCAATTGGCCGGTGAACATCCGCAGTCGGTGGCCTCCGACACATATTATGGCCTGGCCCACGTGTGCTACGAATGGAACGATCTGGACGCTGCCCAACGTCACGGGCAACAGGGCGTACAACTGGCGCAACAGAAAGAGATGAGCGATCAACCCATCGCCGGACAGGCATTCCTCGCCCGTGTGAAACTCGCCCAGAGAGATGTGGACGGCGCAGCCGCTATTCTGGATCAGGCCAGACAGTCCATACGCCAGCATCAGTTCACCTTTCGGATTCCAGAGGTCGCTGCCGTACAGGTGCTTGCGTTACTTTGCCAGGGCGACCTGGCGGCCGCCGCTCAGTTAGTCCAGGCGCACGATCTGCCCATCAGCCAGGCCCGCGTACACCTGGCTCAGGGCGATACATCCACTGCGTTGGCAATCCTGGATTCCCTACGAGAGCAGATGGAAGCCAAGGACTGGAAAGATGAAATTCTAAAAATCATGGTGCTTCAGGGGTTTGTTCTGCACGCGCATGGCGAAACTGATCAGGCTGTGGAACTGTTGGGTCAGGTGCTGACCTTGGCTGAACCGGGCGGTTTCATCCGCACCTTTGTTGATGAAGGCGCTCCAATGGCACAGCTTTTGCATGAAACAGCCAAACAGGACATTATGCCAGACTATACTGCCAAGTTGCTGGCTATCTTAAAAAGTGAGCAGCATAGCGATATTGCTCTACCTCTCCAACCTCTAATAGAACCGTTGAGTCCACGCGAGTTACAAGTGCTTGAACTGGTTGCCAAAGGATTGTCGAATCGGGAAATTAGCGAGCAGCTCTTTCTGGCACTGGATACCGTCAAAGGCCACAACCACAGAATCTATGGCAAGCTGGGAGTCAAAAACCGCACTCAAGCGGTAAACAAAGCCATCTCCCTCAAGATCATTGCTGCTCAATAATCCACGAAACGAATAAAGCAGAATTATCCTCGGGATACCCGCTCGGCCAGTGTCTGCTGAACCCTGTCTGCATCGCGATGATAGGTCCGGTAGAAAGCGAACCAGACCAGTACATTGAGCACAATGGCCAGGTTCGCGGTCCACAAGAATGCCCCGGTCAAACCCAGCTTTACGCCCAGTTGGCCAATCACACAAGAGGCCAGTGATGCTACAACGGCGTACATGGTCTGCACGATGGCAAAGCCCGTTGTACGGATTTCGGGCAGCAGAACGGCGGCAGTCATCGGCCCCATGGCACCGGAATAACGAATCTCGGTGCACAGTCCCAAGAACAAGATCAACATCCAATAGGCGAACGTTCCCTCCCAGACAATTTGAAAGAGCAAATACGCAATGACAGTCGTCAAAACCAGTGAAACATGTGCGACAAGCAATCGCCCGGAACGTGCATTGATCCGATCAGCCCAATCACCGATCAGGCCACCCGTACTGCTGCCGACGGCCATGCCCACTACCAACATGACAAAGGTGGTTATGGCGCTGCTCGGAGCGAAACCCCGATCTTGAGCTAACCAGGTGACGATAAAATTGATGGTTAGGGAGTTCCAGAAAAATAATGATCCCAAAAATCAAGGAGTGAGAGGGCGAATAAGAACAAACCACTTTTCCAAACCGGGCAATCGTTCAAATCGTTCTTCTAACTTGTCCATCGCTTTCTTGG
>JAAEPW010001162.1 GCA_024232355.1 Chloroflexota bacterium | reverse complement strand
GGCACTATAGCAGGATATCTCACATTCGCTACTTTACTTTGGACAGAAACTTTCACTAAGCCTATCGAAACGATGGAACAAAAATGGCACCAATCTTGTAGTCGAAAATTGTCTAAACTAACCTGATTTTCATCACCCCACCCCTATGCCTCGTTTCAGCAGCAATTTCACCCGTTCATAGTCCTACAAGTAGCGTTCTACTGCTTTCAGGCTATGATATGTCTCATGGGCAACATCTGGTGGCTCTAGCCCCAATATCGATATGAGCCTTAGCCCGTCCGCGATAGATGAGGGACAAACGGATGAGAATGTACCCATTGTGCAAGTCAGATGTGTCTATGGCCAGGTACATAATCTCATCTAGATCCCAGGTGTCCAGTGCGGCTAAGAGCAAGGGGGCATAAAACTTGATCGGCCTGACACGTTTGTTCTTCAACCAACGCTGAAAACGGCGTTGACGGCTACTTGCATATTGGGCATTGTCGATGACGACCTCGCCCCAGTGATTAAAGTTGGCAGTTTTGGTCAAGTATAGCCCAATGACAGCCCAGGCCAAGACCATCAAGCGACGAACATCGCCAAAGATAGAGCGTGCAATATGTGTACAAAAACTAGTTGTCAAGGTACGATACACTTGCCGACTGTCGCTCATTTTAGCTTTCCTCCAGATGATTTCAATTCTGAAGGAAATCATGCAGCATATTGTCATTGTTAACAGGCTGCACTTGACTCGAATGTTAAATCTGTCAGTCAATCAGGCCTGGGAGAGAGAATGTGCAATTTGGCGCTGGGACTGGACGTGGTTATTGCAGAGTTATTGTCCACGCTCTAGTAGCAATGACCAAGTGTGGGAAACAGAAAAAAGTCCCCTGGCCTCAAGTGGACCAGGGGACTTTGGTATCTACCCGGCAACTCTGGTTAGTGTGACGGTCGTTAGTCGTTCCGAAGCACCAGCGGTAGATAGATGTACTGATCTCCGGTGCTGGTACTGATGACGGTGACGAGCACTGGCCCGGCATCGTCGTTGCCCGAGTTCAGGTCTATCACTTGACCAACCGGTGCGACGATGGCGCTGTTGCTCAAGGTGCCGCTGTAGGTGTTGCTGGTAGTCACGACGAGTGTCAGGACGTGTGGGGTGACGGTGGTGACGTTGGTCACAGTGCAGGTGACAACCTCTGCGCCGGGCCAGACGCAGCCCTCTCCGCTGACGCCAGCTAGGGTGTCTGTGGGGGCAAACGAGTCCACGATGGTGACCGTGACGGGTGTGGTCGGCCCGGCGTTGGTGACGGTCAGGGTATAGGTGATACGCTCTCCGGCAGTCACATCTCCCGCGCCGACGCGCGCCTTACCCAGCGCCAGGTCTGCTTCGGGCAAGGATACGTCTCCGGTACTAAAGACCCAGATATAGGGTGCATTGCTCAACGGATTGCCAGCCGAGTCGCTCCCAGCGTCAATGGTGACAGAGTAGCTGGTGTTGGCGGCAAGCTCGTCGTGAGTCAGAGTCAGGTGGTTCTCGTCGATGTTCCAGGTGGGCGTCAGGGTGATAGCGGGATTGATAGAGTAACTGACAGTGATGGTGTCCATAGACTCGTCAAAATCCACTGTGACGAGAGCGTTGCGTGGAACGTCGGCTGCTCCGTTGGTCGGGTTGACGTTTGTGATGGATGGTGCGGTAGCATCTACGGTCCAGGTATAGCTGGCGGGGGAGACATCTGTGTGGCCCAGGTTGTCTATCGCGCGTACCTCAAAGGTGTGTGGGCCATCGTTCAGGCTGGCGGTGGTATGTGGACTGGTGCACGTGCTCCAACCACCGCCGTCTAACTGGCACTCGAAGGATGCCACGCCGCTACCTGTCAAATCGTCTCCGGTGAACTCAAAGCTGGGGATTGGATTGTTGTCAGGGTTGGATGGTTGTACTGTGATGGTGGTATCCGGTGGAGTGGTATCCACAGTGAATGACCAGACGTCGGTATAGGCGCCAGTGTTACTGAGCACATCGTAGGCGACTACGGTCCAGGTGTAGGTCCCATCGGCCAGCACGCCAGTGGCGGAAAAGGTAACGTTGCCCACGTCAACGACAGTGCCGTCGAAATCGACCAAGTAGCCCGCCGCACCAGTGACGGTCCCCCAGGTGATGGTCGGCGAGGTCGTAGCGGTGAACGTGCCATTTTCGGGACTGATCAGCACAGGCGCGTCCAGCAAGGAAGTATCCACGGTCCAGGTATAGCTGGCAGGAATGGTGTCCGTATAGCCCAGGTTGTCAATTGCGCGCACCTCAAAGGTATGTAGGCTATCGGTCAGGATGGCGGTGATGTGCGGACTGTTGCAGGTAGCCCAACTGCCGCCGTCCAACTGGCACTCGAAGGATGCCACACCGCTACCTCCAAAGTCGTCTCCGGTGAACTCAAAGGTGGGCGTTGTATCGTTGTCGGGGTTGGGCGGCTGTGCGGTGATGCTAGTATCTGGGGGTGTCGTGTCCACGGTAAATGACCAGGTGTCGGTGTAGGTGCTGGTATTGCTGATCGCGTCGTAGGACGCTACCGTCCAGGTGTAGGTTCCATCGACCAGGACACCTGTAGTAGAGATGGTCGTATTGCCCACATCAATGACGCTGCTGTCAAAGTCGAGCATGTAGCCGGCTGCGCCAGCGACGGCCCCCCAGGTGAGGGTTAATTCGGTGGTGTTGGTGACAGTGCTGTCTGCCGGGCTGACTAGCGTGGGGGCGTTCGGCGGAGTGGTATCCACGGTGAATGACCAGGTATCGGTGTAGGGTCCATAGTTGCCCACGGCGTCGTAGGCGCGCACCGTCCAGGTGTAGGTTCCGTCCGCCAACGTGGTCGGAGTGTACTGTGTGATCGGGGCCATGACGGTATAGACGTTTGTCGTGCTAATCTGGACGTTGTACCCCACCACGCCTGCCGGCCCGTTATCGGTCGCCGCGTTCCAGTCGAGGGTCGGCGTGGTGTCACTAATGAGGGCAGTGTCGGTCGGGCTAGATAGCACGGGTGCGTCCGGCACATGTACGTCTATGATAAACTGCTCCTCTGTCGCAAAGGGCGAGCCGCTAAAGGTGTGATCTATGGCCTGGACGCTCCAGGAGTAAAGGCCCTCGGTGAGGGACAGGGTGGCAGCGATGCCGTGTTGAGCATAGCCCATAGCGGGCAGCAGGCGCAAACCGTTGGTGAGCGGCCTGGTGGTGGTAAAGGCGTGCGGCGAGACGATGTCCACTTTGCTGGGGCTGGCGCCGACGTACAGGTTGTAGGTCAGCCCTTTGCCGGGGGTGGTGCTGCCAGCCGGGGGCGTGACCCAACCGAGTTCGACCTCTGTCCCGCTGACCTGCGCGCTCAAATCGCCAGGCGCGTCTGGCACGGTGTTGTAGACGCCGGTGTTGTTGCGATAGATCTTGGCAACCACATTACTCCCGCCGGTGTGGCCTGTGAGAAAGATGTCCAAATCGCCATCGTTGTCATAGTCTCCCCATACCGCTGCGCCTTTGTCGATGTTTTCCAAGGGATCGGCGTTCACCTCGACAAAGGTGTCACTCCCGTCGTTGCGGTATATCTTGGTGACGGGAGTAACCGTGCTGTCCGAGCCGGTGAGGAGGATATCAAGATCGCCGTCATTGTCATAATCTCCCCAGTCTATTGAGCTGTCCTGAACACCTGCCAGGGGGTCCGAGACGGCCTTGACAAAGGTGCCGGCTCCATCGTTGCGGTAGAGTAGGGCAGTATAGCCCTCAGCAGTATTCCAGCCAGTGACCAGGATGTCCAGGTCGCCGTCGTTATCATAGTCTCCCCAGGCTGCCGAGCCATGTTGGACACCGATAAAGGGGCTGGTAATCGCCATAGTAAAGTTATCGGCCCCGTCGTTGCGGTAGATTACGGCAGTAAGCGCAACCCCGTCATGACCGGTGAGAAAAAGATCCAGATCGCCATCGTTGTCATAATCTCCCCAGGCCGCCGCAGAATAAGCAACACCGTCCAAGGGATCGGTGACTGCTTCAGTAAAACCATCGGCTCCATCGTTGCGGTAGATCATGGCATAAAGTTTAGTATTCTCACCAGTGGTAAAAATGTCCAGGTCGCCATCATTGTCATAATCTCCCCAGGCCGTTGCGCCACGCTCAAGGTCCATCAGAGTTGTTTCGGTGATTGCTGGGCTAAAAGTATCAGAGCCGTCATTGCGATAGATCCGGGCGACAGTGTTGGTGTCACCATTGCCCGCGATTAGAATATCCAGATCTCCATCGTTGTCATAGTCGCCCCAAGGCTCTGCGTTCTTGTAAAACTGTGTGCCAGACATGGTACCAACGGCAGTCACAAAGACGTCAGAGCCGTCGTTGCGATAAATCTTGGTGACATAAGGATCACCGCCAGACTCTTGGCCGGTGCTAAAGATGTCCAGATCGCCATCGTTGTCATAATCTCCCCAGGCCGCCGAGCCAGCCTGAATGCCCAACAAGGGGGCATCGACCGCCTCGGAGAAATGGGTAACTGTCACCGCAGCCGCGCTGCTGTTGTTATAGGGGTCGCTATCTGTGATGGCGGCAGTGGTGGTGATGCGGGCAGTGTTGGTAAAAGAGACGTGATTTTGGAGCAGGCTGGCAGAAATCTGCCCGGTGATGGTGATGCTGCCACTCTGGCCAGGGGCCAGATTTTGCACCTGCCAGACGTAGCTGATGCTGCCCGTAGCCGTAATGCTGAGGCTGCTGGCGAATTGCAGGCTGTTGTGCGTCACGCTGACCGGCACGCTGTCGGTGATGAGCACGTTCGTGGCCGTCACCGTGCCTAGATTGGCAATGTTGAGCGTATACGTGATGGTTTGACCAGGTCCGGCGATGGGCAGGTCCACTGCCTTGACGATAGATAGGTTTGGTTCGGCGGGCAACTCCCAGCGCTGGCCAAATATCTCAAACTCGCCATCCACCAGTGGGGAGGTGTCATCGTCGCTGGCCCACACCGCCAGGTACTCGTTGGCTGTGCTAGCATAGGCCACACCCAGGGAGCGCATTCCATACCCAGTGTCTCCATCCGGCCCCATGTCGCTAAGGCGGAAATCGTTGCGGCCCAATGTATCACCCGCCGCGCGGTCGCCATAGATGCGCTGGCCAAAGACCTCGGACTCACCGTCCACCAACGAGGAGATGTCATCGTCGCCGGTCCACACCACCAGGTATTCGTTATTGGTGCTATTGTAGGCCGCCTTTGGGCTAGCTGCGCTATACTTTTCCCTTTCAGTTGCAGTCGGTTCCGAGTCATCGCCCATGTCACTAATACGGAAATCATTGTTGCCTACCTGGTCCCCGGTGGCGGCGTTGATGCGCTGACCAAAGATCTCGGTCTCGTCATCCACCAGTGGGAGTGTGTCATCGTCGCCGTACCACACCACCAGGTACTCGTTGTCCGTGCTGTTATAGGCCACCCCTGGGCTACCTGCGTCATAGTCGTCCCTCACAGTCGGGGTCGCTTCCGAGTCATCGCCCATATCGCTAATGCGGAAATCGTTGTCGCCCACCTCATCACCCGAGGTGTGGTTGCCCCAGATGCGCTGACCATAGATCTCGTTCTCGTCATTCACCAGTGGGGAGGTGTTGTCGTCGCCGTACCACACCACCAGGTACTCGTTATTCGTGCTGTTATAGGCCGCCTGGGGACCATACGCGTCATAGTCGGCGTTTCCATCTGGTCCCATAT
>JAAEPW010001161.1 GCA_024232355.1 Chloroflexota bacterium | reverse complement strand
CCCTTGCACTACCCCCTCCTTTTCAGTGCTGACCACCGGATGGCTGCACAAGAGGGGGCCGAACCCCGGCATGGAGGGCAACTACCTGTGTTGGACTCTGCACAAACGAGGAGTTGAACCCTACCCGTGCCCCAGCAGTACTCGTAACGGGCCAGTAAGAGCACGATGAAGGGTACAACTCACAAAATGTAACAAAACCAAATGGCTCTGGCAGCTAGGTCTCCTTGGTAGTCCCCACTGACTCCGTGTCATCCGCTGCCTGCGCTCCATCACCGTCGCCCATCGATATGTCGCCTTGGCTCGTCTCCATCTCCTGTGCACCTGTGTCCATTCGGTTGCCCTCGGTCAGGTCGGCGGGAGGCGGTGGTAGTGTATCCTGCGGCTGCACTTCGTTGGGCGGTGGCGTGTGCTGCTGTTCGGCGATCGAGCTTGTGAGCCGATCCACAGCTTCCATCAGAGCAGGCTGTTGCTGTCTCTGTCTGTTCTGTTCCCGTTCCATGAAGTGTCTGACGTTCTGGACCCAGGCCTGGTCCCGCAGATT
>JAAEPW010001160.1 GCA_024232355.1 Chloroflexota bacterium | reverse complement strand
CAAGTCTCCCGACCATATTTCCGCGGCTACCCATGCATCCCAAGTGAACATGACATCATCGGCGGTAACCTGCTCGCCATCTTCCCAGTAGACATCCTCGCGAAGATGCCAGGTAACGGTCGTCTCCCAGGTCTCTTCATCCATGACCACGCCGCCGTTTTCTACGGTGGGAATTTCAGTTGCTAATTCTGGAAAGTAGTTTCCCTGGTCATCAACTTCTGATACAGAAAGCATGACCAGCTCACTGATTGCCTCTTCATAGCCTGAACCAGCGCCATATCCATGGAATTCACTTGGATTATCCGGAATAAGAATTGTGATGCTGGTTTTTTCAGCAGCCGGTTCTTCAGGGGCTGGTTCTTCAGGGGCTGGCTCCTCTGGCGGCGTTTCGAGCGTCTCTTGGGGACCACCACATCCGAGGATTAGACTGGCTAACAAAATCAATGTGACCACTAGGGCTAATTTCTTAAATTGTCCAAAGCTAAACATTTTTTCCTCCTTTGTTTTTGAGATAATTCTCACGGACCTTGTGAATCTACACTACGGTCTCTAGTATATGCCCTTTAATCACCTCCTCACCCACTAGTACAAAACATAGGACCATCCAGCGTTGGCTTGATCAACCATGTGACGTATTAATGACGACTATCGGACGCCAACAAGTTTCTTGGCAAGCGTCACAGCATCAATGGCATCTTCAGCGCATCTATCAGCACCAATCGTGCTCGCCCATTTCTCTAAGGACCTTCCGAATCGTCTCCTTCGCTAGCATCGAGCATATTGGGAGGCAACCAGGTGTCAATATCCTTGAGCTTTGCCGGGAGCAGGTGCGTCTGTGTGCGGCGCACGCTGGGAATTCTGCCCAGTTGATCTGTGACAAAGTCAAACAACTCTTTATTGCTGCGTACCCGTAACGAGATACTCACATCGGTCTCGCCCGTAGCACAAGCGACATAGCTCACCTGGGGAAATCTCGCCACCGTTTCTGCCACCTGGCGCACGCAACCCGGCTCAACCTCAATGAGTACGTCAGCCATGACATGATAGCCGAGGGCCAAAGGGTTGACGATGGCCCTGACGTTGATAATGTCGCGTGCTATTAGTCTCTCGACACGATGGCTAATAGAACGCGGGGGAACACCGCCCAACCGCCGCGCAATCTCAGCGTTCGACATACGCCCGTCTTTGTTGAGCAGACGGATGATCTCGCGGTCAATTCTATCAAGTGTATGCTGGCTTTTACCCACGGTTCGCTCCGTTTGACTGAAAAGATAAAGTTTAGAGCTCAAAAACGTCGGTTAGGGGTCGTTCAAAAATAGCTTTACTGTTTTGATACGCATTTTCCGAGTGAAATTGCATAAAAAATACAAGGCTATTTCTGAATAGCACTGTTTCTGAACAACGCTTTAGGTAAGGATCAAATAGCTTTTGTTGAGAATTATGCTCTGGTGCATAGTATAACAGACATTGCTGAAATGTCAATTTTCAGTTGCTGGACTTGCCATTTCGGCAATATTACGAGCGCATCACGGAATTTTAGGACAGGTTCAGCCTCCTCGGTGCCTGCCGTATGCTACAATCACTTGTGGGGTCTTCCACCTATCATCCACTGTGAGTTTTCTCGCGCTTTGCCTACGCAGCACCAACGAGCTTTTTGGCAACGGCAACCGCGCCAATGGCGTCCTCGGCGTACCCGTCGGCCCCGATCTTGTCGGCCCAAGCCTGCGTGACCGGCGCGCCGCCGACCATCACCTTGACCTTGTCGCGCAGACCGGCCTCGACTAGCGCCTCGACGATCTTTTGCTGCTCTGGAATCGTCGTCGTCAGCAGCGCCGAGGCCCCGATCAACGTCGCGTTCGCCTCCTTGACCGCGTCGATGAACTCGGACGCCGGTTTGTCGATGCCGATGTCGGTGACCTGGAAACCGTTGGCCGTGAGCATGGTTCCCACCAGCGTCTTGCCGATCTCGTGCAAGTCGCCCTCCACCGTGCCGAGCACCACCCGCCCCGTGACCTCGCGCTCTTGGTCTCCGGACAGAGCCGGTTCCAGGATAGCCAGCGCATCCTTCATCGCTTCACCGCCGATAATCAGGTCGGGCAGATAATACTCGCCCTCTGCAAACAATGCGCCAACACGGTCGATGCCCTTGGTGAGTCCTTTGTTGATGCACTCCAAAGGATCAAGCCCCGCATCTAGCGCCTGCTGTGCCAGCTCTGCTGCATCCTCTGGCTCTCCGTCTATGACTGCTTCAGCTAACTTGTCGAACATTTCTTGTGACATTTTGTCCTCCTATATTGAAATTGTGAATGT
>JAAEPW010001159.1 GCA_024232355.1 Chloroflexota bacterium | reverse complement strand
CTTCCCCTGCACGCCCCTCTTCCCTTCTCACACACCCAGCCACCCCCGTCCCCCGCACCGGCACCACGCCCAACCGCCAACTCCCCCCCCGCCGCATTCCACCGCCCCTGGCCCAAGGATACAAGGCAATGCACCACCTGGGTAGAACAGGGGGAGACGACGAGGGAGCGGGTCTGGGGCTGCGTCGGAGGTAATGGGGTAGGTCAGGTCAATAGCTCCTGTGGTAATCTGTGGACACACTAACATCAATCTCGATCACCAGCGGCAGCCTCGTTCCACATCCCCCAACGCCAACTCCCCCTTGCCGCACTCCCCGCCCCCGGCCCAAGGAACCCAGGCAATGCACCACCTGGGCAGACCAAGGGGAGACGGCGAGGGAGCGGACTTGACCACATCGTCGCCGATCAGCAGAAGCAAATCGACGTTCACCTGGCCGCCCTCCACCCCCACCGCCAATCACCACAACAAGGTCTACCCATCAACAGCGATCCCCCCCCCGCTTGTGGTCACAGACCGCGTCATTCCCCGATTCTTTCCCGCACCCACCACAGCAAACCAAAGCACCTTTCTCCGCTTCCACTTTGGTTGATCGCTCGAACGGATGTTCTTTTCGGCCAGCACACCCAATTGACCGGCAAATCTTGACGTAAAATCCCCATCCTTCACCTTTCCCTATCCTAAACCTATCCTAAACCTATCCTTCGAGTAGGTTACAAACCACTCTTTTTCTGGTATAGTAAAGACTCGGATGACATTCTAGTTTCAGAAGGAGAATTCCCATGAATCTGAAAAAACGTTCCTCTATTCGTCTATACATTTGCTTGATCCTTGCCGGACTACTCTTGTCACACTTTTGGCCATCACTGGCTGCGCCTCTGCCTTTGACGGACCAACAGCGCTTGAAACGCGCCTGGCGCGATGCCGGTGACATTGGCCGCTATCAATACCGCACCAATGTGATCCAGACCATTCACCCCACCGCCCGCCTGAGCAACGCCGGTCGCCATTCCACCACCAAACACTTTTCGGCTGCCGGCATGATTGACCGTTCCAGCCAGGATATGCAGTTAAGACTCTGGTCGCCCGGCGCAAACCGCGACGGTGTCGAGTTAAAGGTGGAAAACGGCCAGGCCTACGGCCGCCTCGATGCCACCGGCGACTGGACCCAGGTTGACGACAATACCGTCGATCTCTTTGCCCCTGGCGGCGAACCGCTCGGTTTTCTGATCGCCGCAGAAAATGTACAGGTGATGGAGATTGGGAACAAAGTGCCGGGAGAAAGCGCGCCTACCCCGGACGAGGTCATTGCTAATCCTCAGATTTTGCTTTTTGAGGGACAGCCTTCGGCTCACTATTCCTTTGACATTAGTGGCCCTCGTTATGCCGAGTATATGCGGCGCGAAATGCAAGACCAACTCCGCCGGGAGGGTGAACTGCCGGTCGGAGTGAACCTGGGGGTGTCGAAACAATACATAGATATGGAGGCTTCCGGCGAGCTATGGCTTGATGCGGATGGCCTGCCCGTTCGCCAAATTATCCGCATGCAATTCCCCCCCGAACGGGGAGGATCTGACTGGCTAGAGGCCGAAATCAGCACCAGTTTCTATGGCTGGGAACAGCAAGATGAGGGAAAAAGCCAGGCATCACTTTTTTTGGGCCGCCTGGTCAATGATCCTTTAACGTCACTCGGAACCGGACTCGAATCTCTGACCCCGGAGAAACTCGAGACCCTTGGCCTCGTGCTCTGTTCTGTCCTGATCCTGACCGGCCTGCTTGTCCTCTTTATCACCCATTACCGCTCTCGCCTTTTCTACGGCGCGCTGGCTATCGCCATTATCCTTTCCATAGTGGCTACACCCTTGATGCAATCCGGCCAGGTCTTTGCCTTTGGCCAACGGATGCGAGCCAAACAACTAGAAACTGAACAGCAGCAGCAAGCGGCCCAGGCGGCCGAAAACCTAAAAGCCGAAACCGCTGGCCGTAATTTTAATCCCTTGGCAAACCCATTACCATCTGGGAATCGGGAATCAGAGAATAGAACCCCCAATTCTTATTTCATCATGCGTAATCTCCAAACCTCCTGCGACCTCACCAATAGCGACGGCGACTGCGACGGCGATGGCCTGAGCAATGGCGTGGAACAGTACGAGTTGGGGACCGACCCTGAAGACCTGGATAGCGACGGCGATTACATCAGCGACCAAACAGAGGTAGAGGGTTTTAGCCTCAACGGCCAGACCTGGTACTTGAATCCGCTCGACCCTGACAGTAATGGCGACCAACTCCTAGACAGCGCCGAATGTCCTGAACGAATGGATGTCGATCCGCTCACCGGCGAGTTGGATACCTCTGTCACCCCTGGCGACTGTGCAAACACAGACACCGACTCTACCCCCGACGTTTTTGACTTTGACAATGACGGCGACGGCGTACCCGATAGCGTTGATTCTTCCCCCAACTATGTCGGCGATCCAAGCACCGTTGCACAGGACCAATTTGACCTATCCTTGACCGGCCACGATTCTGCCAACAAGCGCAGCCTGGTGGTTGATTTTGAACTGCGCCCTACCAACGCCGACCATCTCTTCCTGGCCGACAATGTATACGACTGGCCCACTGACGACACCGAAGGACAGGTGACCCGGGTCTTTACCACGACCCTGGCCGATGAAGGGTATGACGGTGACAAAACCGACTATGGCGATATGATGGTGGTGCCCGTGTTGGAGATAAAAATCCCTGCGCCCGGTGACAACCCCGATAATCCCTCCGGCGGCTTGCCAGTGCAGATCACCTATACCACCGACATTACGCCGGGAACCGATCTAGACGACTGGCTGGATGAGGATGTTCTGGAAGAGTACAGCATCAGTGTCAGCCAGGATGAAGATGACGGCACCCTGTACGCCTATCTCCCGCTCACCCAGTTGGAAGACGACGTGGGCGATACGGTCGTAGCCTTTAGCGCCCAGATGTACTATCGCCCCCAGGATGACGATTGGGTCAGCGATCACGAGGTCCGCCTGGTCTGGCTGGTAGAGGGGCTGATAGATAGTTGCGATACCAGCAGCGATAGCTACACCGGCGACTATGACACCTGGTGCGCCGACTATGACAACAACTGGACCAGCAGCTTTAGCATTATCCAGAGCTACTATGACGATTTCTACCTGACCGGCCTGAATGTGCGTGAGGACTATAGCTTTGACCTGGCCGTAGTGGCTCAAGACGACGCCCTGGGTGTGGATTACGAAAACTACCTCTGGCAGTTGGCCGAAGGCTTGCAGGCCACGTTTGGCGATGGCTTGTTGGTGACCGACACCCAACGCTTTGACCTGGCCGAGATCAGTACCCGCTTTGGGCCGACCAGTACCTACACCACCGGCGATGAGCGACTGTGGGATATTCCGGCGGACACCTTTAGCCTGGAGACCGGCAGTTACGACCATCAGGTTGAGGGCTTGGAGGCCCTGGTTTATGACCACGTCCCCAACCTGCTGGCAAGCTCCTACGACAGTGCAAGCATTGGCGACACCGTGTCGCTGCTGACGGCCCGGGAAGAGGTCTACAAAACAACCTCGCTGGAAGATGACAACATCAGCTATGGCAGCGGCAGCCTCACTATCAACCTATCCGCTCTGGATAAACAAACCTACGCCAGCCTGAGTTGGGTGCCTTACGAGTACGATAGCGATTCCTGGGCCAGCGTCGACATTTATGATTACCTGGACCTGCTAGAGACCAACCTGGACAATGCCATCACCGATGCGGAAGTGACCGAGATGGTGAACTGGTTCGGGGAAGACCTGGACGACGCCGCCACCACCAAAACCGGGGTCATTAGCCTGGCCCGTAACTATTACCTGTCCCTTTACATCGGCAACAGCACCATGGTGGCTGCCAGCAGCTATGGCGATGTGAGCATCGAGATTGTAAGCGACACCGACATCAACCTGCACTATGGCGACAACGATGAAACGGTCCGTGAGCCGGTACTGGTCATTGTTTCCAAGATAGTGGACCTGATCCAGACGGCATTCGAGTTGGATGGAGATGATTCACTGGATGAAGCCGTCGAAATCTTGTATGCGTTTGGTGAGATTGAGCAAATCCTGATAGAAGCTGAAGAAAGCGACTCTACTGCCGTGACCCTCGCCACCAGTGCAGTTACCGCGGCTCGAAGCAGCGCCAAAAAGATTGCAAAGCTCTTTACCGAAAGCGGAAACAAGATCCAGTTTTATTCCGGACGGACTTATGTGACCAAAGCAACCACCGCTTCCGGGCTGATAGCCGGTGGGCTGGCATCCATATACACCCTGACCGGCTCTACAACAGAAATTTTGTCGATTGTCGCCACTTCTATGGGGATCGTCGCCGCAGCCATGGATGCCATAGATACCGCCTATTCTTATCATAGGGCTATGAACATGAATTGGGCAACAGGTCTAAAGGCACTGGCCAAACTAGAAAGAACATTGCGAATCACGGCTGTTGTCGGCCTGATCGGCGACCTGGCTATCGCCACCACCATCTTTGTTATCTCCTCCCAGGGGCAGACAGTTGGCTCGCTGGCCTTTAGTGCCACGCTGGCCGATTTCATAGCTGCCGTGATTGTGGCCGTGATCTATGCCGTCATTGCTGCCACGGTAGTGGGAGCAATCATCATCGCAGTGATCGGCCTGCTTGATGCCGTGTTTGCGGCCATCTGCGAGTGGACTGGTCTTGACGAGAACGAAGATGTGAATACCTGGTTCTGCGGCGGCGTTACCGGCGCTATCACAGAGATCATTACCTATATCATCTACGATAGCACCCCAATTGTAAACATGGATGCGGATGACCGGCTTGATATTGCGCTGGGAAACGCCACCTTGCTGGCGGGTGTGGAACAGGATGGCTATATCAAGGGCAATCAACTTGCCATCGATGCTGAAATCACCACCACCCTGTCAATGAACAGCCCAACCGGACTTGGGAGTTTCACGTGGCGCGAATCATTCTTTACGGAAGACAACCTGAAAAAGTCGGTCTTTAGCTATACCTTGGAATCCGAGCAAACGGACTATCACGATGGCCTGGATCAGGGGACACTGACATGGAGCAATCGGCAAGAATTTTTTGAACCTGTCGGCGCTTTTACCATGAATACAGTCGGCCTTAATCAGCCGCTGGAGATTTACCTGAACGAGTCCTTTAAAATGCCCGCCCTGGAATGTTGGGGCTTGGTGATTCAAGGCTGTGGTGAAAACACTTTTCTCGATACGTATCATTATGATTTTAGTGAACAGTTTTTGTTCGATACGTTCCCCAACAGCTTTGGCGGCTTTGTCGCTTTAACCGAATCCGGCAGCGACGGCTACCGCCAGGCCTGGGATGATCAGTTTCCCGCCCTGTGGGATGCCGACGGCGACAGCGTGCCCAGCAATACGGATCCCAACGACAGCACCTGGGACAGCGACGGCGACGGCCTGTCGGATTATTGGGAGATGGACAACGGTTTTGACCCCGAAAATAAGGATTACGACGGCGATGGCTTGTACGACTATTGGGAAGAGTTTTACGGCACCAACCCCTACCTGGCCGACAGCGACGGCGATGGCCTGATCGATGGCGAGGAGTTTTTCCACTCTAACAGCCGCTCCCCATACGAGGACGACGACTCAACCTGGAGCGGAGGCTGGACCATTGTCTACGATTACGATGACATCGACCAACCTATGCAAACGATGGTTTCCGCCGATCCGAACGATTACGACACCGACAACGACACCATTTTAGACAACCGGGAGTTTATTTACGGCTACAACCCCAACCTGTCCTCTGTATTGAACGTCTTGACGCTCAATACCGAAAGCAGCACCGGCGTCGTCGCGCCCGGGGGCAGCGTGGTCTATACGGCCACCATCAAAAACGAACTGGACAACCGGGTAGCCAACGGCCTGCTGCAAGCCGAATTTCCGGTCGATACCCTCCAAAGCACCCAGATCATCGGCAGCCTCTACCCCCAGATGTACGCCACCCTGACCGGCGCGGTCACCGCCCCCAGCGTCGATCAGACCGAGTCCACCAGCCTGACCCTGCGGGCCGGGGCGGTCATTGATACCTCGGCCGTCAACCAGATTTTTGTGCTGAACCTGGACGAGGATACCGGCGCTGCCACTTTCTACGACGCCACCTCGAACCGTTACGACTTTAGCATCGCCACCGGCAATCCCGTTGCCAACTCTGGCCATGTTACCTTTGATGGCAACGATACGCTCCAGAACAATACCACCGACAGTTTCGACCAAGAGGCGTTAAGCTTTGAAGCCTGGGTTAAACCGACCGCCACCCCCCAGGGCGGGACCACCCTCTTTGATATTAGCGGCCAATTTCAGGTCGAGTTAAGCACCAACTCTGAAATCTTGGTTCAAGTTAATAATGTCATCTACCTCACCGGCAACACAGCCCTTACCCAAGACGAATGGACCCACGTTGTGGTGACCTATGATATGGATAGCGGCGAATTGGTCAGCTATATCAACGGCTGGTGGGATGCCACCGCCACCGGCGTCCCGACGATCACCTGGAGCGCCAGTCCAAGTTATAGATTTGCCCTCGGCTCTCTCTTTAGCGGCGATATGGATTACGCCAGCCTGCACAATTACGCCTTGAGCAGAAGCGAGGTGGCCGAGTTGGCCAGCGGCTCACTGCTGTTCTATGCCACCTTTGACGAGGACGAATGCGAAGACTATGTTGACTCAATCTCTCACCAGCCTCTCACCTGCGGCTATTATGCCTATGATGCCAACGAAGAAGACACCCCTGTTTCTGTGAACGGCAAAGTTAACAAGGCAGTGAGTTTGGTTAACGACTATGCTGACCGAACCTGGATTAACTTTGACGATGACATCCCCCTGACCGGCGACAATGCCTTTAGCGTGGGTATGTGGCTGAAAAGACCGTCTCTTTCAAGCATGCAGTATTCGCGTTACTACCGCCTGTTTGATTTCGATTTTGACTCTGCCGGAGATACAGATTTAACTGCCTATGTAAAGTACAATGACCTCTATTTTAGCTTGGACGGATGCGGGAATTTTCATGACCTGCATTACAACTATCTGCCTAATTATAATGTCTGGCACCACCTGGGCCTGACCTATGACGGGGACGAGACGCTAACGCTGTATATTGACGGCGAGGAATATGACTCCAAGAGCTGTAACACCTCACCAACTTTGGAAACATTGTATAACATTCGTTTTGGTGCAACCTATGATAGTCGTTCGTATGAATACACGTACGACGTCTATGTGGACGAACCACGCTTTTACAGCAAAGCCCTATCAGAGGAAGAGATAGCGGCCCTGGTTGAAGAATCGAGCCGCTCTCTGCACCTGGCCTTTGACGAACCGCCCGGCCAAACGATCTTTGCCGATGATTCTATGAACAGCTTTGACGGTTCCTGCATCGGCGCAGATTGCCCCGACAGCGGCCTGGCCGGGCGCAATAACCAGGCCATTCTTCTTGACGGCAGCGCCAACTATATCACGCTACAAAGCGCCAGCCTGCTGGGCCTGACCGAAAGCGACTTTACCGTGATGGCCTGGGTCAAGGGTGATGCCTTTGGCTCAACCGCCCAAACGATTCTGGGTACCGACAGCACCGAGGGCGCAGGCAACAGCTTGCAACTGGCGGTGAAAAACGGTTATCCCTACCTGAGCCTTTATGGCTCCGGCAACGACGCGACCGGCACTAGTTCGCTAACGGACGATCAATGGTACCACCTGGCCTGGGTCTTT
>JAAEPW010001158.1 GCA_024232355.1 Chloroflexota bacterium | reverse complement strand
TCCGTATTCTGCACATTTTTACTGTATTTGCACATTTGACAATCATTTTACTTTCACAAACAAAAACTTATCATCCCTTGGCAACCAATAACCAAACATCAGATACAATCAAAAATAATGTTGGAAATTATATACAATGGTCTGGCCCTCTGGCTTGGCGCTGGTGGCTTGAGCGCCACGACTCCCACGGCGTCCACGCCCTCCTCCTCCTCGCCCACCACGAAAGCCTCGTGCATCGCGCCAAGGCTTGCAGACAGCCCCATGACGGACACGAGAGCGGTCCACCTGCGGGCATTCACGGACCTTGTGGGCAGTCGACCCGCATTCAAAGCAGCGTGCCTGACATGAATTGGCGACTGCAGGTGGTGGTGGCGGGGCAACTGGCGCAGGGGTCGGCGGCGGCAGCAAGACCGGAGCAGGACTGACTGTGGTTCCATTGGAGACCAGTGGAGGTGGCCCTGCTGGTAAGCCCTGCTCGATCATCCGCATGAGGGTTGCAGGGATCCGGTAGACCTGATCCCGTGGACGATGAATGTGGCGAGTGCTTGGTGATGCACTGGGCAAATTTGGACGTGGCAGAGCGTGGCGATGAGGGGTGTTGAGGCCGACTTGCTGGACCTGGTTAGCCAGCATGGACATGGGAGTGCCAGGGAGCTGAAAGTTAGACTGTACAACATCGTACCACTAACTGGCACTAATTGGCACTAACTG
>JAAEPW010001157.1 GCA_024232355.1 Chloroflexota bacterium | reverse complement strand
CTCACCTCGCTTTCTTCCCGTGCAGAAACCCTGGCAATGAACCTTGGGCCAGGGGCGATGGGGCTGTGGGATTTGGTGAGTGCGTGTGTTGGGGTTGGGCTGATTGAGAAGAAGAGGTGAGGTGTCCACAGATTGCCACAGGAGCTATCGGCCTGACCTACCCCATTGCCTCCGCCACCGCTGCCGACGCGCCCCAGTCCGCTCCCTCGCTGTCTTCCCCTGTTCTGCCCCAGGTAATGCATTGGCTTGTTTCCTTGGGCCGGGGGCGGTGGGGTGGGGAGTTGTCTGTGACCACAAGTGGGGGGGGGATCGCTGTTGATGGGTTGGCCTTGTTGCGGTGATTGGTGATTTGTGGGTGGTGATCCTCGTCCCCGCCCCATTGCTCGCCACCGCCGAAACCGAGGCGCGATCCTTCAGATGGCATTGCTTTTTCTCCGTGCGAGAACCTGGGAATGAGCCTTGGGCCACAGATTGCCACAGGAACTACCGGTCTGACCTGCTTATTGCCTCCGCCGCCGACGCAGCCCCAGACCCGCTCCCTCGCCGTCTCCCCCTGGTCTGTCCAGGGAGTGCATTGGCTTGTTTCCTTGGGCCGGGGGCGGTGGAGTGCGGGGTGGGGAGTTGTGGGTGAGGGTGGGGACGAGTGTGGCTTTGGTGTGGTGAGCGTGCGTGGCAGGGTTAGGGAGAAGAGAAGAGGTGTCCACAGATTGCCACAGGATCTATCGGCCTGACCTGCCCATTGCCTCCGCCGCCGACGCGCCCCAGTCCGCTCCCTCGCCGTCTCCCCTTGTTCTGCCCCAGGTGGTGCGTTGGCTTGTTTCCTTGGGCCAGGGCGGTGGGATGCGGTGTGGTTAGGGATGTCTGGACGTTGCAGGATGCGTTGGGACGCTACCGGGTTGTGGCCGATTTATCCGCATCGTGATGAGCCAGTACCAATGGACTTTTTGGGCAAGATAGTTGTTTGACAGTCACGATAATCAGTGGTATACTGGTGTAGTCCTCTGATCCTTTAGACAGGTAGACTGTGATCCACCTTATTTGAGTTTGCGATGAGCTATGGTGTTTGGCATTCGTCGTCTAAAACAAACGGGAGTGCAATGGAAGATCAAGTTAATCAAAACATATTCTCCATCGACACAGAGAGCGTTATCCCTCTATATCACCAAATTAAGCAGAATCTGCACGGACTGATTGAGGATGGAATCTTGAAAGCGGCTCAACTCCTACCTTCCGAGAGGGATCTGGCCCAGATCTACGGTGTTAACCGTCTTACGGTCCGTCGTGCCGTTGGTGAACTAGTGAATGAAGGTGTGTTACGACGTCAACGAGGAATAGGTACATTCGTCGCTGATCCAAAACTGACCCAGGCTATGTACCGCGTGCAAGGCTTTAGCGAGCGAGCACAAGATGCGGGGCGTAGACCATCCAGTCGCTTGATCAGCATGGATACCCTGCCTGCACGGACAAAAGTTGCCCAACGACTGAACATTGAGCCAGACACCCTGGTCTTTAAGCTCGTTCGCTTGCGATGCGCAGAAGAAGAACCGGTTATGCTGGAGACAGCTTTCTTGCCTCATGAACAGTTTCCCGGCTTGGAGACCATTGACTTTTCCAAAGAGACCTTGTATCGTGTGTTGGCAGAGGAATTCGAGTGTTATCCTGTCGAATCTGAGGAAACGCTGGAACCGGTGATCTTGACTGCCTACGAACGTCAGGTCCTGGAGACGGACGCGGATACACCTGGCTTGTTGGTTCAGGCTGTTACCCAAGACCAGCATGGCAGAATAGTCGAGTTCAGTACAGCTGTTGTACGGGGTGACAAGTCCCGCTACTACTTTCGAATCAATAGATCATCAAGCAATTCGTGAGGCTCTGCCCCGCCCTATCCATTGAGACCTGGCAATGTGGACAAGTGAGTGACCAAGAACTCTGCTCCCCGATCTTGGGTTCCTTGAAATTAAAGTTCCAAGGCTGGATAGACAAAGGTAGAATAAGGAGACCTATATGGAACGTTGAATTAGACAAGTCGGCGATAGTATCAGGTCAGTAGGATTAAAAGGAATCGAAATCGGAGATCCATCGAGTTCTCCCTAATCTCATAAGGAGAGTGGCAATGACTAGACGCAAATTGAATCGGCGCGAGTTTTTGTATTTGACTGCTGGTACAGCGGCAGGAACGTTGCTGGCTGGCTGTGGACCCAAAGCAACCTCTGTACCACCATCAGCCGGAGAGTCCCCTGCCGATGGCCCAGCCCCGGAGCCCTTGGGGCCTCCTGCTGGAGCAGAACAACAGCAACTCGGTTGGTATGAAGAATGGCACCCCTCCAGCCCGATCGAACTATTGGCCTGGGGTAATTTCGCCGAAGGGTCACCGATGGGCCAAGCCCTACTAGATCGATTTAGACGGTTCGAGGCACGGTATCCGAACATCAAGATCAAGACGGAGGACGTGCCTGGTGAAGAGCAGCGCACCAAAGTCCACGCTGCGTGGGTTTCCAAGGAAGGCCCTGATCTGACATACGACTTTGACCAGCAAGCAGACCACGCTCGTGCAGGCATCATTCCGTCCATTTCAAACGACGTGATGCCTAGTTCGTGGCTGGACGAACACGATTTCTACAGTGTCCGCCCACTAGATGACGGAAAACCCTACGCGCTTATGACTGGCGCGATGGGACCCATTATGTACTATAATAAGGATATCTTTGATGAGGCGGGGTATACGGGCCAAGATATCCCCACAACGTGGGATGAGTTTGCCCGCTTTGCAAAAGAGTTGACCGTATGGGATGGCGATACTATGGTGCAGGCGGGTTTTGCCTTTAATGAATACGCCCGCTACATCTGGATCGATATGATCTATCAACAGGGGGGGCACGTTCATAATATGGAACAGGCCCTCTTTAATTCCCCCGAGGGCGAACAGGCTTGGCAGACCCTGCTTGATTTTTACGACACGCACAAGATCAACAGTCGAGAGTTCCTGATCTGGGACGAGGCATTCGGAACAGGGAAGGCGGCAGTGGCTCAGAACTGGACCTGGTTCGGTGATCACCTGACCCACAATTATCCCACCGTAAACTGGCGCCCTGCTTTCTATCCCACCTTTACCGGCAGCGCTCCCTATGGACGGATTGCACTTGATGGTCCCGGCTTTATGGTGACCAATCTGGCTGAAGGGGATAGACTCAAGGCAGCTTGGGAGTTTTTCAAGTTCCAGTGTTACGAGTATCAGGGGCTTGACGAGTACTTTTCCACTATGGGCGATGTACTCTACATCACGCCTCACCCCGATTATGCAGAACTCGCTGCTGCAGCAGCTAATGCGGCAGAGCCCACCTTCAATGATCTTGCGTCTATGCAGTTGTCTATTCTGCGGCAGCAGATTGATGCAGGCATGGTCTTTCCTGGGGAGATCAGCGCCCCACACGACGATATGTGGACCAAAATCGAGGACGCTATCGTTTTTGAAGGCAGGCCCATCAAGGAAGTGTTGGATCAATACGAAGAACTGTATACCGATATGCTCCAAAAGACTGATTTCTGGGTTACTTCTGATGCTTGATTAGGAATCTATGTTTCAACCGAGCCGGAAGTTTCCAAACTAGGCTTCCGGCTCGGTCGTTTGTTTCCTGCGCAAACAAGATACTTGTATCCCCAAGGAAGACAGTATGAGACGGAAACGTTCTGGCCCCTTTGTTCTGTGGTTGGTGCCCATCCTGGGTTTGCTTTTTGTTTTCTCGCTGGGTCCCATATTGGCGTCATTGGTGCTTAGTTTCTACGACTATGATTTTGGCCAAACGCCAGAACCGGTAGGACTTGCCAACTATGTGGAAGCGTTTCACGATCCAGTCCTTGGGTCCGTTATGCGGAACATCCTGTTCTACACAGTCCTCACGGTTCCCATCGAGATGTTGCTTTCTTTGTTCATAGCGCAACTCATTCATAGTGTACCACGATATAGAGCCATCTTTCGCGTAGCATATTTTTTGCCTGTGATGACTCCGGCTGTGGCTGCCGCTGCGGTGTGGAAGTTTGTTTACCAACCCCAATTCGGTTTGCTCAACGGGCTTCTCGCTCGCCTAAGTCTACCTACGCCAAATTGGCTCAACTCGAGCGCATTGGTCATACCCGCTCTATCTGTTGTGTGGATATGGTTTGATATGGGCTATAACGTGGTGCTTTTCCTGGCAGGATTGCTAGGTGTTCCAAGACAGCTCATCGACGCAGCCAAGATCGATGGAGCGAATGGATGGCAGATCTTTTGGCGCATCGTCTTTCCGCTGTTGGGACGCACGACTGTATATGCCATGGTGACAACAACGGTAGTGGCAGTTCAACTCTTTAATCTACCCCACGTGATGACCAGAGGAGGACCAGAAGATGCCAGCCGAACGCCCGTTATGTACGTGTATGAACAAGGATTCTACTGGCTTCGCATGGGCTATGCTTCGGCGGTCGCTTACATACTCTTTATCCTAGTATTGATTATAGTCCTGATTCAACTGCGCCTGATGCGAGCAGATTGGAATTATTAGTAGAAGGAAGCGGCCAAGAGACTATAGGGACGATATCTCGCAGCCTTGATCCTGGCGCCAAATTTCAACACACAAATGAGATGACACAAGGAGAATTTGATGGCAAAACTGGCGATTCAGACTCGGCGTTTACTAACACCGCTCCAGGAACTAGAAGATGCGGTTATCCTGATTGATGGCGATCAAATCGAGGCTGTCGGTCAGCAGACGAACATACCTATTCCTGAAGGATACGAGGTGTGGGACGTCGGCGAGCGGATTATTGCTCCTGGATTTGTGGACATCCACAATCACGGAGGTAATGGATACTTTGCTCGTGAAGGCCCCCAAGCGGTGCAAGAGATCTGCAAGTGGCTGGTGACGACGGGAACTACCAGTTGGTTGCCTACCGTGGGTGACCTTGAGGGAATAAAGGGTGTCGTCAAGGCAATGAAGCAGGGGGTAGAGGGCACAGCAGTTGACGGCATCCACGGCGAGGGACCATTCCTCTATCCCAAGTACCTTCCAGGTGAGTCCAATGATTCCCCTCCACCGGCTGATATCCGCACGTATCACGAACTACTCGAGGCCAGCGAGGGACACCTGCGAATGATGGATTGTTCTCCCGATCTCCCCGGCGGGTTAGAGTTGATTCGTGAGATTCACCGCACTGGTGTCGTAGCTTCATTTGCCCACGGTGAGGCCGGTTATGATCTTTTTGTGCGTGCGGTAGAGGCAGGCGTCCGCCATGTGACACACACGTACAATGTGATGACCGGAATGCATCATCGGCGACCAGGTGCGGTTGGCGCTGCGCTGACCTGCGACGCCCTGATGTGCGAACTGAACGCCGATGGTTTCCACGTCCACCCGGTAGCGATGGACGTGTTGATCCGTTGCAAGGGACTCGACAAAGTTTGCCTGGTCTCTGACACGCAAGCGGCGGCCGGACTTCCTGACGGGGAGTATGACTGGTCGGACCGTGTGATAGATGGCGAGCATGAGTGGGTTGGCGTCAAGCTGATCAAGCGTGATGGCATGGTGCGATTGGCTGGTCTTGGCGACGATGTGGATGGCACAATCTCGAGCTCGGTCTGGCCGATACGGCGAGGTGTGTGGAACTTGGTGAACCAGGTAGGTCTGCCATTAAGAGACGCCGTGAGACTAGCAACCATCAACCCGGCTAGAGCAGTGGGTTTGGACAAAAAGATCGGTAGCCTGGAACCAGGAAAGCGCGCCGATTTGATCATTATGGACGAGCAGGTCAACATATCTATGGTAATGGTAGCAGGCAAGGTGCGACACCAGATAGAAGGATAAACAGACCCATAGATTGTTCATAAGGTAACTAGGCTTTTCCAGATTTTAATTCATCCTAAAATCATAGGCAGAGAGAGATTGTAAACACACAAATTTGCAAACAAGCTCGACGAAAAGGGCTTTTGCGAAAAGCAAAAGCCTTTAGGAATTCCAGAAAAGTACCTTTTCGACCTCAGCTACAAGACTAACAAAACTGACTTTGGGACGATCATTTTTCTGGAATTCCCCTAGGCAAGTACGTGGGGTAATTGCATTTATAGTCGGAAGGATGCAAAGTTGCCCCCGATTCCCGCTTTGGGGTATATTTGATCCGCTTCTAAGACACGAGGTCTATGTCAACATACCTCATACAAGACAAATGCAATTGCCCCAGGCCAGTCTGCATTGATATCGGAGGATATCGCCGTGGAAATTTCAGCAGGAAAGATCACGACTTTTTTCAAGAACTTTGTACTCTATCTATCCTTGTCCGCTGGAATGATTCTCGTTCTCGCACCATTCTACTGGGTATTCATCACCTCTGTCAAACTGCCTGAGGAGACAATCGCATATCCTGTGATTTGGATACCATCCAAGATTACTTGGGAGCATTTCCAAGCAGTGTGGCACGCCAAATTCTTGATCTATTATCGAAACTCGATAATTGTCGCCGTACCAGTTGTGTTGGGAACCTTGTTCACCAGTTCGCTAGCAGGCTTTATCTTTGCCAAGTTCGACTTTCCTGGCAAAGAACCCCTGTTTTTCTTGACTTTGAGCACCATGATGGTGCCATTTGCGGTACTCCTTATTCCTACCTATCTACTTATTGCCAAGCTCAAGTGGGTGAACACGTATTGGGCTCTTATCATACCTTTCTTGGTGAATGGCTTCAATATCTACCTCATGCGTCAGTTTATCACCGATATTCCTGACGAATTGCTCGATGCGGCAGAGATTGATGGATGCTCCAATTTCGGTGCCTACTGGCGTATCATAATCCCCCTTTGTAAGCCTGCAATGTCTGCTCTGGCGATCTTTCAGTTCATACTTACGTGGAACAACTTTTTGTGGCCCCTGATTGCCACTTCGACTGAAGAAACCAGAACCCTGCCTGTTGGCCTGGCCCTTTTCATATTCAGGTACTGGCGACAGTACAACCAGGTTATGGCTGGCAGCGTTATCGTCGTTGTTCCTCTCGTAATCTTTTACTTTATCTTCCAGCAGACCTTTATTGAGGGAATTGCTATGACAGGGATCAAGCACTGATAGCGCTGGTCTACTGCTAGTACCTCATCACGATGTGGATAATTGATAAAGATGCTGTCAAGTCATTTGAAATCACAGGATGGGTAGTACAAAGCGTAATTCTGCTCCAGTTGTAACAAACCAACTTTGTCACAACCCCAACCTTTCCATCAAAATCATCCCTGCCTCCACCCCATAACTTGCCCCCACTGAAACAGAGGGCGAATCCTTCGGCGCACCTCGCTTTCCCCCCCATGCAAAGCTTGCTATTACCCACATGTGGTTTGAACCTGAGACTGGTGCAGCAAGAGCCATGTGGCAGAGATATCATTCAAGCGCTGCCATCCACGCCAGATAACGGTCACACCAGGGTCGCCATCTTGCTTGCGGCCTAAGAACCCGCCCAAACGAGCAATCCAGCGAACAGCCTGATTCACGGTTGGCATATGTGGTGGAGGAATGGGAGTATGATGGATGGTTGCATACAAAGCTTTCCACT
>JAAEPW010001156.1 GCA_024232355.1 Chloroflexota bacterium | reverse complement strand
GGATTTGGAATTTATGGTGGCACGTTGCAATGCTATCCAGTTTTCTGCACCTGATGGTCGTCCCCTACATTTCAGCATCTGCCCCGAACCTGGGCATATCTAGATGTTTAATTGTTAATTCCTCAAGTCGGACTCCCTGAGGATATAGCAGTCTCCGGCTCAGGATTGGCTATACGCTGTCTTCTACGAGTGCTTGCAGGGCATAAGTGACGCGACGGGGGCGTTTGGTGAGCAACTCGCCAGTTTCCCATGCACGGGCCAGGGCGCTCAAGCGAGACCGGGAAATCTCACCTCGGAATGTTTGGTGCAGATCTTTGATAACAAAGTGACCTTCCAGTTCATCCAGTGCGTATCGTACCAGTTTCCGTTCTAATGGATTGACTGCGGGAAAAGATGTAGGGGGATTGATCCGTGGCGAGATAGCGATGGCGTGCAGCATGCCTAACCAATGCACCGCATCGTTGATCAGATGGCCCATCTGAAAGTAGAGCCGGTTTGCCCATTCTGCCTTTCCTTGCAGATCGTGGATAAAGGCTGGCGAGCTAGCAGATGTGCTATAAGAAATAAAGGGAAAGTCTGCTGTGCTAAAGATTCCTGCACGAGGGGTGCTCGCCTGGGCACGGATCACATCCCATCGCTCCGGTGTTACCGCGTGATCGAGGTTCGCTACGACCAGAATACCACCAGGTAACCGCCAATACCAAGCCGCACCCACACGCCCCTCGTAACCTGGCGCTCGTTTCCCAATTTCGTCGAAAATCTTTTCGGCCTGTTGAACAGCTTCGAATGAAGGGTAATACAGAGCCATCGTTATTTTCCTCCCCCGCCTCTACTTGCCTTAAACTCGGTTCCAAATGATGATTAGTACGGTAGCGGATACGATCCAGAAAAAGGTTGCCCCCAATAGAGATGACACGAGTTTAAATCTATCAACGAGAAAATAAAGTGCAAGTAAATAGACGAAATAGGGAATCAGTGAGAACATCCCAAAGAGGATGGCTTCTTTCAGGTCACTCGTTGCTCCTCTAGATCCCACGACATAGTGGGCGATCAATGTGAACGATGGAAACAATGGGACCATGCCGGCGAGATATATATTTTTCGTTTGAGACACAAGGTGGATGATGGCTACAACCAAAGCGCCGATGAGTGTCTTTATAAGCAGTTCCATAACTTGGACGGTCATCTATGCCTTGACAATCTAGGCTAGGGGAAAATAATTTGCACTTGATCGACTCCCCGCTTGATGACGGTCAAGTCCTCTTTGTAGTATTTGCCGACGCCTTTTGCCAATCCAACCACAAAGTCAATTAACCCTCTGTGCGAGTGATACTTTATGATCAGGCGCTTTTCATCTTGCCACTCGTAATCAAATTCAGGCGGACGGGCATTGGGTAGGATCTGCGTCATTGCTTGATGAACACTGTTCATACGCAAAAGAAACTCTTTTGCTGATTGGGATGCACTGAAATAGGCGTGATAGATTTTCGGTGCATAGACGTTGATCCAATAATCTCCAAATGCGTCTGCGGCCCGAACTAGAGAGATTTCCAAGATTTTGAACACAGAATCAACCATTTTCAGGACAACTTGGTCGTCAACGTCCTCTGTTGTCAGGAAAATGTGATCTTTGCGTAATCCCGTTCTTTCGAGAACCTCATCCCATTTACGACGCCCGAATTTTTCCGTAACCATTTCGGCCAAACATTTGACGATTGTACCTTGCATTGGATACTCTCCTAAAGAGAACTTGTTGCCATTATCAACGGGCGATCCACTCAGCGGCGGTCCTTGGCAGCAAGGCCAGAGCCCCTTGCTGTACTGTCGGGTCTGGCAGTGACTCGATGAACAGCGAACCGTAGCTTTTGGTCAATAACCGCTTGTCAAAAACAACTACGATGCCTCGGTCGGTACGGGTACGAATTAACCGGCCAAATCCTTGCAAAAAGCGCAGGATGGTCCCTGGAACAGCATATTCCAGGAAAGGTTCATCAAAGGTATTGGAACGAGCAGCAAATATTGGGTCACTGGGAACGCTAAAGGGAAGCTTGACAATCGCCAGGCAGCTGAGGGCTTTACCTGGCACATCTACTCCCTCCCAAAAACTACGCGTACCCAACAAGACTCGTCGTTCACCAGCACGAAAGTTCTCTAACAGTTGTGCTCGTGAGACGCCCTGCCCTTGTGCCTGGACTGTGATGCCAGCTTGGGATAGCGGCGCTTGGATCGCTCGCAGCGTGGTCCGCAGTTGATTGTAGGAGGTGAAAAGTGCCAAAGATCGTCCCGCAGTTGCCCGGAACAGTGCGACCATTCCTTGTTCCACTGCTCTCTGATAACCTGACTGCCCAGGTTCTGGGATGTCATCTACCAGATAAACCAGCGTCGAATTACGATAATCAAAGGGGGAGCCGACTGCCAGTTCGTTGGCGTCCCAAGCGTTCAGCCGCTCACGCAAGAAATCAAAGCTGTTGCCCGTGCGCAGTGTGGCCGAAGTTAGCACTATGGACTCTTTTTTGTGAAAGAGGAATTCTTCTACCAAGGGGCCGACATGCAAGGGGGCCGCATGTAGTCGCAGTCGGTCACTACTGACATTTGATTCCAGCCAGTAGATAAGAGATGAATCAGGTGCTCCAATCATTTGGCTTACCTGTGCCACCGTTTCTTCCAGTTGTCGTGCCATACCCAGCATCTGGATTTGTAAATCCTCAGCGTCGGGAATGTTAAAATCAACAAGATCGTCTAACTCCCCCGCCAGTTGTTTCGAGCTGTCCACGATAGCCATCAATGGGGCGTTCACATTGTCCCAGGCAATTTCAACCGATTCCCAGGCTGGCTGTATCCGTAGCCCAGAGGTGATGCGTAAGCGAAGATTGTATTGGCTACGTTTTCCGTGTTGGTATTCCTTGATAAATTCTTTCAGACTGTCAAAAAATAGAGGCAATTGGCGTACTGCCTGCTCGGCTGCTAGTCCAACTTTGCCTACAAGGAGTTCCATCTGCTCCATAATCTCGCCAGGTAAATTGGCCTTTTGACAACATCCGATTACTTCGGCCAACAAACCGGTCACTCGCCCGGTTCGATCCATCTTTCCAGCCTCGAATAGTAGTCGGTGCAAGTGAACGCGATCAGTCTCAAATCTAAGCCCGCCAGTGGTAGCAGCTTCGAGGTGGTGTGCCTCGTCTACGATGAGATACTTGTAATCAGGCAGCGCGCGGTTCTGTACGGCGACGTCGGCCAGCAGCAAGGCGTGGTTGACGATGATCAGGTGAGCAGAATCGGCGGCGCGACGGACGCGATAGAAATAACAGTTGCCCGTGTGAAAATAGCGGCATTGTTCCAGATTGCAACCCTCGTTCTCGGCCGAAAGCTGCCGCCAGATCGCCCGTTCGACTGGGTTTGGAAGAAAAAGTTCGTCGCCATCACCATTCGCAGTGCTAGGTAACCATACGAGAACTTTGGCCAGCACGCGAGCCTTGTCTGGAGAATTTGACCTTTGACGGCGCATTGCCTGTAGGCGCGCTGGACAAAGATAGTGAGAGCGTCCCTTGAGCACGACAGCACGAAAATCGAACGGCAGGGCGTGAACCAGTTCGGGCAGGTCCTTGTGATACAGTTGTTCCTGGAGGTTGATGGTATTGGTAGAGATCACTACCCGCTCGCCATTCTGTTTGGCCCAGTAGACGGCGGGGATGAGATATGCCAATGATTTACCCACACCGGTTGGCGCCTCGACCAACAGGTGTTCGCCTTGGCTGAGTGCTTGTGCGACACCGCGCAGCATTGCCACTTGTTGGGGGCGGTGCTCGTAGCCGGGAAAATGCGCTTCAAAGGGGCCGCCCTTTTCCAACAACGATGCCAATTGCCCCACGTCCAGAGGCGGGGGATCGACGATAGGTTGCAAAGGGCGCGCCTGCTTTGCCGGAGTAAATAATGGTTCTTTGGTGTCAACGCTTGGTTTGAGCTTGGGGCGTTCGGATGGGTGGCGGGCAGATTCTTCCAACGCCTCACGGAAAAAGTCAGCGGTTTTCCATTTAGCTTGCTCGCCGAAACGTACGATATCTTTCAGAGTTTGGAGTGGGAGATCCGCTGCTCTTTGGAAGAGGGCATAGAACAAAAGATGAGTGGCTTGCGCATCGTCCAGTGCTCGGTGTGCGTTCTCCAACTCAATTCCCAACATGTGAGACAGTGCCCCCAGACTGTATCGCTCCGCGTGCGGAAGGAGCACGCCGGCTAACTCGAACGTATCGAAGGATTCATTTTCGAACGGTTGGTACCGGCGCAAAAATCCCAGATCAAACGCGACGTTATGACCGATGATGGGCCGTTGACCGACAAAGTGACTCAGCCCGGGTAGTATATCGTGCAGGTTGGGTGCACCAATCACATCCTCATTCCGAATGCCGGTCAATTCGGTGATTTGGGGGGGGATAGGGCGACCAGGTTTGACAAAGGTGGAAAAGGTATCCAGTACTTTGTCGGCACGGAACTTGACTGCACCGACCTCAATGATGGCATCTCGCTTAACGTTGAGGCCCGTGGTCTCTAGATCAAGTGCTATGTAGGTTTGGGACATGTATCCTCATTTCTAACTGTAACAAGACGGCAAAGAGATTATACCGCAGCGTGGAGCAAGAGGCAAGAGCCGTTGATTTGCTTTGATTTTTTACTCCTGTTCGGATCAAAAACCCGTGAAACGTAAACTTGCACAGACGGGCAGGGCAGGGTAGAATTGGACACAGTTGAGGTCGATAGTATGTCAAATGGGTAAACGATCCAAAGAGCGGTTGGACGTTTTGCTGGTTGAACGTGGGCTGGCAGAGAGTCGGAATCGGGCGCAACGGTTAATTCGTGCTGGTGAGGTGCGCGTGGCGGGGCAAGTGTCTGACAAGCCTGGCACCCAGATGGTGACAGACGTCGAAATTACGGTGCAGGCCCGCCCGCGTTTTGTGAGTCGTGGCGGGAAAAAACTGGAAGCGGCACTGATGCATTTTCAATTGGACGTGTCGGACGCTGTGGCAGCTGATGTGGGAGCATCCACCGGTGGTTTTACCGATTGTCTGCTCCAACACGGCGCGCGTCAAGTGTATGCCATCGATGTGGGTTATGGTCAGTTGGCTTGGCGGCTCCGGAACGACCCGCGCATAGTGGTGATGGAGCGTACCAATGCCCGCCATTTGGAGAGCCTGCCTGAACAGGTGGATTTGGTCACCGTTGACGTGTCTTTTATTTCGTTGGAACTGATTCTGCCGATGGCCGTCCGCTGGCTGCATCCCGATGGGCAGGTAGTGGCATTGATCAAGCCGCAGTTTGAGGCGGGACGGCGAAACGTTGGGAAGGGTGGGGTCGTGCGCGATCCGGCAGTACATCGGAGCGTGTTGGAGCGAGTGCTGAGTATTGCGATCGAGTTGGACCTGGAATTAGGTGGATTGATACCTTCTCCTTTGCGTGGGCCAGCCGGAAACGTCGAGTTTTTGGGCTGGTGGAGACAGGGAACAACAGAACCTCAAAGTGAGACACTTGATGCCATAATTACGGCTTGTATGATAAAAGTGGAGGGTGGGAGATGAACGATGCTCAAGTTCGAGTACAACAATTGGAGCGAATTCTAGAGATTAGCCGAGAGCTGACTACTACGGTAGCAATGGCACCACTTTTAAGAAAAATCGTCGACACGGCGTCCGAGTTGACGGATACTGAGAAGGCTTCCATTCTTTTGCAGGACAGTCGCACCGGCGAGTTACGCTTTCTTACCGCATCGGGTACCCAGTCCAAGAAACTTGCCAATATTCCTGTACCCATCGAAGGTTCTATTGCGGGTACAGTCCTGTCGTCTGGAGAACCGTTAATCATAAGCGATGCTCGGACCGATCCTCGTCACTTTGATGGGGTCGGGCAGAAAATCGGGGAAGAGACGCGGGCGCTGCTGACAGTTCCATTAAAAGTAAAGGACCACTGCATCGGCGTGTTGCAGGCGATGAACAAGCGGGACGATATCGAGTTCTCTCAAGCGGATGTGGATACGTTGATGGCTCTAGGGGCTCAGGCGGCAGCGGCTATCGAAAATGCACGATTGGTAGAAGCATTGCAAAAGGCGTACAAGCGCTTGGGAGAACTGGACAAACTCAAGTCGGATTTTATTTCGATTGCGTCTCACGAACTGCGCACACCGTTGAGCTTGATTTTGCTCTATGCTGCCGTACTCCAGGAGGAATTGGGGGAAAAAGCTGGGGTGCAACTGGACGCGGTGCTGCGGGCAGCTACGCGCCTCAAGGGTATCATCGAGACGATGCTCAACCTGCGTTATCTGGAAACTGGCGAGATGGATCTGATGACCGCTCGTTTTGATGTGCGCGCCGAGGTGCAAGATGCGTGCGAGGATTACGACGCCCTCGCAGAGACGGCTGGGTTGGAGCTGAGTGCTGATCTGCCAGATGAAGAGATGTTCATTACTGCCGACAAGGAAAAGGTGCGGGTGGTGTTGGGGAACTTGCTTTCCAACGCGGTCAGATTTACGCCAGCCGGTGGGCGTGTGCGGGTGGCGTTGAGTAGTCGCGGCAAGGATATAGAAATATCGGTGGTTGATACCGGTGTTGGAATTCCCCAAGAGGATTTGGAACGCATTTTTGAGCATTTTTATCAGGTTGAGGATCATTTGACTCGCCGTCAGGGGGGTATGGGGTTGGGACTCTCTATCGTCAAGGGGTTGGTGGATCTGCACGGTGGTCGTGTGTGGGCCAAAAGTGTGCCAGGCCGGGGGAGTCGCTTTGTTATTGTCTTGCCTCTAGAGGTCACTCCAACAACCCAGATGCCGAAAAAGTCTACTGGACCATTTTTATCTTAGCAGTCTGTCAAAGGCAAAATAACTCGAGAACAGACAAAAAACGGGCACAAGGCTACAGGTCTCTTTCACAAGCTGCTCGTATTTACTAGAACGAGAATGAGGTATGTTAGTGGATCAATCACGAATCCGAGATTTTTGTATTATTGCGCACATTGATCATGGCAAGTCTACGCTGGCTGACCGGCTCTTGGAGCTAACGGGTACTATCACGGCCCGTCAGATGACGGATCAGGTGCTAGACTCGATGGACCTAGAGCGAGAAAAGGGGGTTACCATCAAGGCATCGGCAGTGCGGATGTGGTATACGCCTGCTGGTAGTAAAGGTACTGATGACGAGCGATACGAACTCAATCTGATCGATACTCCCGGCCACGTGGACTTTTCCTACGAGGTCAGTCGAGCCTTGGCGGCTTGTGAGGGGGCGTTGTTGATCGTTGATGCGGCACAGGGGGTGGAGGCGCAAACGCTGGCCAATCTCTACCTAGCGCTCGACGCCGATCTTGAAATCATTCCGGTCATCAACAAGATTGACTTGACCGCCGCGCGGCCTGAAGAGATCACGTTGGAACTGGCCGAGCTTTTGGGTGTCGATCCCGACGATGTGGTACACGTCTCGGCCAAACAAGGGTGGGGGGCTGAAAAGGTGTTAGAGGCGGTGGTGGATCGCTGTCCGCCGCCGCAAGGACAGCCGGATGCGCCGTTGCGGGCACTGATATTCGACTCTCACTATGATTCGTACAAGGGTGTGATTGCCTACGTGCGCGTGATAGACGGCACCTTGACAGAAGGGGACCCGTTGCTGTTGATGGCCACCGGCACCACGACCGAGCCTATAGAGATTGGGGTCTTTACACCGGGGATGACCATCACAGACCGGTTGAATACCGGTGAGGTAGGTTACGTCGCTACAGGGCTAAAAACGGTGCAAGAGTGTCAAGTGGGAGAGACGCTGACTAGTTCGCTTCATCCGGCAGCAGAGTCGTTGCCGGGCTATCGTGCGGTCAAGCCGATGGTCTTTGCTGGCCTATACCCAATCGAAGGCGAAGAGTATGGCGCGCTGCGCGACGCGTTGGAAAAGTTACAACTCAACGATGCGGCGTTAGTTTTTGAACCCGAGTCTTCTCAGGCCCTCCAGTTTGGCTTTCGTTGCGGATTTTTGGGCCTGTTCCACATGGAGATTGTGCAAGAGCGGTTGGAGCGGGAATACGAGTTGGACCTGATCGCCACGGCTCCCAGTGTTGCCTATCAAGTTGTCGTTCATGGCGGAAACGTGATCGAAATCGCCAGCCCGGTCGATCTGCCCGACCCTGGCACCATTGAGGAGATTCGCGAGCCGTGGATGCGTATCCAGGTCTTTACACCGGCGGACTATATTGGCCCGGTGATGGAGGTGGTCACTAAACGACGGGCTATTTACCAGACTACCGAGTACCTGGACAGCCAGAGGGTGGTGTTGACCTATGAAATGCCCTTGTCTGAAATGATCATAGACTTGCACGACAAGCTCAAGTCTGCCACGCGGGGCTATGCTTCGTTGGATTATGCTTTTGCCGAGTACCGTCCGGGCAACTTGGTACGCCTGGATATCCTAGTGAACAAGGAGCCGGTGGACGCTTTGTCCCTTATCGTCCATCGTGACCAGGCCCAGGAAAAGGGCTCGTTACTGGTGCGAAGGATGAAAAAGGTTATTCCCCGGCAACAGTTCAAAGTGCCCATCCAGGCGGCCTTGGGGGCAAAAGTCATCGCTCGGGAAACGGTGAGCGCGTTACGCAAGGATGTTTTGTCCAAATGCTACGGCGGCGACGTCTCGCGCAAGCGCAAGTTGTTGGAAAAGCAAAAAGCGGGTAAAAAGCGGCTCAAGCAGTTTGGGCAGGTGGTAATCCCGCAAGATGCGTTTTTGGCGGTGTTGAAATTGGACGAGGATTAGGCGATAATAGGTAGCTGTTGTTAGGCTTTTCCTGCCGTGGTGGAGCGTTTGCTCCCCACGGATTTTTTTGTTTTCGACTTTTCACAACGATGTGCAAAAGATTTCCCGGGTCGGCGTCACCACCCAATCCATTCGCTGATCGTGTTCCCCACAGGGGAGCGTTTTGGTCAGGCAGTTGTCATGGCTCACGCCTACGCGCAGAGCGGGTGTGGTAAGCAAAAATCGGTCGTAATATCCCCCTCCAAACCCCAGCCTCCCTCCACTTGGATCAAAGGCTACACCAGGCACCAGCACAACATCGAGCATAGTCGGGTCCACAATCGCTAGATCCGGTGCTGGTTCCAGCATCCCAAAACGGTGGCGAACCAGGCGGGCTGGATCGTAGGGGTGGAGTGTCATATGCCGACCCGCGACGATGCGCGGCACTATCCAGTTGATTTGTGGGAGCAAATTAAAAAGGTCACCCGGGTCCATCTCGTTGCGAAAGGCCAAGTAGGTGAGTGCGGTCTGGGCCTGACGCAGCACCGGCCAGGCCGCTAGCCGTTGACAGAGAGCAATAGAGGCGGAAGCGACTTGCTCGATGGAAAGCCCCTCTCGGATGGTACAAAAGTCGTTGCGGAGTTGTAGTTTATCCATACTGGCTGTATCTTTCTCAGTGAATGGGCATCTGTCGCCCTGTGGCGCTGCGGTGCGTGTGGCCAAAGTCTTGTAGATCATCCATTTGTTCTACGTCGAATACGGGACCGTCCTCGCAGACGAGTAACTCGTCTAGGGAGCACTGCCCGCAGATGCCAAAGCCACATTTCATATACCGTTCCAGGCACAACTGGCCGGGGATGTCGCGCTCGCGGCACAAGCGGTGGATGGTGACTAACATTGGTTCGGGTCCGCATGTATAGATAGTGGATTGCAAGTCCTGATTCATGAATTCTGAAATCGCATCAGTGACATAGCCTCTATAGCCGAGGGAACCATCGTCGGTGGCGAGGATGAGGTCAACTTGCAGTGCGCGGAATTGCTCGATGTATGGCAGATCAAGCGCCGTGCGAGCGCCAAGGGCGACGGTGGTTGGGATGCCACGCTCGACGGCTTGAACGGCTAAAAAGTAAATCGGCCCCACGCCATATCCCCCGCTTACCAGCAATGCCCGCCGATCTTGGCTCAACGGCAACGAAAAGCCGTGCCCATAGGGTCCGCGCCATCCTACCTGATCGCCCACTTTGCGTTGGTATAGGGCCGTGCTGAAAGGTCCTACGCGGGCGACGGTGACGGTGAGCGGGGCAGGGCAGGCAATAGACATGGGTTTTTCATCCACGCCGGGCAGCCAGAGCATGATAAATTGCCCGGGTTCTGCCCCTGGGATCTCGGCATCCAACACAAATGTGCGGATGGTGCGGGTTTCATCTCGAATCTCGCGAATGCGGACGGTTTGTGGTAGTGTCAATGCTTTCTCCTTCTGCCGATCCATTTATTAGAAATAATTAGAAAAATTTAAGAATCGGCCCAAACCCCTTGATTTGTGAGGGCGCGTATGCTATACTGAAGCAAGTTAGTATTCAATTAACATAAAGCAAGTTTAAAATCTCTAGTCCTCTACCGGCGACGGCAACCGTACCCCTCTAAACCTTTCGCCGGATCTGCCTTCCGGGCCAGAATGCCCCTCCGACCCGGAAGGTTTTTTATTTGCCTTACGCTTCTTTTAACTGGTGGATGCAAGTACTTTTCCTCTGAAGGATTCCAGATCATTATGCCCGTGCCGCTCCATATATTCTTGCAGTTCCTCGCATATTTTCTGAAAGACCTCCATTCCCCGGTAGTAGACGGCCGAACCGATGCCGACGGCAGTCGCGCCTACCAGGATCATCTCGATCACATCCCGTCCGGTCGTCACGCCGCCTACGGCTATCACCGGTATGTCTACTGCGTGGCAGATATCGCGCACGCAGCGGACGGCGATGGGGCGCATCGCGGGGCCACTCACGCCGCCTGTCCCGTGGGCCAGCACCGGACGGCAGGTCTCAATGTCTAGGATGATGCCTGGCCCCAGACTGTTGATGGCGGTGATGCCGTCGGCTCCGGCTTCTGCTACCTCTCGCGCGATTCTTACCACGTCGGTCACGTTGGGTGAAAGTTTTACCAGCACCGGGATGTCGGTATTCTGTTTTACCCGGCGGGTGACCTGAGATGCGACGTAAGGATCGGCGGCAAACATCAGTCGATAGCGGTCATCTATGTTCGGGCAAGAGATATTGATCTCGATCAGGTCAGGTTCGGCCTCAGAGATGAAGCGAGTGATGGTGCCAAAGTCATAGATGGTTTCGGCAAAGATGCTGGCAATGATGGGGACGCCCATCGGAGCCAGTTTCTCCTTTACGGCTTGGATCTCTTCCACCATTACCTCGACGCCGGGATTGGAAAGGCCCACTGCGTTGATCAGGCCGGGTCCCCAGTCCAAGATCGTCGGGTTTGGGTAGCCGGGACGGGGTATAAGGCTGCACGATTTGCTGGTAATCCCGCCCGCGCCATATCTGGCTACCCGTGCCATAACTTCATGGCTCAGTCCCAGGATACCTGAGGCCAGAATTGTCGGGTTAGGCAAGCGAATGCCGCAGAGGGTGGTAGAGATATCTAGAGGCGATTGTGAATTTTTCATTACGCACCACGTAGGTAAGCCAAGACTTGGGTATGTTGAGCATCAGATATGCGGGCGGATTCCCGGAGCGCGTCCAGGATTTCGGGCAGTCGGAAAATGGCGTGGAGACGGTAGCCACGCTGGGCCAGGTCCTCCGTGCCACCCTGCTCTCGATCTATCAGTACCAATACGTCTTTCACATTGAGCCCGGCGGCCTCTAATGGTGCGGCGGCCTCCAGTTTGCTGTCTCCGCGCGTGATCAGATCATCTACTACGAGTGCCGTTTCACCGGGTTCAAAGGCACCTTCGATGGCACGGCGAGTGCCGTGAGCCTTAACCTGGCCCCGTGGATAGATGAGGGGCCGGTTCATCTCTAGCGCCATCGCCACGCCAATAGGCAGTCCCGCATAAGGGATGGCGGCGATGCGGTCGAACGTGAGCCCGCGGGCAAATTTGGCCATCGTCTGGCCTACCTGCTGAAGCAGTGGCGGAGAGCTTACTAGCAGTCGCAGGTCTACATAGATGGGAGATGTGAGACCGGATTTAAGGGTGAATGTGCCGAATTGGATGCAGCCATTGTCAAAAAGGGCATTGGCGAGATCTTTGGTTTGTTGGGTCATTTTGCGGCCTCCCGAAATTGGTTGATGCGGTCGCGCAAGGTTAGCGCGGCAGTACGGGCAGCGTCGGCAAAGTCTGCTCCTTGCGATGCAAAGATGATGCCACGGGAAGAGTTGATGACTGGGCCAACTCCGCTCGTGGTAGGGCCGTGAGTCACAGCCGCTTCCAGGTTTCCGCCCTGTGCGCCGATGCCCGGGATCAGGAACGGCAAGTCTGGGGCGATTTCTCGTAAGCGTGCTAGTTCCTCAGGATACGTTGCGCCCACGACCAAGCAGCAGTTGCCTGGATTCTCGGTGTCCCATTGGGTGGCTAGCTGAGCTACTTTTTCGTACAACGGATGCCCATCCACAAGCTGATCCTGCAAGTCTGGCGCGGAAGGGTTGGAGGTGCGGGCCAGGAGAAAGATTCCATGTTTCTCCTGAGCCAGAAACGGGCGTAGGGTGTCCGCCCCCAGATAGGGATTGGCGGTGACCGCGTCCACGCCCAGCATTTCAAAGGCCGCGCGGGCATAGGCTATAGCAGTATTTCCGATGTCGTTGAATTTAGCGTCGAGGATGACGGGTATGTGTGTCGGGATTTCGGCGACGAGTGTCTGGAGAGCACTCAGACCCACCGGGCCTTTGGCTAACCAAAAGCCCAGGTTTGGCTTGTAGGCACTGACAATATCGGCAGTAGCCTCGACGATGGCGCGGCCAAAGGTGAGCAACGGATCATCGGATGCTATCACAGTTTCGGGCAGGCGTCCCATCACGGGGTCGAGACCGACGCATACCCACGAGTTGTTACTTTGCTGAGCGGCTTTGAGCTTGCTTGCAAATGTCATATGATTCACCTCCTAGTAGATGTAGCATAAAAAAAGACCTTTGGACAAAAGTCCAAAGGTTGGAGAAAAACCTGAATTGGGAAGTGGGTAGCTTCTTTATAGTGTGTGTCGGTGATTTTAGATTTCCAGACATCGGGTGAGAGTATACCGCAATCGTCAAGTGGTGTCAAGTTGTCGTGTACGACTATTGGTGTTAGAATCAGTACGTGGCTAATCGTTCACTTTTCAAGGTTCTGTTGCTGATCTTTGTAGCGGTGGCTCTGCGCTTTTACGGTCTCGACTGGGATGGCGGAATTGGCGCTCATCCAGACGAGCGGTACATAGTTGGCGTGGCCGAGGGCCTGCATTGGCCTGATCGTCTGAATCCCTTTGACGTTGCCCCGAATTTTGCGTACGGTCACTTGCCATTGTACTTACTGGCGTTGACGGGAAAGCTGGTGCGCGGTATAGATCTGTTCCTGGTAGGGCGGGTGCTGGCGGCATTGTTTGATTTGGGCACGGTGTTGCTGACCTATGCGCTGGGGCGACAGGTTTATGGAGAAAACGTGGGTTTGTTGGCTGCGGCTTTTGTCGCTGTGACAGTTTTGCATATGCAGCAAGCCCACTTTTATACCGCTGACGCGCTGTTGGTCTTTTTCACTCTTGGGACATTGTTCTCTGCCGTCCGCATGGCTGAACAAGGGCACTCGTTCGATGCCTGGATGACAGGTGTTTGGGCCGGGCTGGCGCTAGGTACCAAATTCAGTGCGGCGCTGTTAATGTTGCCGTTGGGGGCGTCGTTGGTGAGCAGTCCGTCAACGACTCGTCCAGATTGGTGGGGCCGTTTGAAACGCGGCCTAGAGTGTGGGGTCACAGCAGTGGTGATCTTTGCGCTTACCAACCCTTTTGCGCTCTTGGAATTCTCTGCCTTTTGGCGTAACGTGGGAACACAGTCGTCTATTGTACGGGGCGTGTTGGATGTGCCCTACACCCGGCAGTTCCACGGAACCTGGGCATACGTCTATCCGATCGTGCAGCAGTTGCGTTGGGGGATGGGTTGGCCGCTGGGATTAGTCGCTTTTGCTGGACTGGCCTATGCTGTGTGGCAGGCCGTGCGAGAGCCACCGCGCCGGGCCGAGTGGGTGTTGTTGGTGTGGGTGGTGCCCGGTTTTGCCTTTATCGGTGCGCTCTATGCCAAGTTTCCCCGCTATCTGTTGCCATGGACCCCACTATTGGCTCTTTATGCCGCCTATCTGTTTTCCATACTATACCAGCGTAACCGTAACCTGTCGTTAGCCTTCGTCTTCCTGTCCTTTCTCTACTCTTTACTCTGTTGTCTATTTTTCGTCAACATCTATCGTGTGCCACATCCCTGGCAGGTTGCCTCAGAGTGGTTCTACGACCATGTGCCTCGTGGAGCGGTTGTGGCTGTTGAGGGATGGGACCACCCGCTTCCAATAGACGGGACGGGCTATGACGTGCGAGAATTGTCTGTCTTTGATGAGGATACTCCAGAAAAGTGGACGGCGATGGAGGAGACTTTGGCAGAGACTGACTATGTGATCATCGCCAGTCGGCGCGGGTATGCGACGCTGGCACGCTGGCCGGAGCGGTATCCGCTGATGACCCAATATTATCATCAACTATTTGATGGTGAACTGAGTTTCGAACCAGTGGCTTGCTTTGGGCGTTACCCCCGCTTGGGGCCGCTGGCAGGGGCAGACAATCCAGCTGCTGGCCTGGATTTTGCACTGCCCGAACTATGTCAGCCGGATGCAGCCTTTGTGCTGCGCTTGGGACGGTTGGACGAGAGTTTCGTCGTTTATGACCACCCGCGGGTCGTGATTTTCCAGCGCCAGCCGTAGATTCTCTATCCTAAGATGCGTTGCAAGTTTGATACACCCTCGTCGGCTGTCTTTTCATTCTGCTTGAGCAAGACTTTTTCGGCGATCTTGCCCACACCGGCCACCGGAATCGTATAGTCCATCTGGAGAAATACTTGTGTGCCATCACCTTCTGGCTTCAAGGTCCAATCCCATGTGCTCACCATTCCACTGCGTGTTTCGATGACGTGCCGGTGGGGTGGCTCGTGTTCGGTGACCTGGCCGGCGACGTTAAAGGGCACGCCAGCCATCTTGTAGGTCACTTCCCACCGATAATCGGTGCCCTCGCCGGTGAAATTTCGCGCGTTTTCCAGCCCTGGCAGCCACTCGGAATCGTTGGCGTGATCAACTAGGAACGCAAAGACTTGCTCCTGAGAAGCTTTGACAGTAAAGTCACGTTTTATCGTAGCCATTTTTCCTCCTGTTTTTGCTATTGCTATTAGCTGTTGAAAGGTACCTATATATAAATTATAATCGTTTGACTCGATGTAGCAAGTTGGTCTTGAAAGATAATGTGGAATGGCTTCAGCTTGACGAGTTCATTCCTTGCCTGTAGAATATTCGCCTATGGGACAAATACCACTTGTAACCCTCACAACCGACTTTGGCACAGCTGATGGCTACGTGGGGACGATGAAGGGAGTGATTCTCCACATTGTTCCCAATGCCCAGTTGATAGATATATCTCACCAGATCGCGCCGCAGAACGTCCGCCAGGCGGCCTACGTGCTCTACACCGCCTACACTTTTTTCTCACCACATACGGTGCATCTCGTCGTGGTAGATCCAGGTGTGGGAAGCTCCCGACGGTCTATCGCTCTGCGCACACCGTCAGGATACTTTGTCGGACCGGACAATGGCGTCTTGAGTTACGTGATGGCACGTGAACCGGTCGAGGCGCTGGTAGAACTCGCGAACTCGCGCTATCATCTGCCTGCGGTCAGTCACACGTTTCACGGGCGGGATGTTTTTGCACCTACCGCCGCGCATCTAGCGGCTGGTGTCCCTATCTCTGCCCTTGGCCCATCCATCCACGATCCAGTCATTTTTTCGTCCCCACGTTTGGAAATCACGTCCAGTAGCATTGTCGGTGAGGTGCTGCACATCGATCACTTTGGCAACGTTATCACCAGTATTGGGGTGCTTGGCTGGAACGAGGAAAAAGATGTGCTCTTGCTCGATCCCACTTTTGAGGGAACCAAGGACAGAAAACAGGAGCAATTGCGTTTTAGATCTGATGTGGCCATAGTTGTGGTAGCCGAACAGGAGATCGTGGGTGTGCATTCCACTTTTGCAAAAGTTGACTGCGATCAGGTATTGGTGCTGGTGGGGAGTGGTGGGTATCTAGAGATCGCTGTGAGAGAAGGGAACGCGGCGCAAAGATTGGGTTTGCGGCTAGGTGATTCGGTGAGTTTGCTTGTATGATGACTATTTGGGCGCGTTTGCGGTTTTGGGTGTTTCAGGCCACTGACCGGTTACTAGGCACGCATCTGGTTGAGCAGGAGATGGTGCGCTTGCAGCACCACGTAGAGATGGTTGGGACTCGGGCCTCTGACCTCCATCAGCAAATTGAAGATTTGAATCTCTTGTTGCACGTTGTTCAGTTGCAGATGTGTGTCTTGTATTTGCATCAACGCCAGATTCTCCGGCCTGCAACCTGGCTCCGTTTCATCCCAGATGAGGGACCGGATGAAGAAAAAAGTATAGATATATTGGTGAATCGACTGGTAAAGCACAAGTTAGCCACCATTCGGACGGAAGCAGATGACGAGGGGACGTATATTTACCACCTTCGGCCTGACTGGAAGGCGATTGGAGATTTGTTGAGCAATAGTCAGGGGTTCGATAATTCGGTAATAGTTACCTGGCTAGAAAAAATACGGAGTGATAATATCTATGGATAAATTTGTGATTCAAGGTGGGCACCCGATTTCGGGTACTGTGATTCCTGGAGGAAATAAAAATGCGGCATTGCCCTTGTTGGCCGCTTGCTTATTGACCGATGAGCCTGTCACGTTGCACAATATGCCAGCGATTGGGGACGTGGCGACAATGGGTGAATTGCTCGTTGACGTTGGTGTCTCTATTGAAAAACTGGACCCCCATACGTGGCGGGTACACGCCCGTGACGTGCATACGTCCGGTTTGAACCCCGAACTTTTTGGGCAAATCCGAGGCTCTATCACCTTGGCCGGGCCGATGCTGGCCCGAATGGGAGAGGTGCATCTGCCTCGCCCCGGTGGCGACGTTATTGGACGCCGGCGGGTAGACACTCACTTTCTGGCATTGGGTGCACTGGGGGCTGACGTGGATACTGACGGTGTCTTTCGTCTAAAGAGTAAACGGTTGCGTGGCGCAGACATTTTGCTGGACGAGGCCAGTGTCACTGCTACTGAGAACGCGATTATGGCTGCTGTACTTGCCGAGGGGATTACCATCCTTCGTAATGCAGCTTGTGAACCCCACGTGCAAGATTTGTGCAATTTGTTGTGTCGGCTCGGCGCACAGATTGAGGGTATCGGTTCTAACACGCTCACCATCCACGGAGTGGATCGGTTGGGTGGTGGAGAGTACACGATTGGTCCAGACTATATGGAAATAGGGAGCTATATCGTCCTGGCCGCAGTGACCGGTGGCGAGTTGCTCATCAAAAACGCTGCTCCCGAGCACTTGCGTATGGTTGGCTTGGTGTTCGATCGGTTGGGTGTGCGGTTCGAGGCACGAGGGCAAGATGTTTTTGTGCCTGCGGACCAATCGTTGATCATTGCTTCGGACATTGGTGGAGCTGTTCCTCAGGTACACGATGCTCCTTGGCCGGGCTTTCCTGCCGATCTGATGAGTATATCCATTGTCTTGGCTTCTCAAGCCCAAGGGACCGTGTTGATCCATGAAAAGATGTTTGAGAGTCGCCTTTACTTTGTGGATAAACTGATCTGGATGGGGGCGCGGATCATTCTTTGCGATCCGCACCGCTGCGTGGTGCAAGGACCATCGCCATTACACGGTGATGAGGTGGAGAGTCCCGATATCCGCGCTGGAATGGCGTTGCTTATTGCCGCGCTCTGTGCCGAGGGTCAGAGTACGATTCGTAACATTCGACAGATTGATCGCGGGTATGGGCAGATAGCGGAGAAATTGCGCCGATTGGGGGCCCAGATTGAACGTGTTTCGAGTTAACGCTTTGTGGATGTCAAACTAGGGTACGATGTGAGTATCTATCACGTTCTCGACCTCGTCGCGCAACGTGATCAGTTCCCCAGTGTTCCATGCTGGAATTTCACGTCCCCAATACAAATCGCTGGGCGTAGAGCGACCTGGAACGGAGTGTACACGCATTTGTACGTTGGCAAAGAGAGAGATGGTGGGAAAGGTAAAGATATTACCCTCTGCGTCAGACAGCGTCCATTCTTCCAAGCTGACCAGTCCACCCATATTGCGTACAACTATTACCTCGGTAGTCAAATCGCCGGCGCCTATAACTTGACCGATCTCGACCTGTGGTGGCCCAGAGGGGGTTAGGGTGGGGAGTGGTGTGGGAAACGTTCCTGCAGTGGAAGGTTCGGGAGGTATCTCGACGGATGGATCGGTGCTTGACGGGGCGGGGGTGTTGGATGGAATGGCGAGTGTCTGCCCGATGCGAAGCAGGTTGGGGTCAGTGATCCCGTTAACGGCCATCAGGTCCTCGACAGAGACGTCGTAGGTGTGGGCGATGGCTCCTAACGTATCCCCTTCTTGAACAGTGTATTGTGGAGGGGGCGGCGGATTGGGAGAAGACATAGGTGACAGAATTGGATCACTTGCGGCTCGAGTGGCCAAGAGTGCGGGATCAAAAGTGGGAGTGGGTGTAGAGGAATTGCGAATTCGTTCCCATGTAAACAGGATCGTCAGCATGACTATGGCTGAAACAATGACATTTACTGTGATAAAAATGATCCAGGTGCGTCGGTGCATACGTGGGTGACCTCCTAGTGTTTCGCGGCGTAAATAAACCTACAGCTCAAAATTGCCGACTATCAACGCAAACTACCTATTATGATGCTAATCTGCCGCGAAACACTTGAGCAGTTGGGCGTTAAAGTTTGTATTACGCGTGAACGTGTTCACGGTGGGGATATTTACGCCCAACTGAACTAGCTCTCTGCCTTTCGAAAAGTATCATTATTCTATCACAGTTTGCTGCAAAGTCGAAATGGAAGGCGAATATGATTTATTCATGTTGATTTGTATCTTGTCAGACTCGAAATAACACATGTGATTTGGAAGGTTTTTGGAAGGTTAATGACCCATTTTGTAAGGCGGTTGGAAGGTTGATGGGGTATAATATTGATTGACAGTAAAATTGTCCGGTAGTAGAAATTTCGGTAGTGTTCAAACCGAACAAATGAGCTGGCGTTTCGCACTGGACACTTTTACTCAAACATTGGACACTCCACCGGATGTTTTTGACGTGCAATAGGAGTCATCCAAAGCTGTTTTTAGGCTCTGGAAAGCCAAAAACAAGAGCAAAACGCTGGTT
>JAAEPW010001155.1 GCA_024232355.1 Chloroflexota bacterium | reverse complement strand
GAAAAGGACGGGGTGATCGAGGACCAAAGGGACACAGATGGCGACGGGCTGCCCGACGTGGTCGATTCTAAAAACGGCGGCACGCCGGTGAACCCGGCCGATACCGACGGGGATGGAATACCCGACTATCTGGATACCGACGCGGACGGGGATGGCGTGGATGATATCGACGAGGCGGGCGGCGGCGCGCTGGACGGGAACAACGATGGGGTGGTCGACGACCAGACCGACAGCGACGGCGACGGTCTGCCCGACGTGGTGGATCCGGACAACAGCGGCACACTGTTGGTGCCTGCCCCCGACAGTGACGGCGATGGAATACCCGACTACCGAGAGTCGAACATCAACGACAGTGACGACGACGGAGTACCAGACTATCTGGACTTGGACAGCGATGGTGATGGCATTCCCGACAGCATCGAGGGGACCAACGACAGCGACGGGGACGGAGTGCCAGACTATCTGGACCTGGACAGTGACGGAGACGGCATTCCCGACGTGGACGAGACGGGGAACGGCGACCTGGACGCAGACAACGACGGGGTGATCGATGACCAAACGGACACCGATGGCGACGGTCTGCCCGACGTGGTCGATTTCGACAACGGCGGCACACCGGTGAACCCTGCCGACACTGACGGGGACGGAATGCCCGACTACCTGGATACCGACGCAGACGGCGATGGGATCGACGACATCGACGAGGCAGGCGGCGGCGCGTTGGACGGGAACAACGATGGAGTGATCGATGACCAGACCGACACCGACGGCGATGGTCTGCCCGACGTGGTGGATCCGGACAACAGCGGCACGCCGTTGGTACCCGCTACCGACAGTGATGGCGATGGCATTCCAGACTACTTGGACGCCAACGACAACCCTACCATCTCGAACATTACTAATCAATCCACCGCCATTAGCACGCCTATTAGTGTCACCTTTACTATCAGTGACACAGACGACGTACTAGACAGCTTGTGGTTGTACGCCAAATCATCCAACTTGGCATTGGTGAACGGCGAGTTGACCGGCACCTTAATGCTGGGCGGTGGTATCAGCTTTGGCGGCAGCGGGATAACGCGCACCATCACCATCACACCTACAGATGGGGTGACAGGTACGACGACTATCACTGTTACCGTGGACGATGGCGAGGACACTGCCTATGACACCTTTGTGCTGACAGTGGGCCAAGTGCCGAATACGCCACCGGTGGCCGTGGACGACACCTACACCACCACTGTAGCCACGGTGCTGACAGTTCCCGTGCCGGGCGTGTTGAGCAACGACACAGACGGAGACAACGACCCGCTCACGGCAGTGCTGGATACCGGCCCGGTCAACGGCTCGTTGAACCTGAGCGCCGACGGTTCCTTCATCTACACGCCGACTGTCGGTTTTAGTGGCACAGTCAGCTTTAGCTACCATGCCAACGACGGCGCTGGTAACGACTCCAACGTCGCTACTGCCACCATCACTGTCGAGGAGGAAGCAGTGGAAGATAAATTCATCTTTTTGCCGTTGGTAGTGCGGAACGACTGATCGACAGATAGGCTACAACTTGAAACCCGAAGGGTCTATGAGACTCTTCGGGTTTTTGTAAACAAACGAGCGCTGCAAAGCTCAGTCTAATTCAATCTTGACCATCGCCGTCATCCCCCAACGCAGTGGCGTGTCAGATACATCGTCCAACTCGATGGCGACAGCATAGACCACGTCACCTCGATAATCGGCGGCTTGCAGGGCGATCTCGCGCACCGAACCGGTCAGCGCCAACTCTGACAGCGCGTCCACCGTCATCACCACCGGATATCCCTCGGCGATCTGCGCCACATCCAACTCGGTCAGGTCGACGGTGCGGGCCTGGAGGTGGTCCACCGTCGCCAGCACAACGACCACTTGCCCCGGCGCTGCCATCTCCCCGACGTCTGTGTGGATGCCGGTGACGGTCCCGGCAAAGGGTGCGCGTAGCTCGGTTCGTTCCAGTGCGGCTTGGGCCATCGCTAACGCAGCCTCGGCTTGATGTACCAATGCCTCGCTTACAGCGATCTCTTCCGGCGTAGGTCTGGCATGGAGCAATGCTAACTCGGCCAGGGAGACATTCTCTTGAGCCGAGGCATATTTCACTTGGGTCGCTGCATCGTGCAATCGAGCATTTGCCATGTTTTGCTGGGATTCCAATATCGCTTGTGCGGCGGCCAATGCTTCGTTGGCGGCGTAGAGGGCGTAATCGGCGTTTTCTTTCTCCCGTCGATCATTCGACTGATCGTGGACGTCGTCGTGTGCATCCCGTGCTACCAACTGCTCCGCTTGGGCAGCCCTCAACCCAGCCTGTGCTGCGGCGATGTCGGCCTCGATGGCTCCACCGGCAAGCTCGTCCCGCTGGGCCATCGTCTGAGAGAGCGCAGCACGCACGGCCTCCAGTTGCGCCTCGATCTCGGTGATCTCCTCCGGGCGCGGCTCGGCCATCACCTGCGCCAATTGCGCCTGCACCTCGGCCAACGCCGATTCCGCTTCCTGCACGGCCAGCACCGCGTCGGTGGGGTCGAGCCGCACAAGCACATCGCCCGCCGTGACCTCGTCTCCTTCTGCTACCAGCACCTCCACGACCGTGCCGCCGCCCATAAAGCGCAACTCGCTCCACCGCTCCGGCTCGATAACGGCTTTGGCGATTATCCCATCCGCGATCTCTTGCGAGTTCACCGGTTCCATCTCTTCCGATACAGTCTCAGCCGCCCCTCCGGCACATCCAGAGATCAACAGCGATCCCACGACCAAGACCATCATCCATTGTTTCATTTTTGTCATTCTTGCTCTCCTTTTCGGGTCTGCGGCTACTCGACCTGAATCTCTACCATCGCCGTCATCCCCCAGCGCAGACCTGATGTCTCTTCATCCAACTCGACAAAGACAGGATAAGTCACGTCGCCCCGGTAATCCACGCCTTGTTCCTCGATGCGGGCGACGTATCCCCGTAACTTTAGCTCGGGCAGCGCATCCACCGTCACCAATACGGTTTGTCCTTCAGCTACCCGCGCCACGTCCAATTCCATCAAGTCGGTGGTGCGCGCTTGGAGCCGGTCCAACGCTGCCAGCACGACGATCACTTGGCCCGGCACGGCGGTGTCACCAGCCTGTATGGTAACTTGCGTCACGACCCCATCAAAAGGTGCGCGAATCTCGGTGCGTCCCAGGGCCGCTTGCGCTGCCGCCAGGGATGCCTCGGCCTGCGCGACCCGAGCCTCGACGGCGGCAATCTGTTCCGGTGTACTGCCTGCCTTGAGCAGCTCCAGCCGGGCTTGGAGGGCGTCCCGTTGCGCCGAGGCTGACTGCACGCCCGCCTGCGCCACCCGGAGCTGCGTCGTGGCCCCATACTGCGCGGCATCCAACTGCGCCTGCGCTGCGACCAGGGCTGCGTCGGCGGCGTGCATCGCGAAACGGCTCTGCTCCTCTGGCTGCCCCAACGCCGGGCAGATCGTGCGCTCGCTGCCATCCGGCAGGTTGACGTCAAAGCATTCCAGTGTTCGGTCGTGCAGGTTCAGCGCTTGCCGCTGCTGCGCCTGGGCCGACGCCACGCTCGACTGCGCGGTGGCGATCTGTACGTCCATCGCTCCGGCAGTGAGCAACCATTGTTGAGCCAACGTCCGAGAGATCATAGTCTGCGCGACGATCAACTGTGCCTCGATCACGTCGATCCGCTCTGTCCGCACCCCGGCCTTCACCTGCGCCAGTTGCACCTCGGCCAGGGCCAGCCTGGCCTCCGCCGCTTGCACAGCCAGTTCGGCGTCGGTGGGGTCGAAACGCGCTAACAGATCGTCCTCACCGACCATGTCGCCTTCCGACACCAGCACCTCGATGACCTCGCCGCCGTTGGCAATGCGCAGCTCGCTCCACCGCGCCGGCACGATGCTCGCCTCGGCGGTCACCACTCCTGCGTCCTCCCGAACCGGGGTACGCAGTGCCTCCTCAAGCTCAGACTCGGCCGTTGCAGTCGGTGCAGCGCACCCGGCCAACAATCCCGCGATCATCAATATCAATAACCCATTTCGAGTTTGCATATCTATCTCCCATTCGGTGCAACCAAAGGTTGCCTATCACTATTCATACGCCAACACTTCTCGCACGGTCAGCCGCGAGGCGTTCCGCGCTGGCACAAAGCTCGCCAGGGCGCTCAGGACGACCACAACGACGAGCCACAGCCAGACTCCAGTCGTCGAAAACGAAAACGATAGCGCCGTCCCCATCACAATGTTCCCCACGGCATCGCTGAGCGACTTGCCCATCGGAAACGCCAGCGCAGACCCCGCCAACCAGCTCATCACGCCGATAAAGACGCTCTCCATAATAAAGACCTGTGCCACGCCGTTGTTCGGCGCTCCGATGGCACGCAGTATGCCGATCTCGCGGGTGCGTTCGAGGACGTTGATGCTCATCGTCCCCATCAATCCCAGTCCACCCACGATGGTGAGCAGGATGGACATGATGAACAAAAGGACGACAATGATGTCAAAGTTCGCCTCGGCCTCGGACCGTTCTTTGGTGAACGTCATCATAGAATCAACGCGCAGGCCAATGTCGTCAAAGTGGGTTTCCAGCGTCGTCAGTGTTTCGGCCACGGCTGCCGGGTCTTGATGCTCGGTCTTTACCAACACCGTGCTCGTCTGCCCCACACTGCCTGTTGTGTGAGCGACGTATGGATAGTTTATATAAGCCATAGGTATCATCAGCCCCACACACGTTCCGACGACGCGATAGGGTTTTTCGCGCCCCTCGATTTTGAGCACGATCTCGTCGCCCAGCGCGATGTCGCCTTCCTCTTTGAGCATCAAGGTGCTGAGGACCACCGCGTTATCGTCCTCGGGCAGCAGCCAGCGCCCCTGCACGATCACCGGCGAACTGACGAGGCCGGAATCGGCGCGAGGCGCGAACAGATAAATGGTGCCACTTTCGTCTCCGTTCGGGCGCACGCGGCGGGCCGGAAGTTGCGCCCAGGTGTCTGTTTGGGTGACGCCGGGTACGCGTTGTGCTTCGCGTTCGATTTTTTCGATCCGATACGGGCGTTTTAGAGAGACCACCGCGTCAAAATTACTCCATAGCGTTAGCATGTCATCCAGGGTACTGAGCAACGAGTCTCGCACGCTGAACACGCTGACAAAGGTGGCTCCGGCCAGGGTCAGGGTGATGAGGGTCAGCACCAGCCGTCCCTTGCTCCGAAAGGTGTTGCGCAGCGACAACAGCCACGGTCGCATCAAGATGCGGCGGGCAAACCACAGATTCGATCCGGCGATCAAGCGGTCGATCAAACCAACCCCGAACCGCCCCCTGCTCATCCTGTAGACGCTCATCGCTTCTGCCGCGGTGACGCGCAGGTTGGCGAGAAAGGGATAGAGCGATGCCAGCACCGGAACCAACAGGCCGACCACGACCTGAATGACAACCGCGTGCCGTGGCACCTGGAGCGTGGCGAGGTCAAAGTTGAACATGGCGGCCATAAAGTGACACAGTTCTCGCGAGCCGGTGATGCTCAGCGGCACGGCGATAGCCAGCGCGATCAGGCCATAGATTATGACCATCACCAGGTACATGCCGATGGTTTGCCCAGTGCGCGCGCCGACGGCCTTCATCACGCCGATCTGCCGCTTTTGCTGCGTCAGCAGTGCTGAAACAGTGTTGACGATCAGGAACGCGCTCAAAAAGAGCGACATGACGCCCAGCACGGCCATCAGCATCAGAACCGCTTGCAGCATGTCGTCGAGGGGGACTTCTCCTGGCTCAGCCGTCATGCTCATCGGGATCGTCAGACCACCCCGCTCGGCCTTGTTCTTGACCTCGTTCACAATGTTCTGTGCGTAATCCTTGATGTTTGCGTCTGCGCCATCTGGCTCTTGGACCACGACGTGCAACTCGTTAAACCCGTACGGCTCGCCGAACCATTCGAGCGTGTCTAAAGAGATGTAGGCATAGGGCGTGCCGTCGATGTGGGCCGGTAACTGGGCCATATCGTGGGTCAGGCCCGCGATGCGCAGGTGGCGCTTTTTCTCGTCGGGCGTCTCGATCAGTATGACGTCTCCCTCTTGCGCGTTGAGCAGGTCGATGGCGGCCCGCTCGACCAATATCTCCCGCTCCGGCGGCGGCCACGCGCCGCTGTGGGGCCATATTCTGTTGACCCGCATATTGTCGTAATCCTCGATGGCGAAAATGATCAGGTTTTCCCACTTGCCCGGACCGATCTGGATGCGGGCGTTGATCGTCCGCCGGGCGTCCGCGTCTTTTATCTCTTTCATCCCTTGCACCGACTGCACAAAGCCCTCGTCAAACACTTCGAGGGTGCGGACTGTGCCGCTGGACGGGTTGATGGCCGCATAGCTCTTGTCCATCTCGGTCGAGAGGATCGTCTGCGAACTGACGATGGTGCCGACGGCGAACAACCCCACGGCGATAGACAGCACGATCAAAACCGTGCGGACTTTGCTTCCCCATAGATCGTTAAGTATTTTGTACCAGCGTGAACCAATCATTGATGTCTCCCCACAATCTCTCCGTCAGCCAACGCGATGGCGTGCGTGGCCCGTTTGACGATGTCTTTGTCGTGCGTTACCAGCACGATGGTTTTACCTTGCTCCACCAGGCTTTCGAACACTCGCAGCACCGCGCTTGCCGTCGCCGAGTCGAGGCTGCCCGTGGGCTCGTCGGCGATCAGGATGGGCGGATCGTTCGCCATCGCGCGGGCAATAGCCACACGCTGCTGCTGCCCGCCAGAGACAGCCGTGGGCGGCTTGTGGGCGTGTTCGGCGATCCCGACCTGCTCCAACAGGTGCATCGCGCGCTCCCGTCGCTGCCGGATCGAGTATCTGCGGGCAAAATCCATCGGCAGCATCACGTTGCGCAGCACCGATAGGGTGGGCAAGAGTTCAAAAGACTGAAAGACGACGCCCACCGTCTGTCCGCGCCACCGGGCCGCCTTTTCCACACCCAGCTTGTGCACCGGGGTGCCGTCCACCCATATCTCGCCCGCCGTGGACCGGTCGAGGCCGGTGATCATGTTGACCAACGTCGTCTTGCCGCTGCCCGACTTGCCGGTAACAACCACAAACTCCCCCCGCCGGACCCTCAGATCAATCCCCTTGAGCGCCACCACATCCCCCGCCAGGCCCTCGTACCTTTTCACAACCTGCCGCAAATTAATCAACGACTCGCCATTTCCCCATTGTTCATTCTTCATTGTTTCATTGATCTATTCTTCATTGATTCATTCTCTCATCCACAATTTTGCCATCGGCAAGCACAATGGTGCGCCGGGCGCGTTTTGCTAGATCGTTGTCGTGAGTGACCATCAGGATCGTCTTGCCACCGTCCACCAGACTCTCAAAGAGCCGAAAGACTGCCTCGGTCGTTTTGGAATCCAGGTTGCCCGTTGGTTCATCGACGGCCAGAATGGGCGGATCGTTGGCCATTGCCCGTGCTATGGCAACGCTTTGCTGCTGCCCGCCCGATAGGGCTGAGGGCAACTTGTGCGCGTGGTCGGCCAGCTCCATCCGTTCCAACAAATGCATCGCTCGCTGGGCGGGTACAACTGTCCATAATCCATCGCCAGCATCACGTTCTCGACAGCCGTCAGCGTCGGCAGCAACTGGAAAAATTGAAAGATGACGCCAATGGTGCGCCCGCGCCACACGGCGATCTGTTCTTCGTTGAGAGTGTGTACGGCGGTATCGTTCACCAGTACCTGGCCCGTCGAGGGGCGGTCGATGCCGGTGATCATATTGATCAACGTCGACTTGCCGCTGCCCGATTTGCCAATGATCGACACAAACTCACCGGTGCTCGCGGTCAAGTCTATGCCGTCGAGCGCGATGAAATTGCCCGCCGTGGTCTGGTAGGTTTTGACCACCTGTTGCAGATCGACGAGATGGCCGTTTCCACGGGTTCTGTTCGATTTTTGAGAATTGTTTCGTTTTAGACCAAACATTGTTACCTCAACTAGATTTGCGAGTAGTTGGTATGATTATTAGCATCACCTTTGTACATCGACGTGAAATGACACAACTAGAATGGAACCGCAGATATACACAGATCAACACAGATGCAAAAGTGGTGAATTTAGTAAAAATCTGCGTTTATCTGCGTTCATCCGCGGTTTCAGTTATGTGATTCTTTGATGCATTCAAAGGTAATGTTAAGTTTTTGTTGATTGTAGTTTACCGGAAAACTGGGTGGAGTGTCATCCCCCAAAGGGTGGATTGAGGGGTGGAATAAAAAATACCAGGCGCTGAACTGCCCGGCTCAAAGCATTGGACGTATAGCATCCACGCCCTCCTTCGGAGGTTGGTGTGAGCCTGCGGAGCAGGGTTTGGCTATCAGCACGGCGGTTCAGCGCCGTGCGGTGGTGGTACAATTCAAAAAGATGAGCGTTACACCAAGATCACGCATTCGATCTAGCATACCATAGAGGGCTGCCTGGTCTGGGAGCATGCCAGAGATCACGGCGCTGCCATCTGGCTGGTTCTCGATCGTCAGCCCGCCGAACCAATCGTCCCACCGGTCGGATAGATGGCCCTGGATTTGAATTTTGCAGTGTATAGACTCGCTCATATTAATTCACCTACAGTTTACGGGAAAATCGGGTAAATGTCATCCACTGAAAGGTGGATTGAGGGGGTGGAAAGGGTACAAGTGATAGACAACTGATAGCCAGTTGCTAGGTAATCAAGGGATGAACGTGATACACTGTTTCCAATTGGGTAATGTAGACGAGGTGTCCGTCGCAACAAGTTGCGCACTCGCAGAATCAATGCGATATAGAAATCGCGGCTACTACCCCGAAATATTGCAGAGATCAAAGGAGTCTGTTATGAAAAAGCACACCGGAACCATTCTCATAAGCGTTGGCGTACTGTTTCTCATCAATGCGATCTTGGGACGGTACCTGGTATTGCCAGGATATTTGGCATCACTGGAAGCAGGGAGCGCCGCCATTGAGCAAGCACAGCAAGCCGTTCCTGTTTGGAAGATCGTTCGATATCTTGTCTGGGCCTACTCGTTCAAGTTGGGCATATTCTTTGCCGTGATCGGCGCGTCTGTCAACGCATCGATGCATCCTAGCCGTTTTCGATGGTTTGTTGTTGGAGGTATTCTCTATCTCGCCTTTGCATACGTGCCTCTGCCCGCACATTCTCTCGCCTTTGGCATTGGAGGCGGATTGACGACGATATTGATGTTGCTTATCATCAAACACTGGATGGACGAACGACAGCATCTAACGGGCAATGCCAAAACGGCTTCCGGCCTGCGAATGATCGGGTACTTTTTCTTTGTTATGGCGACGTATACCCTTTGTCCCCTGATGGGTGTTAAAGCCTTTGCACTGCATCCGGAGAAAATGATCGCGTACGGCTTGCAAGGGGAAGCCGCATCCTTTGCCTCTCATCTTTTGATCGAATTGGTGTTGGGGTGGTTTTTCACGTTTCTCAGTTATCGCAAGAGCGATCATCTATCCAGTGCTGTGTGAAAGAGGGCCATAGGAATTGAGCCGTACACTGTAGGCAAGCGATGCGGCTCACAACAAATTCAACTCTCTTGCCCGCGCCACGGCCTGTGTGCGCTTGGATACGTCGAGCTTGCGGTAGATGTTGTTGATGTGCGTCTTGACGGTGCTGACGGCGACGACGAGTCTCCCTGCGATTTCTCGATTCGATAGACCGATAGCGATGAGGCGTAATACTTCCAGTTCGCGCTCGCTGAGTGGATCGATCAAGGGTTGATTGATCGAGGGTGGGGGAGTCTCTCCCTCGCTCTCGTACTCTGACACGTCGAATGCTGCGAGCAGCTTGTTTACATAGCCAGTTGCGATGCCTCGGGATGCCGTTTCTTGCAACAATGCCATCATCGGCACACCCTCGTCTACAAAGATGCGGACGTAACCTTCGGGCTCGGTCAGCGACAAGGCACGTTGGAGTGCATTGAGCGCTTTTGCGATTTCGCCTTGGCCCTGGAGTGCCAGCGCTTGGAAAATCAAAAGTTCAATGACAATTCCCATCCACTCACCATCTTCCGCAATCTGGAGCAATGGTACGATCAAGCATAGGGCATCAGCGAACTTTTGTTGGGCAATACGAAGCCGTGCCAGTGTCGATTCTTTGATCCAACGCAAGAAAAAGTGGATCATACGCACCTTTTCTTGCGTTTCTTTTTGCTCTGGGGGTTGGGTCAGTGAAGCAGCCCAGCGTTCGGCTGCTTTCAGATCGCCTTGGGCTATCCAGATCCGCGCCTGATGCGCTTGGATCTGATGGGCAGACCAGAGGGCTACCTTTTTCTCTTTTACCAGTTGATCGGCCTTGTTGATGGTGTCGCGCGCGCCTTGGTGATCGCCCATCGTCTGTTTCAAGTGCGCAAAAAAGATGTAAATATCGGCAAGCGCTTCGGCATTCCCCCATTGTTCCCCTACCTCGATGCCTTGTTTCAGGTATCGCTCGGCGTCTTCCAGGTGGTTCCACTCGCGCAAGAGTTCGCCCAGCCCTCCGCATATTATGCTGGCGCCCAAGAATGTCTGCCCTTCCTTTCCGGCTCCTGACAACTGGTCGTCCGCCCGCAACAGTTCTACTCCCCTCTGAAAGGTCTCGTGAGCCTGGTGGAGACGCCCCTGCATTATTTGTAGAAAAGCAGATGTGGTGGTAGATAACAGAGCAACCAGGGTGTTTCCGACCATCTGGCTAAGCTCAATGCTTTCGGAAAGGTAATGGCTGGCTGTTACTGCGTCTTGGGTAAAGTATTGTGTGAACCCCATCAGCCAGGCGATAATGCTTTGCAGAAACGGATGGTCGTCTCTCGACAAATGTTCAGATGCCCGACGGGCAAATTCGGCAGCGCGGGGCACATCTCCTTGAAAGATAGCCAAGTAAGCGCGAGAGGCCGCAACTTGGCTCAACAAGCTTTCGCTGACCTCTATGGAGCCATCGCCATCCGATTGCATCGCTCGTTCGGCGTTCTGCAAGTGTGCCTCGACGCCATCCAATTCACCCGCGATGATTAGCGCCCACGCGTAAAAGAGGCTTAGTTTGGGCCGCGCATGAACGATCTCGTCGGGCAGCGTCTTGAGCCAATGCAGCAACGTGGTTCCCTCGCCGCGCCCAAAGGTGGTCTCGGCCACTTGATCTATGAGACGCGCTCCCCATTCAAATTCCCCGCCCTCCAGCGCATGCCCGACCGCCTCGGCGACCAACCCGTGCTGCTCGTACCAATCCGCCGCCCAACAGTGCAGGTCTCGCACCTGATCAGGCATATCCTGACGCAAGTGGCCGCGCAAAAAGTCGGCAAAGAGACGGTGATAGCGATACCACTCGCGCTGGTCATCGAGGGGAACCAAGAACAAGTTGGCCTGCTCCAACTGCCTCAAAATCGCTTCACTATTGGTCCGTCCAGTCACTACATTGCACAACGGGGCCGTCAATCGGTCTAGGATGGCGGTTTGACATAAAAAGTCGTGAATTTCATTGGGCTGCTGCGCCAACACTTCTTCGGCCAAATAATCGATAATGTGATGGTGGCTGCCGCTAAAGGCAGCGATAAAGTTCTCCACGTCCGCCCTGCCCCGCATAGACAGAGCCGCCAACTGCAAACCGGCGATCCATCCCTCAGTCCGAGCGCCCAGCGCCGCCACGTTCTCCGTCGAGAGGCCCAATACCATCGCCTCGTTGAGAAAGGTGATGGATTCGTCCAACGTGAAGCGCAAGTCCGCCGCGCGAAGTTCGGTGAGCTGGCCGCGGGTGCGCAGGCGAGCCAGCGGCAGGGGAGGGTCGGTGCGGCTGGCAATGACCAGGTGCATCTGGGGCGGCAGATGCTCCACCAGAAAGGCTAGCGCCTCGTGGATGGCTGGTTGGTTGATGACGTGATAGTCGTCAACCAACCAGTATCAAGCTAGCGGGTATGGTCAACCAGGTCGTTGATCAACACGGTGAGGACGGTTTTCAGTGGTGGAGAGGGCGGGGATTGGTACAGGGCTTGGGCGTTCGCTCCAACGCTTGTCTGAACGGTCTCTATGGCGGCGATCAGATAAGTGAAAAAGCGCGCCGGGTCGTTATCGTCCTCGTCCAGCGAGAGCCAGGCGAATGACGGAGCTACCTCGATCGCCTCCCCCGGACCGGTTGCGGTTCTCAGATGCTGCAACCATTCGGTGATCAGCGCCGTTTTGCCAAAGCCAGCCGGGGCCGAGACGAGGGTCAGCTTGCGCGCGAAATGATCTTGGAGGAGATCGTCCTCTCCCAGGCTGCCCGGACATAGTCCGGCGTTCAGTTGTGTGATCAAACGTGGGCGCGAGACCAGTTCGGGTCGAATGTGGGGGATATAGAGTTTGGTCTTGAGAAGCGGAGCCGTCATCTTTTTTCCTAATTTGCGTGTGAATCAGCGGTTTCGGCTGGCGCAATCTTATCACCTGTGCAATTGACTTGTGGAACCCTTGCGAAGGTTGCGTCGTACTGTATAGGCATAACGATTCCCGCCTGGTAAGGTCACTTTCGGCAAGCAAATTCGCGCGGAACCTTCGCAAGGGTGATCCTAACTGCACAGGTCGCAATCTTATCACGTTCTGTCCATCTTTGCAACGCTCCAAGATATTGAAATTGTATTATGGATTGCACGCGGGGGGACGAGTGCCACGGATGAAGAAAAACACGATAATCATCCTTTCAGAGGCCAAAAGGTGACTATCTACAACTAGAGTTTTCCAGATGACTCAGAAACCAGGGTTTTTGCCCAAGAACCACTCCAGCCCGTGCCAAAGCTCTCGTAGTGAGGCATATTTCGCTCGCGCGATGCCCAAAAACCTGGTTTCTTTCCGCAAGTGGAAAACTCCTAATCTACAACGTCAAAAGTTCTTTCAGATGTGGGTAAAGGTAGTGCCTATTCGCCACGTGAGAATTCACGCACGATCTCCCGATGGTAGGGCACGTTTTCCAGGAACGAACGGCGTATTCCCGGATCGGTGATCGCGGCGACCTGCTCCTGCAATGCCTGGTGGGCCGTCTCTAGGATGGATCCAGCACGAGGGTCGTCGTTGGCTTGCAATACTCGGTAGCAGGTGAGATAGATGCGCATAGGCTCCTCGGTGCCATCCAGGGTGTTGTCCTCCAAGAAGGCCAGGATCTCTTCCACCTGGGTCAGGGACAGGTCCAGCTTCCCCTGAGCCAGCGACACCTGGGCCAACCCGGCCAGCGACTCGACGGCCAGGTGGTGTTGGCCTATCTCTCGACGGAGATCCATAGCCTGCTGGTAAGAGTCGGCAGCTTCTTCCAGTTTCCCCAATCCCTCAAGGGCATAGCCTCGGATGGTTAGGGCATATCCCAGCATACGGCGATCTCCGGTCCGCTGGGCGACTTGCAGAACGTGGGCGCTCTCTTCCCTGGCGGCTTGGTTGTCTCCCCTCAGATGGAGGAGCCAAGCCAAGTTGCTCTGCACCACAGCCCAACCCTCCAGAGCGCCGATCTCCAACAGGATTGTCAGCGCATCTTCGGTCAAGCGCTGGGCCTCGGCATAGTCGCCCAGGAACAGGGAACTATAGCCCAGATTTCCCAGCACGCGACCCTCGCTCCGCCGGTGACCGATCTCGCGACTGATGTGCAGGCTCTGTTCGTAGTAGCTCCTGGACTCGTAGTGGTTGCCGCGTTCGACGGATATGATACCCAACATATTGAGGGCGTAGCTCTCACCCAGCCAGTTGCCAATCTCCCGGTTCAGAGGCAAAGCTTGCTTGGCGTACACCTCGGCCTGGTCGTTTTGGCCCTGGGCCCAGAATACTTGACTCAGATAGTTCAGACTTTGAGCCTCGACATCCCGATCTTTTCCTTCTTGGGCCAGGGTCAGAGCTTGTTCTAGCCTGGCCTGCGCGGCTTTATAGTCTCCCTGGCGAAATAAGCCAATGCCCCACTCCAGATGACCTGTCGCCTCAAGGCTGGCATCCCGGATAGTCTGGGCAGTCCGGATGGCTTCTCGGGCCGCCGCGATGGCCGCGGGAAAATCGCTGGTGACGTCAGCATAGCGGGCCTGCCGCAGGGCCACCTCGGCCTTGCGCGCATCGTCGGCTAGCGACTGGGCCAGTTCCTTCAGCGTTGCCAGGTCCTGCCGCTGGGCCTCGCGAGCACCTTGGAAACCGTATACTTCTTCCCGGTTAAGCAGCAAAAAGTAGCGTCTCTCGTGGTCTTTTGTCGGTGTCAAGCACAGCGCCCGGCTCAAGTATCCGGCGGCCTCGACGTTGGCAAACTGCGCTGCTGCCTGTTCCCCGGCCCGCTGCCAGTAGGCTGCGGCCTCCTCCACCTGACCGGCCCTCTCCAAGTGATCGGCGATCAGGCCCAGGTGCTCGTTCACTTCTTCGTCGCTATGAGCCGTCAGCCATGCCGCCACTCGGCTGTGAACCTCTTGCCGCTTCTCCTGCGGAACGCTCTCACAACTCACCTCGCGCACCGTGGGATTAAAGAACAGGTACTCGCGATCCCCGGTGAAGGACGTCTCATCTCGTTCTATGACCAATCCCAGCGCTATCAACTCTCCCAACCCTGCCTGCACCCGCGCCTGCGCCACCCGCGCTACGTCCACAGCGATCCCCTCCCAGAATACCAACCCCACCACTGCCGCCCACGCCAACGCCTGCCGCGCATCCTCCGACAACTGCCCCAACCGCCGCTCCACCACCTGCCGGATCGATGCGGGCAATTGTGCCTCTTGCAGCATCTCCCCATCCACCTGCCAGCCCTCCACCGTCCGTTGCAATACCTCTCCCTCCACGGCCAACGAGCGGATCAACTCTTGCACGAAAAAGGCGTTGCCCCCCGTCGTCTTCTGCACCCGCTCCGCCAGCAGTGATGGCAACTCTTCCAGGCCCAACATTGAGCGTACCAAGTCGGTGGTATATTTGGATGATAGCGTTTGGGTTGGAATACGTAGCACCTGATCGCCCGTCAAACTGACCAGGGGGTGCGATGTCCCGACCTCGTCGCTGCGGTAGGTGACGCATACCAGCAATCCGGTCTGTTCAACAATGCGCGCCAAAAAGCTCAACATTGCCAGCGTGGCTTCATCCGCCCATTGTGCGTTCTCGATCACGACCATCGTCGGTCGTAACTCGGCTGCTGCTCTCAGTGTCTGGACAATGGCGCTGTGCAAGCGTTGTCGCGCTGCCTGGGGATCCAACTCTGCCGGTGGTGCCAGCCCCACCATATAGTCCCTTTTCCACAACTCGGGCAAGATTACGGTCAGCACCGGCCCTACCCGCTTGATATCCAATTCGACCTCGTCCGCGCCTTCCACGTAGCGCATCAACACCCGCAGCACCTCGCGCCACGGTTGGTAGGCACTGCCGCCGCTCTCCACGCACTGCCCCCACACCACCCACGCGCCCTGCAACTCGGCTCGTATCTCCAACTCTTCCACCAGCCGCGTCTTGCCTACCCCGCTCTCCCCACTGACCAACACCAACTTGCCCTCGCCAGACTTGGCTTGTTCCCACAATGTCTCGAGTACCTCGATCTCTGTCTCGCGATTCACAAATTGGGTCCGCAGCGCATAACTACTGGCTGTCTCCCGCGTCTCCAACTCGTACGCGCTTCCCGTGATCTCGTTCACTGCCTCGATCACCTCGTTCGCGCTACCATACCGTTCCTCGGGAGACGTCGCCAGCAGGCGAGCGATCAGGTTACCAAGGGCTATCGAAACCTGTTCCTGAGCCTCCAGGACTTCGCTCAATGCAAATCGTATCATCCGTTCAGCACCGAACATGAACATGGGCGGCTCCCCCATCAGCAGAGCGTACCATATCGCCCCCAGGCTGTACAAGTCTGACCGGGGATCAACAGGCTGCTGTCCTCTCATCTCTGGCGCCGAGTAGCCCGGTGAATAGTATCGCGCTCGCGCTTCTAGTGACGTGATCTCACCCGCCAGGCCAAAGTCCACGATCTTGACCTGGTCTCCGAGCAACAAAATATTGGCCGGTTTGAGGTCTCGATGAATCACCCCCCGCACGTGAAGGTACGCCAGCGCCCGGCAAATCTGCACCATCACCGGAGTGATGGCCTCAGGCTCTATGGAGCGATGGGCGGGGTCTATGTCCTGTCCTTCGACCCACTCCATCGTAAAGTACAACTCGCCCCCGGTCGTGATGCCATAGTCGTGGACCGAGACCAGGTTGGGATGGTGCAACTGAGTTAGCGTTCGGAACTCGCGCTGAAAGTGTTCCACCCGCTGGTGAGCCTCGGCAGCCGAGATGTCCAGTCTCACCGTCTTGAGCGCCACGATTTCACTGTCTTGGGTCCCATTCTGATGGGCATCTCTATTCTGATAGACCTCTCTATTCTGATAGACCTCGTCAGACACGTGATACAAGGTGCCCATCCCGCCCGTTTCGTTAACGGTCAGAACACGATACCGGTTCTCGATCAAATCACCAACTTGAAACTTGGCCATCGGGGTCCCTCCACAGAGCGTTGCGTTTACTTGCTACTTTACTGACTCTCCTATTTGCTCCGCGCGAATTCGCGCACGATTTCCCGGCGACAGGGAATATTCCTTATTGTTCCACAGCAAACTTGGAGGAGCAAGCGCCTTGGATACTGTAATCTTACCATACCCTGTTCTTACCCGCAATCCTTCTATTCTCACGGGGCGCGACTATTTCAAACACAGGAGGTTCGCTCTGTGCACGAGGGGTAATGAACACTGGCGCTGGTCGGTAACAAACCAACCAGCGCCAGTGGAAAAAGGGTCAGGCGTTGTTCGGAAACAACGTTGTTATTCGGTCTCGATCTCCACCATCGCCGTCATACCCCAGCGGAGGGGTACGTCAGATACGTCGGTTAGCTCGACGGTGACGGCATAGACTACGTCGCCGCGATAGTCCTCTGATTGGAGCGAAATTTCGCGTACTTGCCCGGTGAACTCTTGGTCAGGCAGCGCGTCCACTGTCACAATCGCCGATTGTCCCTCAGCCACGCGGGCCACGTCCAACTCGGTCAGGTCGACGGTGCGTGCCAAGAGCTGGTCCAGCGTTGCTAGCACTACGACCGTCTGCCCCGGCCCGATGGCGTCACCGGTGTCAATGTTCAGTGTCGTGACGATGCCGGAGAAAGGCGCGCTCAGGATGGCGTCCTCCAGGTTACTCTGTGCTTGCTCCAGGGCCAACTCTGCCGCCTCGACGTCCAGTTGGGCTGCCTCGATGTCCTTTTGCGCGGCTGCTACATCCAGCTCATCCGCTTCTTCTAAAAGCCGCGCGAGAGCGTCTTCGGCCTCTTGGTGCGACTGTAGCGCTCGACTCACCGCGTTGCGGACAGCCTGTGATTGTGAGCTACCTTCCTGGTTGATGCGGTCCAAATTTAACCGGGCGTCATCCAGGTTCTCCTTTGCCTGATCCACGTACCAATAGTCAGGTTGGTCGCCGCTCTCGTAATCTGCCACACGTACGTTGTACCGGTGCTGCATCTCGTCGAAAAGCTCTTGGGCGTCCTCCAGTGACTCGTTGAGCAGCGTGCTGTTGGTCACTGCGGTGCGATCCAGTTGGGCGGCCGTGAGCGCAGCGGCTGCCTGAGTCACGGCATGTTCGGCTTGCCGGATATCGGCCTCGTCTGCGGGTTCTTCAAGTTGCTCCAGTCTTAGTTCGGCCTGGCTCAGTCGCAATTCGGCCTGGCTCAGGTCGAGTTCGGCTTGGATCACTGCCCGCTCCAGGTCGGTGGTTTCTAGGTGGGCCAGCACATCGCCTTCAGAGACGGTGTCGCCTTCTTCCACCAACACCTCGACCACGTCGCCTGCTGCGTCAAAGTTGAGTTCGCCCCAACGGTCTGGCTCAATGACGGCCTCGGCCACGACTTTGTTATCGGCAGTCTGATTTACTACGGGTACTTCAGTGGCGGCTTCGGCGTCCGCTGTCTCTCCTCCGCCGCACCCCGTCAGCAACGCGATGGTTGCCAACATTAACAGTCCTACAACTAGATGTTTCTTGTTCACTTTGCGTTCCTCCTAAATGCTAAATTGCTATTACGGGAAAAGCAAAGTTTGCTTTTCCTTGTGAAAAACCTCAGATTGAGCACTCAAAAGTCCCAGATTTGATGCCGGAGTTTCTCACCAAAAATACGATACCATGTTTTGCGTGGTGTTGCCTGTCTGTTACCTAACAACTACCCATCAAATTCACTTACGAGTCGTTCCAAAATAACTTTGTGTATTGATACGTATTTCCCAAGTGAAATTGGATAAAAAGTGCGACGTTGTTTCTGAACAACACCTTACTCGTACGCCAATGATTCCCGCACGCTGACCTTGGTCGCTCGCAGAGCGGGCCACAGGCTGGCCAATGCCGAGAGCGTCAGGATGATGACCAGCCAGAGGACGACCGCCGTCATCGGGAACCGAAAGTCGAGGGCCATTTCCATCAACTGGCTGCCGATCACGTTGCTGAACGCCAGCGCTCCGGGGTAGCTGACTGGCACCGAGCACAGCCAGCTCAGAAATCCCAACAGCATCCCCTCGCCGACAAAAATCCCGGCGATAGAGGGCGATGTAGCGCCAGTTGCTCGCATCACGCCGATCTCCCGGCCCCGCTCGACCACGTTGATCGACATGGTACTCATCAAGCCCATGCTGCCCACGATAGCCGCCAAGATTGCCATCGCCAGCATCATGTAGGTGATGACGTCGAACTGGGAGCCGATCTGTTCCCGCAGTTCACCCGCGCTCTGAAAGTAGGTGGTCTTGATGCGGTTAGCCTCATAGGTCGTACGCAGGTCTTCGGTGATCCTGGCGTGCGTTGCGGCGTCGTGCTCGTCGGTCATTACCATAATGAACGCAGAGCGGTTGACATTGCCGATCTCATTGAGCAGCGCGTCGTAGGGTACGAAATTGTCGCGCTGATTGTTGTTAATGTTGATAATTGTGCCCACCACCGTCCACGTCAGTTCTTTGCCGCTGACCGTCATTGTGACCGTGTCACCGACCTGGATGCCCTCATCCACGGCGATCTTGTTGTTGAGCAGTATCGCACGCCCATCATCGGGCAGCAGATTGCGCCCACTGACGATGCGCGGGGTGAACATCTGGGAACCGTCTGGCACGGCCCAAAGTTGACCGGTGCTTTCCTCGCCGTTCTTCATTTCCAGTGTTCCCGACTGGATGTCCCATATCTCGACTTTGGCCACGCCATCCACGCTCTCCCCGATATCGACCAGACGATCCACGCGATGGGCCCGGTCGAACACGACCAGCACGTCAAAGCCGAAATCGTTGAGCAGCACTTCGATGGTGTTGCGGAACGATGATCCCACACTCAGCACCATGATGAACATCACGCCGCCAATGGTCAGCGAGATCAGCGTCAGTGCGACGCGCGCCTTGCGGCGAAAGGTGTTGCGCAGGCTGAGCATCGCGGGTCTGGGCAGACTGCGAATGCGTCCGATCAAACGGTCGAACCAGCCCCGGCCAAACTTGCCCCCCAGCCCATAGTTGCTGATGGCTTGATGCGCGCTGATGCGCGCTCCACCGATCACGGGAACCAGCGCGGCCAGCAGAGGCATGATTAATCCGATGGCTATCTGAACAAGCGCCGGAACCGGCATTATGCGGAACGGTCCGACAAGCACGTTGAACATGTTGAGCAGCCAGGATGATGCAAAGTAAGCGGCGACCGCCCCCAACGGCACGGCCAGGAACAGGGACAACAGACCATAGATCAGTGCCGTCGTCAGATAGACCCGCACCACGCGCCCGACCGTCGCGCCCACCACTTTCATCACGCCGATTTGCCACACTTGTTGCGTGATGATGGCGTTCAGTGTGTTGATGATCAGAAACCCGCTCAAGCCCAACGACAATGTGCCCAACACGCCCAGGATGATAAAGATAGTGTCCAGCATATCCTGCGCCCAGTGAACCTCGGGGTCGACGATCTCGTGATAATAGGCCTCCAAACCTGCACGGTTCAGCCGATCCTCGACCTGCTCAAAAGCTTGTTCGGCGGCCTCTTCGCTGAAGGATTCCAATTGGACGTTGAGGGTATCGAAACCCTCAGAGCGATTCGTCATCCAGGCGATCATCTCTGTCGTGGCGCAAAAGGTCGCGTTGCCCATGCTGATTTGGGGTGGGGGGGTGTACGGGTGGCGCATGATTCCTTCGATGGGCAAAATCCGCTCGCGCCCCTCCACCTCGACCAGGACATTGGTGCCGATGGAGATGTCAAAGTGTGTGGCCGACATCCGTTCAATGCCCAACGCTCGTTTGCCGGGCCATTGGCCATCCAGCAGCGTAACCGGGTACATGCGTTGATCGTCGTAATCGGCACGGGATATGATGTTCCCATCTCGCCAATCCTCTTCGCCCTCAAACTTCCAGCGAAAATTGGTCCGACTCTCGCCTTCGGTATCGACGATGCCGGGTTCGCGCCGCACAGACTCGACCATGCCCTGGTTCAACAGGTCGGTGTACATCTCGATGTGCGGGGCGTTGCTCTCTACGTGGCTCTCGGTCATCCGCGCGCGCATCACCTCGGACGAGCCAAAGACCAACCCCAGAGCAAACACGCCCACCGCGGTCGCCAGCACGACCAAGACAGTGCGCAACTTGTTGTTCCACAGGTCGCGCCAAACTTTGCGCCAGACTATGCTCATACCTTTTTGCTCCCGTTTCCGTGTCCGTTGCTCTCGTCTCGATCAAGATTTCCATCGAGCAGATGGATCACCCGGCCCATCCGCGAACTCAGGCTCCGGTCGTGGGTGACGATCATCATCGTTTTGTCTTGCGCCACCAGGCCCTCGAACAGCTTGAACATCTCGTCCGCGGTGGCTGTGTCCAGGTTACCCGTTGGCTCATCGGCGACGACGATGGGTGGGTCATTGGCCATTGCCCGCGCGATGGCCGCTCGCTGCTGCTGCCCGCCACTGAGCGTGCTGGGCAGTTTGTGTGCCTGGTCGTCGATGCTCACTTGTTCCAAAAGCCGCATTGCCCGATCTTTACGCTCGCGCCGCTTGTAGACCTTGCAAAAGTCCATCGGCAGCATCACGTTTTCTAGGATGGTCAGTGTGGGCAGCAGTTGGAAGAACTGAAAGATGACGCCGACGTTCCGTCCGCGCCAACGGGCCAGCTCGTTCTCGCTCAGCCCGTGGACGGCCTCGTCGCCGACGAATACCTCGCCGCTGGTGGGCCGGTCTATGCCGGTGATCATGTTCAGCAGTGTAGATTTGCCCGATCCCGAAGGCCCTACCACGCCGACGAGTTCGCCCGGATGTACTTGTAGAGTGATGTCCTTGAGAACTGTCACGCCCCCCGCGCCGGTCTGGTAGGTCTTGACTACGTCTTGTAGGTCAATCAGTGCGTGACCGTTCGAACCATTTGAACCATTTCTTTGCGCCATTTTCTTGCTCTCCTTCTGTTGATGTACGGCTATTCCTTAAACGCAATTGCGTGTGATTTTATTCGAAAGCTTTATATTTTTCATTGCTCTAGTCCCAGCTCCGGGGGCGGTTCAGGTGCAAAACGGTGTCTTGCATAGACCGCCCCCGAGATGGTGGCTTGAAGCATTTTGTGCTGCGAATTAGCGATCAATCTGCATTATATTACCTGATCCGGTCACCAATTGTTCAATTCTGGGGCGACCTGTGTAGCGCACGTCTCCGCTGCCGCTGATGCGGGCCTCCAAGTGCTCTTCCACCCAAACGGCCGCCGAACCGCTGCCGTGGGTGCGCACATTCGCTTTGTCGCTTTTCACGTCCTCGGCCCTGTAATCACCGGACCCGCTGAGGGTGATTTGCTGCTCTCCTGCTTGTCCATCATTGACGTTTACCTTGCCCGAACCGGTGATTCGCACCTCGATCGTGTCGACGTTCAGATTCTCCACCACCAAGTCCCCCGACCCCGTGACGACGATATCTTGTTCTTGGGCCTTGATCTCTGAAACGTCCAGGCGGCCCGAACCGGTGAGTTCGATCTTGGACGTATTACCGTCCAAGTTGCCTATCTCGACGTCGCCAGAGCCGTGAATGGTCACAGAAACCTGTTCACCCTCCAAGCCCGGTGCTGTGATGTTGCCACTGCCGGTCACTTGGATGGTGTCCAGCTTGGTCACCGTCAGATAGTATTTGACGCGCCTCGTAGGATGCAGGGAAACGCCCGGACGGGTGTCGATCTTGAGCATCCCACCTACTACTTGAGCTTCAAAATATGGCATCAGGTTCTTTTCTGCCTCGATGCGCAGTTCTTCTTCGTCACCCACCTCGATGGTGAGGTCGCCAAAGGTCGCCAAATTGACGCCGGTGAAATTGTCCACGTCGAACGTTTCCTCGACCACGCGGCCTGATCCACGAATTCCGCCAAATCCCATCCCGGCTACCGGGCACAGACAAGCACATGTTGCTAGTGCTACAATGGCCAATACGATCATTCGTCCTGTTTTCATTTCAATCCTCCACAATCTTGTACGTATAGCTTTAAAAAAGGTTTCACTCTGCCATCAAATTCGGTGTTGATGGGTGATGCAGCATGCTCATCACCAGCAGCAGGGCCCCGGTGACGATGAGCATTGCAGGCCCCATCCAGCCCCACAACCACCCGGCGGAAAAAATGGTCGAAAGGATCACGATAGCCAGCGAACCGACGAATCCTACACCGGCCAAGGCGCACATCGCCACACCTGCCGTCAGCAGCCCCGCTGATTGCTGTTTGACGTTGACGGCCAGCAGCGCCAGCCCTACCGACAGCGGCTCGATGATCCACGCCACGGCCCAGATCTCCCACCAGCCGGTGATGGTACAGAATTGAAACAAGATGCCATTGGCTCCGATTATTATGACCGGAATAAGCAGCCAGATGTTTCGCATAAAGATGGCGGCGAGCAGAAATCCTACTGCCACTCCCAGTATCTCCAACGGCCACAGCCATTCCCAGGCCCCCCACGCGCCAAAGACGCTGGCAAAGAGCAGGATGCCGCCGGTGACTAGGACCGGCACACCGGGGATAAAAAGCCCGCCCAGGCCGCGTGTGTCTCGGTTCAAGAATGGCGGCACCACAAAGAGCAGTCCCACTCCCACGACGAACAGCGGCCAGAGCCGCCACGGTCCCCAGTGCCAGGCGCTCATCCCCAGCACCGGCAATACGCTGCACGACAGGGCCATCATTCCTACCAGTATCAGAGCGATGCCCATCACAATCGGAAATTGCTTGTTCATTTTTCCCTCCTTAAAAGTATGATCCAATCTAAAGACAAGATACCATACTCCTCACGGCGCTGCCTATCCGTTAGCTAACAGACGGCTATCCAGATTTCATCAGTTAGGGACCATGGCGCAGTAAACGCTGTTTTGATCTGTGAAAATCAGCGTTCATTAGTGCCCCAGTGATTGGGTGGTTGTGCGTGAGGACGCTGTTGGGTATAATAGGGGAGTGAACTGAATTATAAACGTATGGAGGGAAAACTACTGTGGACGAAAAAACACGCCTCATTCAGAAACTCGACGTGTCTCGGGCCAAGATCAAGGCTGCGTTGGCGGATATTGACCAACAGACAGAGATTTATCCCACTTGGACGATTAAACACATCCTAGCCCACATCGCGGGTTGGGACGATGCCGCCATCGCTTCACTACGCGCCCACGCAGGAGGCGACAAACCCGCCACGCCCGCCACGGAGGGCATTGACGCCTACAACGAAGCGTCTGTTGCAACACGCGAGGCGCTCAGTTACGACCGTATCGCCAGGGAATGGGAACTGGCGCGCGATCAATTCAAGGACGCCATCAGAGAGATGCCGCCAGAAAAACTCGCCGAGCCATTGCTCTTTCCATGGGGAGAGACCGGCACGGTTGCTCAGATCGTCCATATCTTTGCGCATCACGAAAATGGGCATGCCGAGGAGATCCGGCAACTCGAGGCGCGAGTTGAATGATCGGAGAACTGGGCGGGGCCAATGTGAGTATTGATACGGGTACTTGTGGTCCTATCTTGTATTCAAGTGGAGAAAATGCCCAAGTTCTGGAAGCACAGTTTGTAGATTATGTCAAAACCTTGGATCCCGTTGCGCTGGGAATAACCAAAGCAGACATAGATGATATTCAAGTAGCCGATTTGCCCAAAGGAGTGTGGAGTTTCAGTTATTGGGTGCGAATAGGCCCAAAGCAGTTTGTGTTCAAGGTACATCCCCCTCTCGCAGCGAACAAGGGGCTTTTATTAGAAAACTCGGGTTTAGCCGAGTTCTTGTCACTAAAACGAATTGTACATTTGGATATAGCTCCCCAGCCTATTCTGTTCGATGATACAGGAAAACTTTTTGGACGTCCAGTATTGATCTATGAATATGCGCGAGGAACAATGCTCACCTTCTCTGACCAAGCAATGGTCAAGGTGGCCGAAATCTATAGCAAACTCCACACTTTGGATGTCAGTGAGGAAAAGTCATTTCGTATCAGGGATGAAACCTTGATCGGGTTAATGAGAGATGTTGAAGAACGGTTTGCCATTTACGAGAATCGAGATGACGTTTCCCCTCAGCAAGCACAACACTTTTGTCAGTACGTTGAGATGACCAAGGTCCACATCGCTGGCAAAGATCTTGGGACTTGCCCTATGGCATTAATTCACGCCGACCCGACACCCAGCAATTTTGTCGTTGGCCCACAAGTGGTTTTGATTGACTGGCAGACGCCCATGATCGGCGACCCCGCCTATGACATTTGGGCGTTCACCTCAGATGCGTTTACATTGTGGGATTCTGACAGGTCGCCCACACCTGCTCAAAAAGCCCTATTTAGAGATACCTATTTGACATTGAGAGAGGATCAGACATTTGGGGAAAGGATGATTCTAAAGGAACCGTTATATCTTTTACAGTACGGTTTGCATTGCGCGATCAGATATTGTGATTACGAGTCAGGCAAAATCCCCCCGCATCTGGTTAAAGGCAGAGAAGCGAATTATGAAAAATATCGACAGACCAGAGATATTATTCTCGCCAGATTACGTGAAATTCTGGTGATGGATTAGGCAGTATATGGATGCTGATCTGTTTTCTCCCAAATATAGTCGTTGGATGGCGATTGTTAGTCTGATCGGCATCGGATTGGTGATTGCGACGCGCCTTGCCCGCTCGTTTCTGACCAACACGAATCCAATAGCTGTATTGGTACTTGGGGTGCTTCCAAACTTTGGGGCTGGCTTGGCGCTTCCCTTTGCGGGTATGATGTGGACATTGCTCATTTTACGGATCAAGCGGTGGAACTTGAACAGGCTCTTTGCCGGAATGGCAGTGTTGACGTTCACGGGGCTGCTGGTGTGGGAAACCGTGCAACTCGTTGTTTGGGGATATCCATTCGATATCAACGATATTGTGGCGACAGCGATCGGTGTGCTTGGTGCGGTTATTGTTCATTGTGTAGTTTGTGCGAGGAATGGAAGGGACACGCGTGATAAGATCGCTTGATCACCATAATTTGAAGGCGATGTTTCCCAATGGAGGGAAAGCGGATTTTACACGAATGAGGTACACAATGAAACGAATCGTTATCTTGCTTGCTTGTACAATGCTCGCGGGTGGGACTAGCGCGTGCGCGCGCACGTCTGCGCCATCCATTGTGCAGACCTCAGAACCGGGGGGAACGACAATGGATGGGGCGGTACAGACACTCTGTTTGGAAACAGAGCAATACCCCGACGAGTATTCTTGGCTCACCATAAAAGCTGCTCGACGTATTCTGGACGAGTTGGACTGGCGAGTTGAGGATCAGGGTGAGCCTTGTGATGCTACCCTGAATCTTGCCCTGACCACCGATACAGTTGATTTGGCAGCTGCTCCTCCTCCCGGTCCTGAAAATTATGTACAGCATGCCCTGGTAGAGGTTGAGGCGACCTTTACTATTCCGGGGCAAACGACACTCGTTTTGCCTGTTGGGAAAAATACCTCCGTCAAAACTGAATATAGCGTAATAGATCCTGCAATTGATATGCTTTGGGATACTGTTCTGCTCGATAGCTTGACCCAAACTTTGGGGCCTCAAGTTCTTGTCGTGGCAATAAAGGATCAAGACGTCCGTGTGCGTAGCGCTGCGGCCAAGGTGTTTGGGACTATTGGTTCAGAGGCAGTGGAGGCCATCCCTACTCTCATCCAGATGCTGAAAGATCAGGATGCGGATATGTGTCGAGCTGCCGTCATGGCACTGGAGAGCATCGGGGCAGAGGCCGTGGATGCTGTGCCTGCACTCGCCCAAATCCTGGCCGATGGAGATTCTGACAGATGCATAGGTGTTCCCAAGACACTGACAGCCATAACGGGTCAAGATTTTGGTGATGATGCTGTCGCTTGGTTGACATGGTGGGAGGCACAGTAATAGATGGCAGACGATAAAGGGTTACTCAAGAACGAGCACGCCAAGTCACAAAATAGACGTCAGACCATCGGGTTGCTGCTTGGCAGCACAGGGCACTCGACTGCGTGGGATGTTTGGTCAGGCGTGGATCAGGTAACCAGAAAGCACAATGTTAATTTGCTCTGTGTTGCTGGAGAGGCGCTGCGCTCGCACTTTGCATACACTGCTCAGGCCAATGTGCTGTACGATTTACTGAATGCCGAAAATGTAGATGGTTTGGTGATTTGGGGTGGGGGGTTGGGCCAGCATGTGGACATTGAGACGATGGAGACCTTTTGCCAGCAATACCACCCCTTGCCGATGGTTAACGCTGCACTGCCAATGGAGAGCATTCCCAGCGTGTTGTTGGACAATTATCAGGGGATGCGCGAAATGATCGTGCACCTCGTCGAGATTCACGGCTACCAGCGTATCGCTTTTGTTTGTGGACCGGAGGGACACCGGGAAGCCGACGCACGGTATCGTGCTTATGTGGATGTGTTGGCCGAATACGGTCTTGCTTTTGATCCAAATTTGGTCGCACCGGGTGACTTTAACCCCAGGACGGGTGTAGAGGCTGTTCGATTGTTGTTTGATCAGCGCAAGCTGCAACCGGGGACTGATGTGGAAGTGATCGCCTTTGTCGGGGATAGCGAGGCGCTTGTAGCGATCGATGCGCTGCAAGCGCGGGGAATCGATGTACCCGGCGACTTGGCTGTGACCGGCTTTGACAATGTTGAGGAAGGGTGGTATTCTGCACCATCGCTGACGACAGTTCCGGTGTCTGCGTACGAACAAGCTCGGCGTGCGACTGAGATGCTGATGATGCGCTTGGAGGGTGAAAGAATACCACAGCGCATCATGATGCCCACGTGGATTGTGGTGCGCCAGTCGTGTGGCTGTTCAACCTTGATGGAGACGCAGGTTGTGCAACAGGCGACAAAGGCAAATACTGGCGATCCATTTGACGCCGCTCTTGCTGATCGGTGGGGGGATATTCTTTCTGAAATGGTGCGGGCAGTGGAGGCGACTTCGATCGGCATTGTGGCCGAGGGAATTGAGTCATTGCTGGATGCCTTTTTGGCCGATGTGAAAAAAGAGTCGGCGGGAGCTTTTCTTTCCGAGTTGGAGAGAATTGTGCAGCGAGGGGTAGAGGTAGGGAGTAGTGTAAATGTGTGGCAGGGAGCGCTTTCTGTCTTGCGTCGCCACGTGTTGCCCCATCTTTCTGATAGAGAAATGATTTCCTACGCCGAGGATCTCTGGCATCAAGCTCGACTGTTGATTGGATGGACGGCTGAACAAGTCCAAGCACAGCGAAGAATTCAAATGCTAGAGCAATCGGTAATCTTGAACGAGATCAACCAAACACTGGTCACGACCTTTGACGTAACAGAGTTGATGAATGTAACAGTAGACGAGTTGCCACGGATAAGCGTCGAGGGTGCCTATTTTTCTTTGTACGAGGATCCAAAAGCGCCGACAGAATGGTCCAGGTTGATCATGGCTTATAACAGAGAAGGACGTATCGCTTTAGAGCCCAATGGACGACGATTTCCCTCCCACCAACTGGTGCCGGATGATCTGTTGCTCGGTAGTGAGCGATACAGTATGGTGCTTGAGGCCTTGTACTTTCAAAAAGACCCGTTGGGTTTTGCGCTCTTTGAGGCAGACCCACGAAAAGCGACGATCTATGATACCATACGAGGCCACATCAGCAGTGCGCTAAAGGGAGCCTTGCTTTTGCAAGAGCGCAAGCAGGCAACGCAGGCATTGGAAAAGGCGTATGCAGAGGTGGAAAAGCGGGTTCAGGAGCGAACTGCTGAATTGGAACGCGAGATCGTCGAACGGGTGCGGGCAGAGGAAGCGTTACAAGAAAGCAATCGTCGCCTGGAGAGAACACTGGCGGAACTGCAATCAACTCAGAAACAAATGATGCAACAAGAGCGATTGGCCGCGGTAGGCCAACTGGCTGCCGGCATCGCCCACGATTTCAACAACATTATGGCCGCGATTGTCCTCTATGCCGAGATGACGATGCGGTTTGAGGATGTGCCCGCACAGGTTCGAGAGCGAATGGTGGTCATCAATCAACAGGCTCAACACGCGACTCAACTGATTCAACAGATACTCGACTTTAGCCGGCGTGCGGTGCTGGAACGGCAGCCGCTTGATATGTCTTCTCTCTTGAAGGAACAGATCAAATTATTGAAACGCACCTTGCCAGAAAATATCGAGATCGATTTGACTTCTGGGCCAGATGAATACATAATCAATGCGGATCCGACGCGTATGAGACAGATTATGACGAACTTGGCGGTCAACGCGAGGGACGCTATGCTGGATGGAGGAAAGTTACACACCGAGTTGAGACGAATAGAGGTTAGGCCTGGAGAATCTCCATTGTTGCCAGAGATGGAGACCGGGGAGTGGATCAAGTTGTCGGTATCAGACACGGGAGCGGGTATCCCGCCTGATGTGTTGCCATATATTTTTGAGCCGTTCTTTACCACCAAAGCGCCGTCGGCGGGCAGTGGATTGGGCCTGGCTCAGATATACGGCATCGTGGCACAGCACCAAGGGCGCATCAACGTGGATACCCAGATAGGCCAAGGGACAACTTTTACTATCTATTTCCCGGCGCTGTCGGTGATTGAGGAACCAGTCACTGATGTTGAGCCGAGTTGGCTAGACTTGCCCGAGGGACAGGGAGAGTGTATCCTGGTGGTAGAGGATGAGATGGTGGTACGGCAAGCACTAGCAGAGAGTCTAGAGTCGTTGAATTATCAGGTATTAGAGGCAAAGAATGGCCAAGAGGCATTGGCGATTGTAAAAGAGCGCGACGATATTTCGCTGGTGTTGAGCGATGTAATTATGCCAGAGATGGGCGGTATCGCATTGCTCGATGCGTTGAGCCAAAAGGGGTTGGCTGTGCCGGTGGTCTTGTTGTCTGGTCACCCATTGGAGAGGGAACAAAAGGCTTTACGAGTAAAAGGGTTGAGAGACTGGTTGCTCAAACCCCCCAGTCTGGAACGACTGGCACAATCGATAGCAAAAGCGTTATCTGAAGAGTAAGGCGTTGTTCAGAAACAACGTTGTCGGTTTTTGCAATTTCACTCGGAAAACACATGTCAAAATACCAAGTTATTTTTGAACGATATCCAAGCGGAGGAAAAGATGCAAATTCAAAATATCACCGGAGCACCACAAGCAATTGGACCGTATTGTCATGCGATCAAAACAGGGAACCTGGTTTTCTGTTCAGGCCAGACCCCATTGGATCCTGACACAATGGAATTGGTCGGGACAGATATCGAGCAACAAACTGAGCGAGCTTTAAAGAATCTGACCCTAGTTCTGGAAGGGGTGGGGCTGTCGTTGAAAAACGTGGTCAAGACGACGGTTTTTCTCAAAGATATGGATGATTTTCCTGGGATGAACCAGGTCTATGCGCGAATGTTTGGGGAACACCGGCCTGCCCGGACTACCATATCGGTTAAGCAAAATCCGCTAGATGCTCTGGTAGAGATCGAGTGTATTGCCGAGTTTCGGGACGCAGCCGCGGAATAAAGGTATCCAGATGCAGATAACGACTATTGACGCAAAACTTGAACCATCCAAGCCGCAGCCCTTTGTCGGATACTATGAATCACCCCTCGGACTGGTCGAAATCGGTGGCACGTCTGAAGGGATCGCTTCTCTCTATTTTGTCGAACAACGTCGCTACGAGGTTGCCTTGAATGCCATCGTAAAAGAGGGGATGGATCAGGTGACCGCGTATTTTGACGGAACCCGACGTATGTTTGACCTGCCTATGGTTCTGCAAGGCACAGAGTTCCAACGGTTGGTATGGCAGCAGTTGTTGACAATTCCCTTTGGGAGCACTGCTTCCTATCAGGAGATTGCAGACGGCATCGATAGACCTCGTGCAGTGCGAGCCGTTGGAGCTGCCAACGGGCAGAATCCGATTTCGATCATTGTGCCGTGCCATCGAATTATCGGCAGTGATAAAAGTCTGACAGGCTATGGCGGCGGGCTATGGCGGAAGGAATGGCTCCTGAAACACGAAGGGGGACTATTATTGTAGTTGAACGGCTTTTTTGTCAAACAATCAGCAAGTTGCAGGATTGAGATCAAAATTTTTCTAAAGGAGAAAAAATGTTACAGACAAATGAAAAAAACATCGTAGAATTTCTATTGCAATGCCAACCGGGACCTCCCAAGACAAGGGGCAACTGGAACGTGGACCATCATGGAACTCCCTTTATACTTCCTGGGATTGGCGGCATCACGATGAACATTCAGGTGGGCGACCCCGCGTCTGGGTGGGCCGGAGATCACGTCGAGCCTGGTGTGAGCTGCACTGCCAATACAATGAAACCATTCGAACATCCGAATGTGTCGCTTCAAATATATTCGTGCGTGGGCAACAAGGCCAAAGTCATCTCTGGCAAGGCCAAAGGAGCGACCGGTTACGTCATCGGCCATCACGGGGGATCAGAGCACGTCATTGTTGATTTTCCCCGCAAAGTAAAGAAAAAGCTCACCTATAACGATAAAATCATGATTTCTGCCAAAGGCCAAGGGCTACGGTTGATTGATTACGCCGATATTGTGCTCTACAATCTTGACCCCAAGTTGTTAAAAAAGATGAAAATCAAAAAATCTGGCGAGACGAAACTAGAGGTTCCGGTGACTACCATTGTGCCGGCGGCCTGTATGGGCTCAGGTATCGGATCAACCAACGTGTCCAAAGGTGATTATGATATCGTAACCAGCGATCCGGAATCCGTCGAAAAATACAAACTTGACAAGATCAGGTTTGGAGATTTCGTAGCCTTGATGGATCACGACAACAGATATGGACGCGCCTATCGACAGGGTGCGGTCACCATCGGCATAGTGGTGCACAGCGATTGTTTGCTCGCCGGACATGGCCCCGGGGTCACCACGATAATGACCTGCAAGACTTCACTGATAAAACCGGTGCTTGATCCCCAAGCCAACATCGCGGATCTTTTGAAAATCGGGACAGCCGCGAAAACAGAATGATGTTTTTCTAACAAGTTGGCAAAAGGTTCGCAACAAGCGCTTTAGCGTGCTTTTATGGCGCTAAAGCGCTTGTTACAATCCAAGTTCCAGTTGCATTCAATGTAAGGAGAAGACATGTCCAAACAGATTCCGGTTGATTGCTTCAAGCAAGAACTTTTTGATTTGCTCGACGAAACATTCAACACTGTTCAAGGCATTTATCTTGACCGGGGTACATCGTTTTTCGAGACGCTAGAAACGATCTCGGCTGAAGAAGCCTCCCGCCCAGTATCGGCGAAGTGTGCTAGCATTGCGGCCCAAGTAGAACACGTCCGGTTTTATCTGCGAGTGCTCGGAGACGTTATAGAGAAAAAAGAGGTTGGCAAAATAAACTGGGAAGAAAGCTGGCAACTGAAAGAGGTTACGCCTGAGGAATGGCAAGCGCTCAAGGAGCGACTCGGAGAGACCTACGAGAGTGTATTGACGGTGATAAAGGACCTCGACGCTTGGGAAGGGGAGGATGATATTGGTGCTTCCCTGGGTATTTTGGCGCATACGGCTTATCACTTGGGTGAGATACGACAGGCGCTGTGTGTAATCAAGTGACCAATTCTGATACCAGCGGGAACACTAAACATTGCTGTCGAATATTTCTGATCAGTGAGAGGGTGATAGATGAAATTTGCTAAATGGGTCTTTCGTGTTGCAGGGCTTTAGGGGATCGTAGTTATTGGCCCCATGTATTTCGCCGAAACATTGCTCTTTCAATCTATGCTCCTGCTATCACGCATCCTGAATTCTTTTATGGGTTTGTTGGGGTTACGTTGACTTGGCAAGTTTTGTTTTTGTTCCTGTCTACGGATCCTGCTCGATATCGTCTCATGATGTTGCCGGCGTTTCTGGAAAAGGCCACGGTGGCGATCACTATTCCTTGGCTCTATATGCGCCAGCGTGTTGCTGCTCCATGGCTTGGCGCCGCCATCGGGGATGCGATATTTGGTATCTTGTTTCTAATTGCTTTTTGGAGAATAGGTCAACAAGAAGAGGGGTGAGCACGCCCACGTGCGAGCGACTTTTCCGTTTCGCATCTGGGGAGGTTGTAATTTTCATTGCAAGACATGACATTGTTGGTCAAGGAGTATAAAATGCGACAATCAAATTTCAAATTGGATTGGTTTATCCCCAATCAAATCGCAGGGCTTACACATTTTCATTCTGATGTCACGCAAGACGATTTTATGGGGGTCATTCAAAAAGGCCAAGAGCTTGTGGGTAACATTGAAAACGAGTTTCATATCCTCATTGACAATCGTGTGGTAAACTCGCCCTCACTGGTCAGTCTGGATCAGATGAAGCAGATGGTTCCCTATATGAGTCATCCCTTGTTGCGCTGGGTTGTGGTGGTAAAACCAGAGAGCCTTGCGCTAGATACGTCGGACCTGCCCGTCGAAAAAGATGGACAATTGCGGCTCAAGAACGTCTCAAGCCTGACAGAGGCCATTGATTTCTTGCGAGAAATGGCCCCAGAGGTCCAGTGGCAGCAGGCTGACGAGACCTTTTTCCCGAACGCCGAGTTAGATATTTGATCCAACACGAGGACAAACCAGATGAGTACTGAATCATTACATTGCCCCAACTGTGGTGCCGCATTGCGCATCGAGAACAATGCCAATGTAGTTGAATGTACTTATTGCCATTCGACAGTTCGGATCGCGACGGATGGATCGGGAGAGTCGATCTTGACGATAGATGGCTCGCAAGAGGACTCACTCCCTCCAGAGGTTGTAGAGAAAATCGAGCAGTTGTTGCGAGAAGGACAGCGAATCGAGGCAATCAAGGTATATCGCCAACACACGAACATAGCACTGAAAGAGGCCAAGGATGCGGTAGATGCCTTGGGGGAGAGGATAGGTGTAACGTTTGATTCAAGTGCATCGGGGTGGAGCTGTAGGGCGATGGTGTTGGGATTCTTGCTATGGATGGGGCTCGTCGGTTCGGTTCCCATACTAGTGGGAAAAGGTTTTCAGCTTGCATTTGGCGACTCGATTTTGCCGGAATGGGTTGAGGGGATTCAGGCAGTGTCGGGATTATGCGCGATCTGGGTATCGATCGTGGGATTCATTGTATGGGCAAATGTGAGTAATGGAGAAAGCAAAAAGAGCAATGATTGAAGGAGGATAAGAAATGAAGGGAGTCATTTGTTACTATTCAGGTTCTGGGAACACAAAGCTGGCTTGCAGATACATTGCAGAAAAGAGCCAAACCCTATTTGATCTCGTCGATGTGGTCAAAGAAAAGGACGTTGATCTAGCCCCATATGACGTTGTCGGTTTTGCCACATTCACAGACTTTTGGGGGCCTCCTTACTTGTTCCAGACGTTCATTGAGGGACTAGTACAGCAACAAGATAAACGAGCGTTCGTCTTTAACACGTATGGAGCCCTTAGTGGAAAAACGTTGCGTGTCCTGGAAAGGTCAGTGGCGGCAAAGGGGTTCAATGTAATAGCCGGCCATTCGCTGAAAACGCCAGAGTGTTATCCTCCAATGATCGCTGGGGGAAGGGGTGCTGAGGATGCACCAAACGAAAAGCAATTGCAGAGTTTTGACACGTTCATATCCGAGTTGGAACAGCTTCTCACGAGTATAAAGGAAGGCCAAGAGATCAATCGTCAAAAGGTACGTATTGGGCTGGTGAACAGCATACTGCCCGTGTTTCCGCGCACCAGGGCGCGGGAGGATATGGGAGAAAAATACGTCGACGAGTCGTTGTGCACGGAATGTGGGGTGTGTGAGAAGCAATGTCCGTATGAGGCGATTCGGCTGGAGCCCAAGCCGGTTTTCGATATGGACAAGTGTTACGGATGTTGGAGATGTTACAATCTATGTCCGGAGCACGCGATCTATACAGACAAGTTTCGCGGGGGACCTTTTTATCCGCGGCCGAACGATCAGTTGAAGGAAAAACTGATTGTTTGAGAAATGGGTGGGCTGCCTACAGGCAGCCCTTTGTGCAAAAACAGTCTTGAAAAGGAGCAGACAAAATGTCATCGAGAGAATTCATCGAGTCCTGTACAGAAATGGAGAGCATCTTGCGCCGAGAGGTGATAGGCTATCTGGGTTTGTCTATGAATGGAGAGATGTACGTCGTACCACTGAATTATGGCTATGTGGATGGGAAAATATTGTTTCACTGTGCATTGACGGGAAAGAAACTGGACTATATCAAGGCAAACCCTCATGTCTGTTTCACGGTGGGGTGGCAGTCAGGTGAGGTTCGGCGGCATGCGGAAGGGGATCCTTGTCATATGGACAATGACAGCGTCATCTGCTATGGCAAAGCCTGGATCGTTGAGGATGTAAAAGAGCGCAAGGACGTTTTGGACGCGTTCAACCGTTGCTTTGATCCCAATGCAAAAGAGATCACGCTGGAAGCCGCAGAGAACTGCTATGCGGTCGAGATCGAGATTGCCGAGATGACGGGCAGGCGGGAACGAGAAAGAAAGTATACCTATTGGAAACATAGCTTTGATAGATAGTCTAGTCGAGCAGCAAGTCGAGCGATTAGAGCGCTTTATCCAGAAAAAGGAAGAATACAAGGCCACTCACCCGCTGCGATACTTGTTCTGGGAGACGACGCTGCGGTGCAATATGCAATGCCTGCATTGCGGCAGCGATTGCGTGTGCGACAATTCGACCCAGTCAGACGAGTTGAGCGTTGACAAGATCAAGGATGAATTGCAGTCTATTGCTCAAGTTTACGATCCAACCACGATCACGTTTGCAATGATTGGAGGCGAACCACTTTTGCGCAAGGACGAGGTCTGCCAAGTGGGGGCGTATGCGGCACGTTTGGGCTATCATTGGGGCATCGTGACCAACGGTATGCTGCTCGACGATGATACAATCCGTCAATTGAAACAAGCGGGACTGCAAACGATATCTGTCAGTCTGGATGGGCTGGAGCGTGAACACGATGCATTGCGCAATCGTCCGGGTGCTTATGAGAGGGTCATATCCACAATCGAGCGTTTGTTGGACGAGCGATTCTTTCAGCGATTCGACGTCATTTGCTGCATCAGCAAACTAAATATTCATACGTTGGAAGAATTTGTAGAGCAGCTGCGCAGGCTGGGCGTACCCGCGATTCGTTTTGTTCCCGTTTTCGCGCGTGGACGAACGTCGCAACATTCCGAACTCGTTCTGGACAATCAGGATTACGTTCGCCTCTTGCGTTTTGTTGCCACGCAGCGCAAGGGGCAATCCGACATCCGCATCAATCTCTCTGAGGAAGGGTATTGGGGACCTGAATGGGAAGGAAAGGTTCGTGATAATCTTCATTATTGCGGTGCAGGAATTCTTGTCGGTAGCATTTTGTATAACGGCGACGTGATCGGATGCCCCAGTATGTCTCGTACCTTTGTTGAAGGGAACGTCAAAGAGGTTTCGTTCGTCGATATCTGGCAGCGTGGATTTGGACTGTACCGTCAGGGGCGAAGGGCACTTTTTGCCGAACAGTGTGGCGACTGCGAACACTGGGTTTTGTGTGAGGGTGGGGGACTCCATTTACTTCAGCAATCGGGGGTGCCAGAGGATCAGTGTAGTCTACGGAAAGTTTCGCAAGGAGGGTGATGATGGAAGATTCACATATCAGTAGAAGAGCGTTTCTTAAAAAGTTTGTGATCCTCAGTATGCTTTCTGTCGCAGAGGGATGTTTGCCAGAGGCACAACCCGAATATGGTGTGGAGGTCACAGAGGTTCACACAGCGCCTGTCCCGGAACCTGTGTATGGCGTAGAGCCTATGCCTGTGCCAGAGTATGGCGTAGAACCTGTTCCGATGCCCGAATATGGCGTGGAGCCTGTCGAGACTCTAACTCAAGTCAGCCAGATGACGTATCTTGATGAGAATGGGGTTGAAAACGTATTGTATGGCAGCACAGATGTCCCGATCAATGCACAATTTATCATATCCTTTGTGTACGCGATGGATCCATCGAGTCAAGACGCCGTAACGCTTAGTGATGCGGATAACAGTGCCGTTGGTTTTGAATCGTCGTGGTCAAGTGAAACTGCCCTCAAGATCATTCCTGATGTAGCGTTACGGCATGGGACCCATTATACTCTGGCGGTAAGCGAGGAGGCAAAGAATTTGGGAGGATTACCGCTTCAGTTCATAGGAACAGAGCGCGCCGAGTTTACTACCATAGAACCCTAGCTCTCTTTGAGTGAGTGTAACCCTAATCATTGTTGGGCGCAAGACGAAAACGAGGAGATAATGGTATGGAGTTCTTTAAATGGAATGACGAATACAGCGTCAATATCAAGGAGATTGATCAACAGCACAAGCACTTGGTGGAAATGCTCAACGAGTTGTTCGAGGCTATGAAGTCTGGCCAAGGCTCGTCTGTGACCGGAGAGATCCTAACAAAAATGGTAGACTATGCTGCAACGCATTTTATCATCGAAGAAAAGTACATGACCCAGTACGAGTTCCCAGGATACACAGAACACAAAACCGAGCACGAGGCGTTTATAGCCAAAGTATTAAATCTGCTCAAGCGTTACAAAAAAACTCCGACCTTTCTCTCTGTAGAAACCGCCGGTTTTCTCAAAGAGTGGTTGCAAACCCACATACTGGGCACAGACAAACTATACGGTCCTTACCTCAACGAGAAGGGTGTCTATTGAGGTCGCCCAACAACCAAGCGTACGCCACATTGCTATACGTCGCGTGTGATCTATAGCGGTTATCTGGAGGTTTACAAATGGAACATCAATTTCGACAAAGGCTCAGATCAGGTGAGTTATTGGTTGGCACAATGGTTACGCTCGGTTATCCAGAGGTCGCCGAGATTCTGACGACCGTTGGCTTTGACTGGCTTTTCCTCGATGCCGAGCACGGCCCGTTCGAAGCGCCGATGATGCAGAGATTTCTGCCGGGTGCGGGGATGCCATGTCTGGTTCGTCTCTCGGCCAGCGAGCAAGTGCCCATTAAGAAAGCGTTGGACGTCGGGGCGGCAGGCATCATCGCGCCGATGGTAAATTCGGCGGAGCAGGCTGAGCGGGTCGTGCGTTTATCCAAGTACGCTCCGTTGGGGACCCGTGGAGTGGGATTGGGCCGGGCACACGGCTATGGCCTGCGCTTTCAGGAATACGTGCAGAGCGCGAATGAGGATGTGGCGGTGGTCATCCAGGCGGAGCACATTGAGGCGGTAGAGAATATTGAGGCGATCGTGCAGGTACCGGGAATAGATGCGGTGTTGATCGGCCCGTACGATCTTTCTGCCAGTTTGGGCCGGCTGGGTGAGGTGAACCATCCAGAGGTTGTTTCGGCAGTAGATTGTGTGACACAAGCGTGTCAGGGAGCAGGGGTTCCCTTGGGGGTTTTCGGGATGTCGGCCCAGGCGGTGAAGCCGTATATTGAACGCGGGTACACTCTCATCGTAGCCGGGGTCGACTCGATGTTGCTGGGACAAGCGGCCCGGCGCTTGCTGGCTCAGGTCAAGGCGGGGTGAGCCAAAAGAATGGTTTGACACCCTACGGACTTGGCAGAAAAGCATACAAATATCAGGAGAAACTATCATGACAACAAAAGTAGCTATCGTTACCGCCGCTGGTCGGGGAATGGGCGCGGCTATTGCTCGTGAATTGGCCGCCAGCGATTATGACTTGGCCTTGATGTCCAACAGTGGCGGCGCAGAGACCCTGGCCGACGAACTCGGCGGTATCGGCTTGACGGGCTCAGTCACCGATGTGGGTGACCTGGAATTGCTTATCAATCGTACAATGGATGCCTACGGTCGCATCGATGCGGTGGTCAACAACACGGGACATCCGCCAAAAGGGCCGCTGCTGGATATTTCTGACGCGGACTGGCACCTGGGCCTAGACCTGGTGATGCTCAACGTGGTGCGTATGGCGCGACTGGTGACGCCCATTATGCAAGCACAAGGCGGCGGGGTGCTCGTCAACATCTCGACCTTTGCCACATTTGAGCCGGATCCGGGCTTTCCAGTGTCGAGCAGCCTGCGGACCGCATTGGCGAGTTTCACCAAGCTGTACGCCGATCGCTATGCGGTGGACGGGATACGGATGAATAATATCCTGCCCGGCTTTGTGGACAGCTACCCAGAATCCGAGGAAAATCTGGGGCGGATTCCGATGGGACGTTACGCCAGCGTCACCGAAATCGCCAAAACGGCCCGGTTCCTGGTTTCAGCGGACGCCGGTTATATCACCGGCCAGAACATTCGCGTGGACGGCGGCATTACGCGGTCTGTTTAGTGTGTCTTTTGCCACTAATTTTTCTGCTCCACTTGCATTCGTGTTAATTGGTGAAATTCGTGGCAAAGAATTATTCTAGGGAGGGATAGCGCAATGGCAGATAATACCTATGATGTGATCATGGTCGGCGGGGGCGTGATGGGTTGCGCCACGGCCTATTATTTGATGCGGATGGATGATGGCTTGAAAGTTGCTATTGTCGAGATGGACCCGACGTATGAAAACGCGTCCACAACGCTCTCGGACGGCAATACCCGCGTGCAGTTCAACATCAAGGAAAATATCCAAATGTCTCAATATGGTTTGGAGGTTATGGATCGTTTCGCCGAAGAGATGGCCGTTGATGATGATAGACCGGCTATTGCCTTTCATAGCCAGGGCAATATCTTTTTGGTAGACGAGGATGGCCGTGAAGAAGCCGAGGGTGGATTGGCACTGCAAAAGAGCCTGGGATGTCAAGTCGAGTGGTTGACGCCGGACGAGATCAAGCAGCGTTACCCCCTTTGTGAGCCAACCGGTTGTGTGGGGGGCACGTTCGGGGCACGGGATGGCACGTTGGACCCCTGGGCGATGCTTATGGGCTACAAAAAGAAGGCCGTCTCTCTGGGCGCACAGTTCATCCAGGCCGAGGTGACCGAGGTGCGAAAAAGCGCGGGCGCCGTCACCGGTGTCAGACTGTCCTCAGGCGAAGAACTAAAGGCCAAGTTTGTGCTCAACAGCGCCGGTGCCTGGGCGACTCGAATCGCTCAAACCGTGGGCGTCGATCTGCCGATTGAACCGACCAAGCGCCAGGTATTTGTGCTCGAAACGATGGCCCGCCCCGACGGAATTCTACCGGCCCTCTTTGCGCCCTCGGGCCTGTACATCATACACGAGCGTGAAGGTTCCTTCATGTGCGGCAAATCCCTGCCCGATGACCCCATCGGCTACGAGTTTACGTGGGATCGGCGGGTGTTTATTAACACCCTCTGGCCAGAATTGGTAGAATTCGTGCCATCCTTCGACCGGCTCAAGGTTGCTCGGGGTTGGGCCGGACTTTACGCGGTAAACACCCTCGACGGCAACGCCATCCTCGGCGAGTGGCCCGAACTCGAAGGCTTTTTCCTGGCCAATGGCTTTTCCGGTCACGGCTTTCAGCAGTGTCACGCGGTGGGGCGTTACATCGCCGAACTGATTTTGGGTCAATCCCCAACTCTCGAACTCTCGATTTTTTCGCCGCAGCGCATATTGGAAAACGAGCCGGTATTTGAGAGCCAACGCAGGCTCATTTGATCTATAACAGAGGTGCCTGGTACGCAAAATCGGCTTGCGGTAGTGTCCCCATAAAGTGGTGTTGGGCACATACTTGTCACTAATGCTCAAGGGGGACACTACCATCGATCCAATTCTTGCACGAGATCGGTGACGGCGGCTTCAAATAGTCGTTGGCCCCATTCCGCCGAGGCCAGGTTGACGTCGGCACCGGCAGAACCGTCTGGATAGCGCTCTGCCCATCTTGAGGCATGGGGCCAAATGTCCCCTCGTTTTAGGGGCGTCATCTCAACCGGTTCTTCTGAAACAATCCCCGGATGCAAGGCCATTACCAACGACGTCTCGCCCGCCGTGCCGTGCGCGCCGTCCCTGTCGCCAAATGCCTCGGCCAGGACCGTCAGAACGCTGGCCAAGTCCCACCACGGCTTGGTTTTGATCAATAGGTTGTCATAGACATCGTTCGCCTCGGCCACACCCGACATCAAGCTGGACGTGTTGCCGCCATGACCGTTCAGGATCAGGACGCGCCGAAAACCGTGGCGGCTGAGCGAGGCCAGCACGTCATAGACGACGCGCAACAGGGTGCTGGGGCGCAAGCTGATCGTCCCCGGAAAAGCCATGTGATGGAGCGCCATACCGTACGGAATCACCGGGGCGGCCACAACCCCGGCCCGACGCCCCGCCTCGGCGGCTATGCCGTCCGGTACCAAGTAATCGGTTCCAATGACGGCCCGGGGGCCGTGTTGTTCCGTACTCCCTATAGGGACAATGATCCGGTCGTCATTTTCCAGATAGGCGGCGACCTCTTGCCAGGTCATCTCAGATAGAAGCATGTTTTCCTCCATAGATTTTTGATGTTTTCTCATTGTTGGTAGGATCTCACAAGGTATTATCGCTGAAAACGATATTTATGCCACCGTGCCCAAGTGCTTATCCGCTCGTGAAATTGACTTCCGCTCGGGTCTGGGTATACTGGTGGGGGGAAACAGGCCGGAGAGGGTTTTCCTAGTGCCCAATATACAGACTGCCAAAAACGGAATTATGCATCTCGAAATAGCGCGCGATTTAGCGTACGCATCAATGCAAGGCCACCAATTAGCCCTGGACCTGTACTGGCATCCCATGGCCAGCGATCCTGAGCCTGTGGTTGTTTGGATCCACGGCGGCGCGTGGATAATGGGAGACAAAAGCTGGATACCGCCCGATTTGCCTCTATTGGATTTTGGCTTTGCGATGTCCAGCATCGACTATCGCTTGAGCCAGGAGGCAATCTTTCCAGCCCAGATCGAGGATTGCAAGGCGGCCATCCGTTGGTTGCGGGCCAACGCGGAACGTTACAATCTGGACCCGCATCGTGTGGGCGTTTGGGGGGAATCGGTGGGTGGTCATTTGGCGGCCTTGTTGGGTACCGCTGCCGACGTAGCGGAATGGGACCAGCAAGGCGGCAATCAGACACGCACCAGCCACGTGCAGGCGGTCTGTGATTGTTTCGGATCATCGGATCTCCTGCAACTGGGAATCACGGCCAGGCACGATCACAACGCCGCCGATTCTCCTGCCGCACGGTTTCTTGGCGGCCCGATTCAGGAGAACGAGCAACGAGCCATACAGGCGAACCCCATTACGCACATCACGCCAAAAGCGCCGCCGTTTTTGATCATGCACGGGAGCCAGGACGACGTGGGGGCCGTCGGGCAGAGCGAGTTGCTGCACGGGGCGCTGGTGGGGGCCGGTGTCGAATCGACGTTGATGATCATCCCTGATATGGGTCACGACCCTGGGTGGCTATTTGTCAAGTAGTTGTTTTGGACTGCAGAAGGACTTGCCCCATACGTATTGCGGATTGCACCCATAGCTGGCTTTTTGTCACCCGGGGCAGTCACCAATTAGACTTGGTGCATAATGAGGCTTCGTCT
>JAAEPW010001154.1 GCA_024232355.1 Chloroflexota bacterium | reverse complement strand
GGCCGGGAGCAATATCGCCTGACGCGCTTTCACGGAGAGCCTGTGCCTATGGCCCCCCTGGCCATAGAGGTAACCACCCTGGGGGGCGTGGGTTATTATGCGCACGGCCCCGACCTGGGGGTGCAAATGTGCCTCAAAGGCCCATCCCCCGCAACGCGACAAAAGCTGGATGAACTCAAAGAGATTCAACAATCAGCCTATGCTAAAGTGCTAAAGCGACTACAGCAGGAAGGCTTTCGAGAGACCGAACATATCCAATGGTTCGTCGTGGGCAAGGACTTTGAGCCCATGGGGGTCAAAGTCATCGGCGAGTTCTGTTGGGACATCCGCGACGCGGATTTTGTGGACCCGAAAAAGTACATCGTTGGCTTTCAGGTGATGGACAGGACCGTGCCCGGCCTGGGCGTCTTTGATTGGTCCTCGTACAAGGTCTCTATGCGTCTGCCCTCGCCATTGGAAGACAAGGTTCTCATAGAGCGCACCATGCCCGGATTATCCTATCTCGTCCCAGAGGCGGCCAAACAGGTGGGCGGTTCTATAGATGCCTGTCACGACTATACCGCTGCG
>JAAEPW010001153.1 GCA_024232355.1 Chloroflexota bacterium | reverse complement strand
GCGCGTGCTGGTGAGCGTCGAGGATATCGCCGCTATGCAAGTGCGGGAACCCTTTGATTACGAAGTTGTGCTCAATCACTTTGATTGGGTTCCGGGCACGCATATCCTGGCGTTCAATACGCGGCTGCAGATGCAGATCGGCCTGTCCCTCAACAACGATCTGCACCTGGTCAACGCCGACACCTTGGAATACACAGCCCTGCTCCCGCCTGGCAAAGGCGGCGAATTCCACCCCTCGCCCGATGGCCGCCAGATCGCCGTCGTCACCCCTGGCGCCATCAGCCTGGTGCGGATCGACGGAAGCGACCGGCGCGAGGTATTCACGTATACGCCGATCGTCACGTACAGCGAGGTCAGATATTATGCCCAACCGGTTTGGGCGGCTGATTCCGGCTCGCTGCGGGTCGCCATTCCGCCAGTCGATCCCCATGTGCATCCGCTTCCACCCACCAGCGTGTGGCACATTCGCACTGATGGAAGCTCGGCGAGATTGCTCGGCAACGTACAAGCCAGGCAGATGATGCCGTCTGTTATCTCGACTGATCTGCAATACATCGCTCACTTGGATATCGAGCAGCCAGACCTCACGTTGCCTCCAATGGTAAACTTGCTCATCACAGACCTGGACAATAGGGAGACCATCACGTACTATCCAATTGACAGCACCGAAACATTCACCCAACACCCGGCTGCCACGCTCATCTATGGATGGTCGTCAGACTCGCAGCGCCTGATTTTTCAGGGCAGTCTACACGACCTTGCCACCCAGGCCCTGGTGGGGCAGATTGGCGGCGACGTCGTTCCCGTGTACGCCGATACGGACTTTGTCATGGACGTGCGTTGGGTAGACGCGAGGCGCTATCTCTTCCTGGCGCAAGGTTCCAGAGGCTGGAGCATTGTGCTGGGAGATATCGGCGGCTCGGTCAAAGGTGTGGCGAGCGTGGCCGGAGACTATCCGACCTTTGATTTTTCTTCCCCTCCCCACGATTCCACTGCCTCTGGCGGTTAGCAAAACTGCCCTACTGCCTCGAAAATAGCTCTGTAGGTCGGATTGACAATCCGACCTACTATTATGCCCTCGTTTTGCAGGAAAAGTTATTTGTCTGTTCGGGAAATTGATCGAGGGTGAGATGGATGTTTCGGAATAGTAACAGGCCGTTTCCAGGTTGTTACACCTCTGCCATATCCTTGTAACAGCGATGGACTAGAATACAGGGTAGAAATTGAAATCAGGAGGTCCAAAATGTATATTCGACACAAACGATTCAATCTATCTACCCTGCTTTTCGTGCCGGTTTTGCTCTTGTTGACCGCATGCGGCACTATGCAAGTGGATGCCGAGACTGTGCCCTTGCAGGACAATCAACCCGTGATAGAGTTGGTCCAAGTCGAGCCAACAGAGATTCCGACGGTGCAGGCGACTTTGAGCACGCCGGAAGCCGTGCAGCAATATGTTGAAACACCGGTCGCGACCGTCGATCCGCTCTTGGAGTTTGAGGCGCTGCTGATGCAGGCGGTCGAAACGCACGATTTTGATTTGATGCGGTCGCTGATGGGAGATTCATTCGGCCTCGCCGGTTGGAGATCAGAGGGCCGGGCGTACACCCCCGACGGGGCCATCGAGCAGTTCCGCATCAATTATCTCGGAGCGGGCAATACGATTCGCTTCCAAGATGCGCCCGATCTGAGCCAGCAATTGGATGGTCGAGACATTCTGAGCGTGTGGAATCCGGCTGTGAACCCCATCAGCGCGCTCTTTAGCGTAGGTTGGGGAAACGATAGCAAAACCGACGCATTCCTAATCATCGCCCAACGGCCCGATGGCACAATCTACTGGGAAGGCATTCTGATGGGCCCGAGTGGTTTTGAGGAGAGCAGCGTCACACAACCGGCGTCTGATCCCATCGTCACGATCTCGCCATTGAGCGGTCCATCGGGAACGATGGTTCAGGTTATCGCCAGCGGCTTTCCACCGAATGCGCTAGTCACAGTCTGGGTTGGCCCGGCGAACTCGGAATTTGCCGAGGCCGCGCAGGGCACGACGGATGCGAATGGATTCTTTGCCGTGCAGGTTCCAGCGCAGGGTGGGCCTGGTATGAACCTGGTTTTTGCGGCGAACGTAGGAGAGGTAAGAGTTTCGGCTCCCGACATGTTCCACGTCATCGATGCAGTCGAGACCGGCACAGTGTTGGAAACGGATGTAAAATATGTTATGGTGTTCCCAGACGTTGTCCCGATGTACGGCGGCCCCGGCGACACCTATCCCCAAGTCGGCGGGATATTTGGCGGTATGGCGGGTACTGTGACCGGCATCAGCACCGATGGCTGGTGGTGGCGCGTGATGTGCCCCAATGACACCGTCGGCAGTTGTTGGGTATCGGCCGACCCAAACGTGACAGGACCGACGACACCGCCCGGATTCTGATTTTAACAGGAGATTGCAATGACTAGCAAAAAGTATCACAGCCTATTTATCTTGGTCACTTTATTCACCATGCTTGTTCTCACTTCTTGCGGCACGCTAGAGATAAACGTCGAGCAAGAGAACATATCTAGTGACGAAATCGTTCCAACAACAGTCGCTCTCGCCACCGAACAAGTCGCCCTCGCCACCGAAGAAACAGACCTGGCGACGAGTGAGGTCATTGCTACCCCTGTCCCTGTGGACATTCCCACTCCCATCCCGGCGGTGACCGAACTGCACGTGGCTTTTGTGCAAGACACCGAACACGGCAATAATGCCTGGTTGTGGACGGAAGGGGAAG
>JAAEPW010001152.1 GCA_024232355.1 Chloroflexota bacterium | reverse complement strand
GAAGGAAGCAACGAGCCCCTGGTGCCGCGTATCCGACCAGACCAACTCCGTGTGCGCAATGCCGGAGTCCCTCTGCGACAGCAAGCTCATGTCCAGAATCTCCAGACGTTCATGGACAGAGACCAGCAATGAAGACAACAGCAGGCGGCAGCTCTGACTGTACGGTGGATGCATTGGCGGACTCGATAGCTGGACAGCAGCCAGCGCCTCTGTCTGGCACGGTGCAGTTGCAGGGAGTGATGCCGCCGCCTGTTGTCAACTCGACCGCGGATGCCTGCATGGATACGAGTGCGACGGGGCCGGAGCCGGGCCAGGGCGACGTTGTGATGGATGACGACAAGGGAGCGCAAGACTCGGAAAAGGAAGTGACCAAAGAGATGACCTAGCTGCCAAAGCCAATCGAGTTTTGTTACGTTTTGGGGTTGCATTCTTCGTCGTGTTCTTACTGGCGCGTGTACGAGTACTGCTGGGGCACGGGTAGAGGCAACCCCTCATTTGTGCAGAGTCCAACATTGGAGGTTGTCCCCCATGCCGGGGTTCAACCCTCTCTTGTGCGGCTGTCCGGTGGTCGGCACTAGAAGGAGGGGTAGTGCAAGAGCAGTTTTTCTTGGTATCGTACTTTCTAATTAAAAGCCTTGCCTGAATCCTGTGG
>JAAEPW010001151.1 GCA_024232355.1 Chloroflexota bacterium | reverse complement strand
TGACACAGGTAGTATTGGACAGGAAGCACTGGGAGAGTTTGCCGATGCTCCAGGACGAACGACCAGAGGCGGCAGTCAGTGTTACGGCACTGATGCCGGACCCGGCTGCGCAATTGGAACCGGGAGAAGTGGTGGCGGATGACGCGTCGGCTGCTGCAGAGTCAGTAGCATCGCAGAAACAAGAAGAAGTGGTGATCGACCGGACTGGGAAAACGCGAGATGGCAATCCAATGGTCGATTTCCAGTTGCTCGATTACGAGCGAAGACACGAACCGCGCCGGCAGGACCCCACCTACAAAGGGTTCTCTTATGGGGAGCCAAAATTCTTGCCAAAGGATTTCATAGAACAGCATTACCGGGGCGGAGCGGATCGAAGGGCGGCAAGAATGAACCCAACGGGCACCGCTGACGCTGCCTTCGATTGTCTGTTGCCGCATCGACTGAAGAAAGTCGACATTACTGTGCAGGCGGAGCAGTCAGTCATGTTGCCAACGGGACAGCAGGGGCCGAAACTGGTTCGGTCTACGGTACCACTTACCATGACTGATGTGGAACCGGAGCAGGCACTTCGGATGATCCTGCCAAGATGTGCACCGGGGTTCTTTCCGGGAACTCAAGTGTTCACCAATGCTGGAGATGCCGGAGGGCAATTGGTGAGAGACAGGGCGCGGTTAGTCAAAGTAACCCGCGCTCTGCGCAAGGAGATGGTCCTGTTGCCGCCGGACTACTTGCAGGGCACTAACGGGACCAATCGAAAGCCAGCTCTCTACGTTACCGTGAGAGTGGTGAAGTACCTGGAGGAATACCAGGATCTCTTTATAGACGTCGACAAGGAAGAAGGCAAGATTCGGACGATCCCGTATCATCCGAATGCGCAGCCGA
>JAAEPW010001150.1 GCA_024232355.1 Chloroflexota bacterium | reverse complement strand
TGGCAAATCGACAACTTCACGTTGTTGCTCTGGCGGCAAATCGGCGACCCTGGCAGCGCGGCTGATCGACATATCGCCCTTGTCCATGGCCTCCACGACTTCCGGCTCTGCGGTATCGACGACCTTGCGGGCGCGGTCATATTCCTTGCCGCTCCCGAAACCTGCTTTTTTAGCGACGACGTCCCGCGTTTTTGCCCCATGGGGAACTTGTGGACCGTTGTCCACAGGTTGCAAGTCTGTCCGGCACCCTTGTCGATTTCCTATCTCAGCCTTTATCGTTTCCGCTATCGCCACCCGTTCGGAAGGCGTGAAGTCCTTGCGGATTTCGTTCTCGTCGTTTTCGCCCTGGGTGATGGATTGAACATCAACGACACGAACATCAATTTCCTGCCAGCCGAGAATATCCTTGCATGCAAGAAGACGGCGATGCCCGAAAACCAGTTCATTGTCTTTTGTGATGCCAACCGGCTGTAGCAGCCCGCAAGTACCGATGCTGCAAGCCAGCTTTACAAGATCGCCCATAT
>JAAEPW010001149.1 GCA_024232355.1 Chloroflexota bacterium | reverse complement strand
GGCGGTCGTTCTGCACGCGGTCGCTCTGCACGCGGATGCTCTACGAACGGATAGCGAAAAGGATGAGGCGGTGCGGGTACTGGGTGATGCGCTGGCACTGGCCGAGCCGGGCGGCTTTATCCGTATTTTTGTTGACGAAGGGTTGCCGATGGCTCAATTATTGTCCAAAGCAGCCGCTCGTGGAATTATGCCAAACTATACGCACAAGTTGCTGGCTGCATTTGAAGCCGAGGGGCCAAAGAGCAAAGACAAATCTGATCTGTCCCCTGTCTCCCCTTCCCAACCCCTCATCGAGTCATTAAGCCCACGCGAGTTAGAAGTGCTGCAACTCATTGCCCAGGGACTCTCGAATCGTGAGATCAGCGAGCGGCTTTTCCTCTCGCTGAACACGGTCAAGGTCCACGCCCGCAATATCTATGGCAAACTCGGTGTACGTAACCGCACGCGGGCAGTAGCACGTGCCCAAGAATTGGGGCTTTTGCCACGCAGCCGGGTTTGAGTTTGCCCGCAGACTTGGCATACATAGCCGCACGCGGGCAGTAGCACGTGCCCAAGAGTTGGGGCTTTTGCCACGCAGCGGGGTTTGAGTTTGCTCGTAAACTCGGTATACATAGGAATGAGGATTGATTAACTGCCTCATTCAAGATTGGTTCATTCTCGGAAGAATGAACCAATCTGCAGTAGATAGCGACCCTTTTTGCTGCACCCAGGCACATCCCACAATGCTCCAGGTCCACGAATAATTCCTTGAATAGCTCTTTTGGGTGATGACTCTAATACTACCTTGCGGGTATACTTCTTGTACAAGTGGCGCAGACTGCTATAACCGGCCACAACAGGTGCAGGATAATGTCAAACAAACTCGATCCAAAAATTGATCCAGGTCAAGCAATGACCTATCAAATCAGACTCCAGGGCCATCTCGATCGTCAATGGACGGACTGGTTTGGGGGCCTGATAATCACGCTGGAAGAGAACGGCGACACGCTTTTAACCGGCCCGGTGGCTGATCAATCCGCGTTGCATGGATTGCTGAGAAGAGTGCGTGATTTAGGCATGCCATTGCTTTCGGTCAATCGCGTTACGCCAGGCCAAGCAGATGCGTCAGATATAGATGAAATAAAATGAGCAAATCTAGTGTAACCGAATATGTCGTAAGCAAAGAGCGTTATAATAGGTAGACTGGGTTGCGAGTGGTCGAATCAAAATAGGCTTGGAGGAATACTTGTGAAAGC
>JAAEPW010001148.1 GCA_024232355.1 Chloroflexota bacterium | reverse complement strand
TGCTGTTCAAGTTGCAGGGCTTTACACCGCCGGGCGTTATGAGTTGGTTCATCGTGCTGACCCATCCGTATACCACGGGCGTCCATTGGCGCGAAGGCGTGCGCCTGGAATACGAGGGTCATCAGGCCGAGGTGGTCCTCAATCCCAGCACACACGAACTATGGCTCCGCGCGCGCGGGCCGTCGCCCTTTAATTTTTTCAATATTCTGCACCACACGATCAGCGAGCGGGTGCTAGGGTTCTACAAGGGACTAAAGTATGATCGTCTGGTTCCCTGCAATTGCCATCTCGATCAAGACGCCGACACTGAACCTTGCACCTACCTTCACGACTATGAGCGTTTGGCGGAACGGATGGAGCATAACAAGCTCGAGGTCGAGTGTGATCGGCCGCCATTCAAGCAAGTATCCGTGCCGGTCCTGTTGTACGGCATTCACTATACCACGAATGACCAGATCGTCGCCAGACTGGACGAGATTCACCGGGACGTAAAGCAAGGGAACGAAGGGATTCAAGACTTGCACATCGAGCTTTCCCAGGTATCCGAGTTACTACAACGCGACTTTACCCGCACGTGGAACTATCACAGCGCGAGCCTCGAAGCCGAATGCCCCAACACCTTTGTATTGATGCCTGGTGACCGCAAAGCTCTTGCACCCCAAGCTCTCCTCAGCACCGGCTACACCCTCTACCTGATGTGCCAGCACCCTGGTGGGCCGCACATCGTCAAGGGCCAAAAAGGTTACCCCGTTCTGCAATCCAAAGACTGGTGGGCCAAACTCGCGCCCTGGCTCAACCGGTTGACAGACTATTTGCGCTACATCCCCAAGGCCCGCGCCCTCGCCGAGGCCTACGACGAGGGCATCTTTAACGACATCAAAACCAGCCTGGACGTATTCCAAGCCATCCTCAAAAACGTCCCGGAAGAGTTCGAAACCCACGACCATCCCAAGCATCTGAGCAGCGCGGGCAGCCGCTTTGAAACAATGGAAGCCACCGGCCCTGCATTGCGCTTAATACACAGCTTTCTCAAGGAGTCTGACCCCAAAGAACATTGGTGCGGTCTGCACAAAACCATCACCCGTGATGGCAACATCCTGTGGTTATGCGATGAGCATCGCAAGATTCACCAAGAGTAAAATTGGCGTGCCCTCAACCTGGAGCACGCCGCAGCCTGAGATCTAAAAAGGAGCAAACCTATGCAGTTGTATAGTTACGGAGAAGACGCCCTAACCCTCTGGGCGCTTCAAAACAGACTTGATACCATCCTGCAAACCGCAGGCGATACATCCTCTACAAAAAGCTGCCAAGTCTTCTTCCGCCCAAGTTTTGGGCGTAGCGGTGGCGACACCAGTTCCCAGTTTGGCGAATTCGATTTCATCATTCTGACAAACACTTGCCTGTATCTCGGGGAAAGCAAGTGGACGCGAGCTTCAAAGAAATTCGATCAAGCCATTTTGAAATTGCCCCCCAAGCAATTGCTCAGACACCAAATTTTCAAATTCTACGTAAAACACTGGGCCTTTGGAAATTATGGAACTTGGGACGAATTCAAAAAAGCTCGTACCGAGTTACAAAACCTCGGCATCGAAAAACCACTGGCCCCTACCAATAGCCTGCTTGCCGAAAACCTACAAACGGTTTTGGGCATAATCAAAAAACACTATTCATCTCTGCCCCAGATGCAAAACGTGCTATTGTATCTGCACAATGGTATGGCAGACGAATCATTGCCTCAAAAGGCCAGTGAGGATTTCATCGTGATCACAATCGACTATTCAAAAGCGGCCATTGCCAACTTTATTAGGCTCCAATAGTAAAAGGAACACAAAATGACCAAACCAAACATCATACGAGCCTTGAGCATCCGTCAGCCTTACGCCGAACAGATCCTACGCGGCACAAAAAAGATCGAATACCGCAGCCAACGCACCCACACCCGCGAGCGAGTCTACATCTACGCCAGCAAGACCCCCGGCCCCGATAGAGTCTTCGCCGAGATGAACGCAAAACCAGGAGATTTCCCGGTCGGCGTCCTGGTAGGGACAATAGAGGTCGTAGATTGCACCGGCATACCAGGCGACTACCAGTGGCACCTGGACAGCCCAGAACGACTGCCAGAGCCACTAAAGCCTGATAACCACCCACAGCCTTCGTGGTTCTTCCCATTCAAAAAGGAACCGTAGGGGTGCGGTCCCCGCGCCCAATAACAGGAGGTCCAAATCAAATGACAGACTATCGCGCCATATTCAATAAAATCGAATCCACACTGATCAGTGTCGGATCTAAAAATCTCCCAAAAGACAAGATCCGCGCAGGGCTCGACGAGTACAAGAAAACCGAGACCCAAACCTTCACCGACGCCGACTACTACCGGATACTGGTTCACGTCATCTTTTACTCGGGTTTCAAAGCCGAAACAGTCACTGCAAAACTGCCCGTGATCAACCAACACTTTCCCGGCTATAACATCGTCGCCGGTTACACAGATAGTGACATCGACCGAATCCTCAACGACCCTCAAATGATAAAAAACAAACGCAAGGTTCAAGCCTGTGTCCAAAACGCTCAAACCTTCCAGCACATCGTCAGCGAGCATGGCTCATTTCAAGCATACATCGTCTCTTTTTCACCGTGGGAACCTTTCGAGAATCTCTTGCTCCTAAAGGAAGAACTGCAATACCACTTTAGCGGGCTGGGCGAAATCACAACCTATCATGTACTCACCGACATAGGCCTGCCGGTCCTCAAGCCCGACAGAGTCGTTACTCGTATCTTCCACAGACTGGGAATTATCAAGAGTGAAAAGCTACTTCTCAAGGCCATAATCGAAGGCCAGAAATTTGCCCAAGCCACAGGACACCCAATTCGATACATCGACGCCGTCTTTGTGGTCTACGGACAAGTACAATCAACAGAATTCGGGATCGAAAAAGGCATCTGTCTAAAAAACAACCCTTCCTGCTCACTCTGTGGGGTACAAAGCTACTGCCAGTACCATGCTCAAATCTAATCGGAGAAATGACTCCACATGTCCAAATCTGACTACCCCAAACCCGTATCCAAACTGCTCACCCTGGGTGAGATTCAAAGAACGCCCAAGTGGCGCGACTACCTGGCCCTCGGCCTTGGCCCCGAACACATCCCCGATCTGATCCGTATGGCCCTCGACGATGACCTCCACCATGCCGAACCAGATAACCCAGAGGTCTGGTCGTCGGTCCACGCCTGGCGCGCCCTGGCCCAACTCCACGCCGGGGACGCGGCGGAACCCCTCACCCGGCTCCTGAGCCGTATCGACGAATTCAGGGATGACTGGGTTAGCCAAGACCTCCCCCGCGCCTTTGGTATCCTCGGCCCGGTGGCGATCCCTACGTTGCGCGACTATTTAGCCGATTCCGCCCACGGCCTGTGGGCGCGCGTTGCGGCGGCCAATGGCCTGCACAAAATCGCAGACCAGCACCCCCACACCCGAGACGACGTGATCGCCGTTCTGGCCGGGCAGCTGGAACACTTTGAGGAACAAGACCGTACCCTCAACGCCTGCATCGTCAGCGACCTGGCCTGCGACCTAAAAGCCGTCACTGCTGCTCCCATCATCGAAAAAGCCTACGCCGCCGGTCGCGTGGACTTGACGGCGCTCGGTGATTGGGAGGACGCTCAGGTCTATTTGGGTTTGCTCCACGAGCGACAGACGACTGCGCCAAACTATGCGCTGTTGGAGCATCCCGAACTCGCGGAAACGCTGCAAACGGTACAATCCTTTGTTCACCGGATCAGGGAGCAAGAACAAACAGACCAACAACATCACGGCGACGAGCCAAAGAAGCCCCCCAAGCGCAAGCGACGCCGAAAGCGCAAAAGATGAGCAGACCGCTGTTACACCTGACCCTAGAATTTGAAGCAAGGAGCACCAATGCCCAAATCTACCGAGAACACTGCCAAACTATTCCGGCTCTATGCGGATTTATGGGATGCCCCAGACATGTTTTGCTCCCTAACTCGGCCACTATACGGAGGAAAATGATAAAATGATATCCATCCCTCAAGAACTCTTGGAAAAAACTGAATCCGGCAACGTCCTGCTCTTTATTGGCGAGCACATCCTTCGCAACACCGAGGACAAAGCCATCATAGACCTCCTGACGTCCGAATTAGCCGCCCGGTGTGACGTCGCTGACGAAGGCACTCTCTCCTTCCCGGAGACAGCCCAGGCCCACGAGGACCAAAAAGGCCGCCATGCGTTGGTCCAATTCCTGCGCGACCGGTTGGACGAGCAAGGTGACGCCCCCCAACAGGCCCACCACGTCATCGCCGGGCTGACCACCTGCCGCTTGCTGGCTACCACTTGCCTTGACCGGCGGCTGGAGCGGGCCTTTGAGCAGGCAGAACGGCCGCTCGACGTCATCACCGACAACGTGGATGTGGCCTTTGAGGACGAGCGTAAAGCCCAATTGTACAAACTGCGCGGATCATTGGACCGGCCCGAATCACTGGTTCTGACCGAGGACGATTACGAGACTTTTTTCGAAGACCAGTCCAGCATCTCAGTGGTGCTGCAAGGGTACTTGGCCCGCAAGACGATTCTCTTTGCGGGCTATGATCTGGCCGACCCTCACTTTAAGCGTCTCTACCGCAAGGTAACCGCCCCCCTGGACGACTATGCCCGCCGTGCCTATGTCTTTGGCGAATCGCCGCCGCCCAAGGTCTGCCGTTGGTGCGAGCGCCACGGTGTAGAGGTGATCGAGGCTGATGCCACCGCTTTCCTGAAATCGCTGGCCGAACAGTTGCGAGCACGCAGTGCCACGCGCATCCATCCTGCGCCCGCCGCCCCGGCGCAGCCGGTGCAGGACCTCGCCACCCCTCTGCCTGAACGGCCCTACAAACTGCTCGATTATTACGAGGCCCAGGACGCCGCCATCTTTTTCGGGCGGCGGGACGAGACACAGCATCTGACCTCATTGATCCACGCCCACCGCCTGGTACTGCTCTACGGTTCATCAGGGACGGGCAAGACTTCGCTGATCTTGGCTGGGGCTGTGCCCCGATTGGAACATGCAGACCCGCCCTATGAGACGATCTATGTGCGGGCGTTGGAGGACCCGGCCCGCGCCATCCGCCGCGCGGTGCAGCGCAAACTACCCGATGTCGAGTTGCCCGCGGACGGCGACCTGGTGGACTTTCTCGACGCCGCGACCAAGGCCCTGGGCCGTACCCTCGTCATTATCCTTGACCAGTTTGAAGAGTTTTTTATCCGCCTCAGCCCAGAGTTTCGGCAGGCATTCATCGCCGATCTAGGTGCGCTCTACGACGCCCGCGATGTGCCGGTCAAGGTAGTGTTGAGTTTGCGCGAGGACTGGTTGGCCTCAGTGAACGAGATCAGGAAGCGCATCCCAGGAGTGTTCAACGTGGATATGCGTCTCTTGCCTCTGACTCGTGACCAAGCCCGTCATACCATTACCATGCCAGTCGAACAACTGGGGGTAAGTTACGAACCGGCTCTGGTCGAACGGTTGTTGGGCGATTTATCCAAAGGGCATGGTCTGCCGAGTAAAGCTCCTTCAAGCAGTTCCACAGGAACGACCGTGATGCCACCCCAGTTGCAGTTGGTGTGCAGCGCGCTGTACGATAGCCTACAGACCAATGAACGTGCGATCACGCTAGCAGCCTACAAACAACTGGACGGTGTGAGCGGTGTCCTGCAGAAATACCTGGACACGGCACTGGCCCAACTGCACAGCGATGAACAAAAGCTGGCCCGCAAAGTGCTCGAAGAACTGGTGACCTCCGAGCGCACCAAGGCGGTCAAGTCCAGCTCCGAACTGGACCTGGGCGTGGACGGGGTCGAGTTAATATCGGTGCTGGAAAAGCTGGTACAAGCACGATTGCTGCGCCCCGTGGAACGGGCTGCAGGCACAGACATCGTGCCTGCCTATGAACTGGCCCACGAATACCTGATCGCCAAGATTTCCCTCAGCCCGCAGGCTGTAGCCCGCAAGGATGCCAAGGAACTGCTACGCCAGGGCCTGGACAACTGGCGTCGCTTTGACACTCTCCTAGCAGACGGCAACTTTGAGTTGATAGACGTCCAGCGTGACTGGCCGCGGATGGACGCCCAAGCTCAGGAACTGCTGCTGCGCAGCGCATTGCGCCACGGGCGGTCGGTGGGCTACTGGCTGGCGCGGATGGAGGATGGGGAATTGGCGCTGGCGCTGGCCCAGGCTGAACTGCTCAAGCCAGAAGGAGAGCGAGCGTGCCAGAGCCTGCGGGATATGGACGAGGACGTGATCAAGACTGTGCGGAAGCGGTTGTATGCCCTGGTCCACGGCTTGACGGACGCCTGGTGCGAGGCCAAGGGTATAACCCGTGCCTGCGCCGCCGACGCGCTGTGGGAACTGCGTGCCTACCTGCCGCGCTGGCTGCGGCTGCGGTTGGCGTTTCCGCGCCTGGGACGCCGCGTGGCACTGCCCGTGACCGGCGTGCTAATTGGCATCTTGGCTATCGGTGCGGTCGTGTGGGGGGCGCGCTTTTGGACCCCCAAACCCGAGATAGACTGGATCGATATCCCCGCCGCCACGTTCATGATGGGATCGGACCCCAATTCCGAGGTGGACGAGTGGGCCCGGCATCCGGGTCTAACTCACGAGCATCCCCCACACGCGGTCAGCCTGGACGCCTACGCCATCGGCCGCTACGAGGTCACCAACGCCCAGTACGCTCAATGCGTGGAGAGCACGGTCTGCGAAGGCGAGGTCGCCGGCAAATTGGCCGACCCCGAGTACGCCGATCACCCGGTTGTCAATGTTTCCTGGTTCGACGCGCAGACGTTCTGCCGGTGGGTGAGGGGCCGGCTGCCCACCGAGGCCGAGTGGGAATACGCGGCGCGGGGCCAGGATGGCAATATCTACCCGTGGGGAAACGAGTTTGATTGCGCGCTGGGCAACTTTGACGACGAGACACAGATTAGCAGCGAGGTCGTGCTAGGAAGAGAAGGATGCGACGGATACACAGAAACCGCGCCGGTGGGCAGCTTTGAGAGCGGGACGAGTTGGTGCGGGGCGTACGATATGGCGGGCAATGTCGTCGAGTGGACGGCCGACTGGTACGACGCCGGCTATTACGCCATCTCGCCGGCCGAAAACCCCACAGGCCCAGAAACGGGCGAGTTTCGAGTGGCCCGTGGTGGAGGGTGGTATTCATCGAACCCGGATGATGTCATCCCGGGGGTGCTGCGGGGCGCCTTCCGCTACAGGGCTCTTCCCGACTACGTTAACTCCTATATCGGTTTTCGTTGCGCCAGGGGTTCTGATTAAGTTACCTGTCCCCTGTCCCCTGCTATCTGCTACCTGAAAACTGCGCCTTGTGTCAGGTATTGGCCGCGCAGGCCAACCCCGCCGTAGGCACTGTACCGTACGGTTCAGTACGGTGCGGGTCGCAGGCGGCGAAAAATGAGCTTTTGAGGTGCGACGCACTTTTCAAGTGCGTTGCACCTGGGAGGGTCTATGCCCAAAACATTTAAACATCTGTACCCACAAGTGTACGCTTTTGAAAACCTCTACAAAGCATTCCGCAAGGCCCGCCTGGGCGGCAAGCGCAAAAAAGAGCGCGTGGCCGCCTTTGAACTGGACCTGGAGGAAAATCTGTGGCAGTTGCACGATGAACTGCGCGATCAAGTCTACCAGCCCGGCCCCTACCACAACTTTTACGTCCAGGAACGCAAGCGGCGCCTCATCTCTGCCGCGCCGTTCCGGGATAGGGTGGTGCATCATGCGCTGTGCAACATCATTCAGCCTATCTTTGAGCACCGTTTTATCTATGATTCCTACGCCTGCCGCAAAGGCAAAGGCACTCACCGGGCGTTGGACCGGGCGCAGGAATTCGCCCGCCGCCGGAAATACGTGCTGCAATGCGATGTGCAGCAATTCTTTCCCAGTATCGATCACCAGATCCTGCGTTCTTTCCTGGCTCGCCACATCGCCGATGATAAAGTACTGTGGCTGATCGACCTGATCTTGGCGAGCAGCGTGGGCATCCAGTCTGGCGAGTACCAGATGCACTGGTTCCCCGGTGATGATCTCTTGGCCGCGAATCGTCACAGGGGCTTGCCCATCGGCAACCTGACCTCGCAGCACTGGGCCAACGTCTATCTCGACCGGCTGGATCACTTTGTCAAAGAGGACTTGCATTGTCATTGCTATCTGCGCTATTGCGACGATTTCTTGCTTTTCCACAATAGCAAAGCCCAACTGTGGGCTTGGCGAGACGCGGTCATTGCTTTTGCGAGCACGCTGCGCTTGCGGCTGCACGAGGAACGGGCCGTTGTCTTTCCCACGCGCACCGGCATCACATGGTTGGGTTTTCGCGTCTTTCCCCACTATCGCCTACTGCGCAAAGACAATGCCAAGAATTTTGCTCGCCGCCTGCACCGGATGCGGGAGGGGTATCAAGCCGGAAGGATCGACGCCGAACAGGTACGCATATCGATCCAGAGTTGGATCGCCCACGCCAATCACGGGAATACGTACCACCTGCGCCAACGCATCTTTTCCGGCGTCATATTTTCACGCTCCCACGGAGGAAAATAGAACACGATGGGCGACTCGCCATTATTCGTCAAGACCTATGATTTGCTCAAGTATCTGATGCCGGCAACCCAAAAGTTTCCCAAGAGCCAGCGCTTTGTGCTGGCCAAGCGCATTCAAGATGCGGCGTTGGACTTTTACGAATGCCTGCTGCAAGCGCGCAAAGTGGACCTGGCAACCCGGCGCGATGTACTGCTCCAGGCAGATGTAGAACTGGAAAAACTGCGCCTTTATCTACGGCTCGGTACAGAACTGGAATATCTAAAGTTCCCTCAATACGAACACGTTTCCAAATACGTGACCGAGATCGGCCGCATGTTGGGCGCGTGGCGAGAGGGAACGGAAAAGAAAATCAGACAGGCGGTTTCAGCGACATGATCGCTGTGCTGTGGGGTCGGGGCACAAGGTGCTGCGGGGCGCCTTCCGCAACAGAAATCAACCCGACAACGACAACAACAATATCGGTTTTCGTTGCGCCAGCATGTCTCTACCATACCAGGGAAGGATGTCGCGCGCGCACGCGCGGGCGGCCATGACCCTGGAGAACTCCAGCCCCAGATCCCGGTTCGTCCCCCGATGCTTGTTGGGGGATGGGCCAAATACACCAGCGCGCCTGCCCCGGGTAGTAGCCTGACGGGCGAACCTCGGGGCAGGGCTAGCATTTCCCAACCCGGCTCTTTAGGCCGGGGCGGACAACCGTAAACAAGGAGCAGCCTCAAGATGACTGACGAACACCACCGGAAACATCTCCTGGAACAAGCAACTCACGGCCAACTAACCCTCTTCATCGGCGCCGACCTCTCCCGCGACATCACCACTCTCCCCTCCCGCGCCGGCCTGGCCCGCGACCTGGCCCGCCGCCACGACCTGTCCGAGTCCCAATCCCTAGCCGAGGTGGCCCAACGGGTGGCCAAGGGTGGCAACCGCTGGGAGTTCACTGCCTTCATCCGCGATGCCCTCGACACCTCCGGCAAATCGCCCCAACCCTTCCACCAGCGCATAGTTAACTTGGTACGCCAGCACCAGGTTAACCACCTCATCACCACCGCCTACGACAACCTGCTGGAACTGGCCTTTCAGGAAGCCAACGTCCCCATCAACCGCGTCGTGCGCGGCAGCGACGTCAGCTTTATCACCCCCGACCGTCCCACGCTCATCAAGCTCTACGGCGACGCCCAACAGCCCGAGACCCTCGTCGTCACCGAGGACGATCATTACCGCCTGTGGCGCGACCGGGACAAGGAGGACGTGCTGGACGAGGTGCGCAACGTGCTGCGCAAGCAAACGGTCCTGTTCCTGGGCTACAACCTCTCCGACCCCGATTTCAACCTGCTGTGGCGCGAGGTGCTGGACCGGGCCGGCCGCTTTGCCCGCACCGCCTACGCCGTCTGGCCCGGCCTGCCAGAGTCGGATGCCCAAGTGTGGCGCGACCGGGGCATCACTATCCTGGACACCGACCCCCTGGGAATCCTGGGGGAGAGTGCCGCGCAGTCCGCGCCGTACAGCCGCCCAGAAGCGACAATCCCTGTATCCAAGGGCGAGGGCGAGTCATCCGGCCCGCAGCCAACCTACGGCACCGGCAACCGTTGGGCCGTGCTCGCCGGCGTGAACGAATACCAAGACGACGCCAACTATGGGAAATTGCAGACCTGCGTCAAGGACGTGGAGGCCATCCGTGAGCAGCTCGTCGCCGGCGGCTTTGATTCCTCCCGCATCCGCTTGCTGACCAGCAACGCCGAACCTCCCACCAAGGCCAACATCCTGGTCGCCCTCAAGGCCGTCGCCGACGCCACCGAACCCGACGACCTGCTGCTCTTTTACTACAGCGGTCACGGCGACGAGGACGGGGACGAGTCCTACCTGGTGGCCCAGGACGGACGGCGGCTGGTGCTGGCGGACACCGCCGTGCCCCTCTTACGAGTGCGCGAGATCGTGCAAGAGGCCCCCGCCCGCGCCAAGGTCATCGTGCTCGACGCCTGCCATTCCGGCGCCGACATTGGCGGCAAGGGGCCAAGGCCAATGTCGGACGAGTTCATCCGCCGCGTCTTTGAGGAGGCCGAAGGACTGGCGGTGCTGGCATCGTGCAAAAAGGGACAACTGAGCTACGAGTGGCGCGATTCGGGGTCTGGGCAGGGCCGCAGTGTCTTTACCCACTTTTTCCTAGAAGCCCTCACCGGCGAGGCTGACCGGAACGACAAGGGATTCGTCACCGTGCAAGACGCCAGCCGCCACGTCACCGATGGCGTCAAGCTGTGGGCCAGCCAGCGCAACGTCAGCCAGACGCCCACCTTGCAATATACGGTGGCGGGTGATATTATTCTGGTTAGTGTTCAAGGAGGGCAAGAGACCAATGGCGATTGACGATTACGCACAGGCGCAGGAACTGATGCGCAAGATGAAAGCCCAGGTCCCCATTCCTGCCCGGGCGACCAAGGAATTTGTGCGCGTAATGAAGCCGCACAGACCAAAATTCAAGCGCGACCAGGAGCTATCTATCAAGAGCTTGTTTTATGCCGGTGATGAGGGTGGGATCACGTGTGATGTGACGCCGCCAGAGTCGAACCTGGCCATCGTCTGCTCGCTCACGCAGCTTAGGATCGCCCCCGACCATCCCCTGGCCAAGGAGATTCGAGCCTATCAAAAGGCGCGGAAAGAGGGAATCGCCCAGGAGGGCCGCGTATCAGGCTCGGTCTTTCGCCCACCGAGCACAAACGTCAGGCCGCGCAAGAAGAAACGCCGCAGGCGGCGACGCTGATCTGGTACAGACAATGAGATATACTCGCGAGATCATCAACCAACTTGGCAACAATTCAAGAGGTACAATATGTTTTCAGCAAACCGAATCGTAATTCCGCCCGACTTGGCCGAGAGTGTGGCGCGAGGCAGTTGTGTGCTTTTTCTGGGAGCCGACCACTCACTGGGGGAAACCGGATCACCAACGCACGCGCAAATAGCCGCTGCCCTGGCTCGCAAATACAGCTTGCCTTCTGGTCAATCGCTGTCCAGTGCTGCCGACGAATTTCTGCGCCAGCAGTCTCGAAACCGGAATGGCCTGGTTACCTTTTTAAAAACTCAAGTCGAGTTTGCGTCCGTGCATCCCACCGACGTTCACCACACCATCGTCGAGTTGGGCTTTGACGCCGTGGTCACAACCTGGTACGACGATCTGCTGGAGCAGGCGTATCGCGCGGCGGGCAAGAGCGTCGCCTGCGTGGTGCGCGGCCTCGATGTGGCCTACACATCCGGGCAAGATGCCATCGTCGTCAAATTGTATGGCGACATCCGGCAGCCCAAGTCACTGGTCTTGACCAGCCGCGACATGATGCTGGTTAACGGCCACCTGGCCCAGCGTTTGGAAGATGTGCGTCCCTACGTCCGTCTGCGGCCCATCATCTTTGTTGGCTGGGACCCCGGTGAAAAAGGCCCGGCCCGCCAACTCTATACCACTGCCACCGAGTCGTTGGGCGAGCACAAACGCCGCAACTATATCGTCTGGCCCGACCCCACACCCGGTGACGTGGCCTGGTGGGAAGAGGACAACGTCGAGATCATCCCCGCCGAACCGCTCCCCTTCTTGCGCGCTCTGCAACAGTTGGTGCGGCAAAAACGCGCCCACCAGCCGGGCTACCGGCCCGGGGAGATCGTGGGCAAGCTGCCCTACAAATTCCTCAACTATTTCGACCCCGACGACCGGGACATCTTTTGCGGTCGTGAGGTCGAAGCGCCGCTGGTCTACCGTATGGCGCTCTCTTATCCACTGCTGACCCTCTTTGGGCAGTCGGGCGTGGGCAAAACCAGCCTGCTGCGGGCGGGCGTCGTGCCGCTCTTGTTGGAAGAGGGCTATACGTATGCCTACGTCCGCGCCCTGGGCGACCCGCTCCGGGCGATCCGCGACGGTGTCTGCAATGCCCTCTCTATTCCCCTCCTCAGCCCTTCTCCGGGAGGGGAGGGAGAAAGCCTGCGCGACTTTTTCTGCCGGGTGCTGGGCGATCAAGGTCGTATGGTCGTTGTTCTGGACCAGTTCGAGGAACTCTTTATCCGCACCGGCAAAGCGACCCGCAAGCGATTCTGGCGCGAGGTGGGCGCTTGCCTGGGCCTGACCAATCCCGAGGTGCGCTTTGTCATCTCCCTGCGCGAGGACTATGTGGCCGAGTTGGACGAGGCCCGCCGCCCGTTGAGCGACGGCGAACCTGCCCCTGTGCCCAATATCCTGCGCAACTCGTACCGGCTCACCAGCTTGGAGGCCGACACCGCCTACCTGGCCATCGTCGAACCGGCCCGCCGCGCCCGCTGCGAGGTCGAGCCGCAACTGGCCGAACTGCTCTTGGGCCGCAAGACCTCCCTCCCGCAAGCGGGGGGGACCGAGGGGGGGCAATGGTCCTTGGCCGAGGCGGATGGGTTGATCCCGCCGCCCTCGCTCCAGATCGTGATGGACCGCCTCTACCGGCAGGCGCTCGACCGGGCGGGCCTCAAACCGCCCGCCGAAGGAGCCGCCGGCAAGGGTTGGACGCCGCCCGAACTGGCGCTGACCTTTGATCTCTACCGCGAGCTGGGCGGTGCGGGCGATATCCTGGCCGATTACGTCAAGGATGCATTAGACGACGTGCCCGAACGGGGCGGCGACCGTGCCGTGGCCGAGACGCTGCTCAAGGTGCTGGTCACCAGCCAGGCGACCAAGGCGGCGCTGAACGATGCCGAGATGGTGGCAGGAATGGCCGAGGCCGACCCCGATTTTGACCCCGATGACTTGGATGATAAAAAACTCTTGCACGCCACGAGGCAGGCATTGGTTGACCTGCGATTGCTGCGCAGTTTCACCGCTGCTTCTCAGGCGGGGGAGGGCGCGCTCTACGAGCTGGCCCACGACTATATCGCCGCCGAGATCGCCACATGGATCGACGAGGGAGAGATGCAGACCAAGCTGGTGCGCGAGCTGCTGCGGCGCGAGTTGGAGAGCTATCGCATCTTGGACAAGTTGATCGAACCGGCGGCGCTCAAAATGATCCACGAGCAGCGCGAGGGGCTGCGGCGCCTCACACTTGATGAGCTGGAACTCTTATTCCGCTCCGCCCTAGCCGCCGGGCACGAGGTGGCCTACTGGTTCGAGCGCGCCCGCGAGGGTGACGTGCCGGTGGATAACATTGCGCGGGATGGGCTGAAATCCGACAACTTTAACACGCGCGCCGCGGCCGTGGCTGCCCTGGGTGAATTGGGAGAGCGTTTTGCCGGACCGCTCGCAGAGATGCTCAAAGACGACTATCCCCAGGTGCGTGTGGCCGCCATTCACGCGATGGAGCGGTTGCAGCCCGACGGCGCGTGGCGCGAGCGATTGATGTACGAGTGCTATGTTCCGGCGGGATCATTTATTATGGGGGATGAAAACCTAGCCCACGAGGTAACCCTGGATGCTTACTACATCGCCAAGTACCCGGTGACCAACGCTGAGTACAAACGGTACAGGAATGACGTTGGGCAGCCTTTTGACGCTCCGGATGGCAAAGCCGACCACCCAGTGACGAGTGTTTCTTGGTACGACGCCCGTG
>JAAEPW010001147.1 GCA_024232355.1 Chloroflexota bacterium | reverse complement strand
TTGTGGGAGCATATGCGGGCCTTGTTCAAAACGCTTGAATTCAACTCGATGGCTCAACTATTCAAAGCCATCCTCTATGGATACACAGCCAAAGTCACTATACTTTCCCCTCCCTGATTATGTGTACAAGTAACTACGGTTCATCATCAGTAATTATCAGGCCAAGGGGATATTCTGGTATCTACCTTTGTTATGCTGTTGCTAGTTCTTGTTGCGAGGATAACTCTTGGCTTCGTGGGAGGAGTTCGAAGTATCAAAATGCTGATTTGTGGACTGTTTTCTGAACTCTTGGATCTCTATCTCTCACTGAGCGATCATTCTCTGGCTGATTTCGAGTCTAGATAGGAAGTAGACAGTTCAAAAACGGGAATTGCTGCCACTAGGCCAGTCTCGAGGGCCGCCCCTTGCTTCTCAGCCGGTTTTTCGATGGCGGCTCGCAACTCCTCTCGTGACATTGGTCCCAGGAGCAAGGATGCATCCTGAAGCGCATCGACGAAGGGAAGGTGTGCCAGCGCCTGTCCCATAAAGTCGGCTCGCATCGTCAGCAAGAGGACAAAGGGAGACTCCCGTCTCCCCTCCGCAGTCTCGACCGTGGCCAGCAACGCGTTAAGGAAGTGGCGGCGCACCTCGGACTGGGGGCAAAGAGTGTACAGCTCTTCGAACTGATCCACCAGCAGTAGCAAGCGCTTCTCCCCGGGGCTTTTCTCCAGTGTCCGCTCCACCACGTCGTGCAAGGGGATGTCCCCTCCACTCAGGGCCTCGGCTAATTTGCGGGTTTCGATCATCCGGTCGGTCTCGCCCAACTCGGGCTCCAGGAGGGGGAGCAGGGTCGCAGCCAAGGCGTGGAAGGGCTGGGCACCGGGCCGACAGTCGGCGATGAGCCAGTCTCCCTCGGCGCGCAGGTGGGGCAAGAGTCCCGCAAATACGGCCGACGACTTGCCCGATCCTGAGGAGCCGACGATCACAGCCGTCATTGTCCGGGTTTGGACCGCCTCGACCAGTCGCTCGGTAAACGCTTCGCGGCCAAAGAAGAAGGGGGCATCTGATTCTCGAAAGGGGGAAAGACCGCGATACGGACATTCCCCCACCGTCCGGAGTTCTCGCTCCAGAATGGCTTCGACGGCGGTCGGACCAAGGGTGAGTTCGCCCTTGAGCAAACGTTCGTACGTCTCTTGAGTCTTTTCCGAGGGCTCCACTCTTAGCTCTTTTGTCAAAAGATCGCGACAGGTCTTGTACTGGCGCAGGGCGGCGGACCGCTGGCCGGATTGAGCGTACAGTACCATCAAGTGGCGATGGGCCGGTTCGTGCAAGGGGTCCAGGGCCAGCCAGCGCCGGGCGTGGGTGATGGCGGGTTCAAAATCCCCCTGGGATGTATAGTAGCGTGCCAGTCGCACCAGCGCGCTCGCCAGTTGGTCTTTGAGCTCCTCGGTCTGGAAGAACTGCCATTCGTCAAAGGCCAGGCTGTCACGCAGGGTGAACCCGGCCAGAAAGTGATCACGGTATAGTGTGGCGGCTTCTTCCAACAGCGGAATGCAGTCGGGACAGGTCTCGGTGGGCGGGTGGTCGTGGGTCTCGCACGCCGAAAGCCGCTGGCGGAACTGGTCCACGTCTACCCACAGATCGGTATTGGGGTCCGGGCTGATGGTCTCCCGGTCCACGACGAGCCACTCACCGTCGAGCGCTTTCCTGAGCAGCGAGAGGTTGCGGCGCAGCACGGCGCGAGCGCGGCTGGGTTCGAGTTCGGGCCAGAGCAGGGTGATGAGGGCGTCGCGGGTGTGGGGTTGGCCTCCCGAACTGGGTCCGTCCACCGCCAGGTAGGCGACGAGGGCGGTGATTTTGCGAGTGTCGAACTTGAGCGGCACATCATCCCGCTCGAGGCGGGGTGGACCGAGCAAAAAGAATTGTAAGCTGGCCATAGGGCAATACCTTTCTAGCGGCGGGTATGTGTTACGTTGAAAACGTGACTTGCAACTAACGCGGCGGCAGCCCGAACAGCTCGCGCTCCTCAGCCGTCAGATCGCGGACCACGCAGCACTCCTTGGCGTGCTCGATCAACTCCTGGGTCGTTTGCCACGCGGGGAGCACTTTTGCTGTACCGTCTGCACTCGAAACGAGAATGCGCGTCCCATCGGGTGACCACTCTGCGGTATGCGCCTCACCTCTTAGCGAGTAGCTGGCGAGTTCCTTGCCAGTGCGTGTGTCCCATACCCGTGCGGTACTATCGCGTCCGCCGGTGACGAGACGGTCACCCGCAGGCGACAAACTCATCGCCCTCCATACTGTAGAAGGGTGTCCGGCAAAGGTAAGGAGTTCCTCGCCGTACGTCGGTGACGACGCAGTTGCATCCCACACCTTCCCCAAGCCGTTATAAGAGCTGTGGGCGACGATGCGCGTCCCGTCCGTTGACCACAATACGGCGCCCACCCCCACATCGTCGTCAAAGCCAAAAAGGGTGAGTAATTCATCACCTGTAGCTGCGTCCCATACCTTCACTGTATCATCAGCACTGGCAGTGACGATGCGGTCTCCCGATGGCGACCACGCCACGGTGCTCACCTCGCGCTCGTGTCCCGACAGAGTGAGGAGGCGCTCCCCGGTAAATGCGTCGCTCACCTTCGCCGTGCCATCATAGCCAGCGGTGGCGATGCGCTCACCATCAGGTGACCACACTACGTCGTATACTATAGGGTGACCAGTGTGGATGACGAACATCCAGTCGCCAGTAGCCGCGCCCGTGTTGAGCGCAGCTGAAACATCCCACATCGTCATCCTGCCACCCCTCCACTCACCAGTGACAATGTGCTCACCAGAAGGTGACCACGCTACATTTAATAGGCCCCCGGTAGGGAGAGCTAGGAGTTTGACGCCTGTGGCAGCATCCCACACCTTTGCCATACCGCCCTCACCGGCAATCGCGATGGGATCGTCGGATGCCATACCGCCCTCACCGGCAGTCGCGATGAGATTGCCGGAAGGTGACCACGCCGCAGAAAATAAGAGTCCCGTATTGGCGTCGAGAGTGACAAGTTCCGGACCAGAAGCCACGTCCCACACTTTTGCTGTGCCGTTTCCATCGGCAGTCACGATGCGATCACCAGAAGGTGACCACGCCGCGCTGAAAACGGGCGATGCGTGACGTGCGACGAAGATTTCCGCGCCCGTGGCTGCGTCCCACACCGTTGCCGTGCCGTCATCACTGAGGGTGACAACGCGCTCACCCGAGGGCGACCACATTGCGTCCCATATCACAACGGACGTATAGTCCGCCGGATACAGGTCGAATAGCTCATCGCCGGTCGCCGCATCCCATATCTTTGCCCTGCCGTCTACGTCAGTGCTGATGATGGTCTCACCTGAAGGCGACCATGTTGCGCTCAGCAGGTCAATCGTATGACCTCTCAAGATGAGCAATTCCTCACCGGTGGCTGCATCCCACACCCTCGCCGTATCATCCCAGCCAGCCGTCACAATTCGCGTCCCGTCCGGTGACCACGCTGCCTCTTCTACGACATGTGCGTGGCCGCGGAGAGGGAACAATCTCTCGCCAGTGGTCGCATCCCATACCCCTGTTGTGTTACCTCTGGCGGCAATCACGATACGATCACCCAAAGGTGACCACGCCAAGCCGCTGTTCTTTGTCGTGCCCTCCATGTATACATTGACACGTAGGTGAAACAACTCCTCGCCGGTGACTGGATCCCATATCCGTGCTGTGCCATCGCGACTGGTGGTCGCAATGCGTGTGCCGTCCGGTGACCATTCCGCCTCGAGCACAGCATTACTATGCAGGATAAAGGTGAAGAGTTCTTTGCCATACGTCGGTGACGATATGGATACATCCCACACCTTTGCGGTACCGTCCTCACTGGCAGTGACGATACAATCGCCCGGTGGCGACCAAACCGCCTCGAGCACCAAATCCTCATGACCTAACGTCAAAAGTCTTTTGCCCGTGATCGCGTCCCAAACTATGGCGGTGTGGTCATCACTAGCGGTGACGATAAGAGTCCCGTCTGGTGACCACTGCACAAAGTTTATCCAAGCCTCGTGCTGCAGGATCAGCCGCAATCTACTGCCCAAGACAGACTGACTCAATGCGCGCTCCGCCTGCCAGGTGTAGGGATAGTTCTCCAGAGCTTCCAGCGCCAAGATTGCCGCACGTTCGGGGGAAGAGCCGTCCAATTCGAGCAGCGCCTGCGATGCCAGGCCGATGCTAGCTTGGACCAATGCCTGTTGTTCCTCATCCTCGGCTCGTTGCCACTGGTACACAGCCAGCAGCGTCAGGGCCAGGGCAACAACCAACCCTGTCGCCAGCCCCACGATGATCCGCCGCCGCCGCTGGTCACGCTCCGCTTGCCTACGTTCCCTCAGTGTCACGCTGGTCTGAATGAACCCCTCTTCGGCCGGATTCAACTCGTCTCCCCGTTCCTCCAGCCAGCCCTCGGCTTCAGCCAAAGGTGCGCCCCGTAAAAGCACTCCCTCGTCTTGCCCAGTTGCCTGCCACTGGCTCAGCACTGCCCGCAGTCGCTCCTGCCAGGTGCGAAAGGCTCGATCCGCCTCCATCCACGCCCGCAGTTGTCCCCAACGTTGGATCAACGCCTCGTGTACCACTTCTACCGTCTCACTGCCGGTAGTGGGGTCTCGCCCCGTCACCACCAATCGCTTGTCCGCCAGGTGTTGGACCAGTGCCCAGTTCTCCTCCCCCAGTTCGGCGTAGGTCGCCACCCGGCGCGTGTCCTCAGTGCCCTCCCCCGGCTGCACCAACTGTACAAAGACTCGTTGTGCCCCTTCTCGTTCCTCCTCCGCCAGTTCGTGGTACACCTCCTCAGCGCAGCGGGCCAGCGCTCCCTCCACCCGCCCGATCTCCTCGTAGGCAGCGTGGGTCATCCAGCCATAATCCAGCCGCTCCCACAGCAGTGTGAGGGCAAACTCTAAGAGCGGCAGATTGCCTGGCTCTTGTCCCACGTCATCCAGGATACGTTCCACCAGGCCGGTCTCGAGGGCTGCACCTTGCTTCTCGGCTGGCTTTTCGACGGCTGCTCGCAGCTCCTCCCGCGTCATCGGCCCCAACATCAGTGATACCTCTTGGAGCGCATCGGCAAAGGGGCGGTATGCCAATGCCTGTCCCATAAAGTCGGCTCGCATCGTCAGCAAGAGGACAAAGGGCGACTCCCGTCTCTCCTCCACAGCCTCGACCGCGGCCAGCAACGCGTTAAGGAAGCGGCGGCGGACCTCGGGCTGGGGGCAAAGAGTGTACAGCTCCTCGAACTGATCCACCAGCAACAGCAAGCGGCTCGCTCCAGCGCTTTTCTCCAATGCCCGCTCCACTACGTCGTGCAAGGGGACGTCCTCTTTGCTCAGGGCCTCGGCAAGTTTGCGGGTCTCGATCATCCGGTCGGTCTCACCCAACTCTGGTTCCAGGAGGGGGAGCAAGGTCGCAGCCAAGGCGTGGAAGGGCTGGGCACCGGGCCGACAGTCGGCGATGAGCCAGTCTCCCTCGGCGCGCAGGTGGGGCAGCAATCCGGCAAATACGGCCGACGACTTGCCCGATCCTGAGGAGCCGACGATCACAGCCGTCATTGTCCGGGTTTGGACCGCCTCGACCAGTCGCTCGGTGAACGCTTTGCGGCCAAAGAAGAAGGGGGCATCTGATTCTCGAAAGGGGGAAAGACCGCGATACGGACATTCCCCCACCGTCCGGAGTTCTCGCTCCAGGATGGCTTCGACGGCGGTCGGACCAAGGGTGAGTTCGCCCTTGAGCAGACGTTCGTACGTCTCTTGAGTCTTTTCCGAGGGCTCGACGCCCAGCTCATCCGTCAGGCGTTGGCGACAGGTCTCGTACTGGCGCAGGGCGGCGGACCGCTGACCAGATTGAGCGTACAGTACCATCAAGTGGCGGTGGGCCGGTTCGTGCAGGGGGTCCAGGGCCAGCCAGCGCCGAGCGTGGGTGATGGCGGGTTCAAAATTCCCCTGGGATGTGTAGTAGCGTGCCAGTCGCACCAGCACGCCCGCCAGTTGGTCCTTCAGTTCCTCGGTCTGGAAGAACTGCCATTCGTCAAAGGCCAGGCTGTCACGCAGGGTGAACCCGGCCAAAAAGTGATCGCGGTACAGCGCGGCGGCCTCTTCCAACAGCGGAATGCAGTCGGGACAGGTCTCGGTGGGCGGGTGGTCGTGGGTCTCGCACGCCGTAAGCCGCTGGCGGAACTGGTCCACGTCTACCCGCAGATCGGTATCGGGGTCCGGGCTGATGGTCTCTCGGTCCACGACGAGCCACTCACCGTCGAGCGCTTTCCTGAGCAGCGAGAGGTTGCGGCGCAGGACGGCACGGGCGCGGCTGGGTTCGAGTTCGGGCCAGAGCAGGGTGATGAGGGCTTCGCGGGCGTGGGGTTGCCCTCCCGGACTGGGTCCGTCCACCACCAGGTAGGCGACGAGGGCGGTGATTTTGCGAGTGTCGAACTGAAGCGGCACGCCGTCTCGCTCGAGGCGAGGTGGACCGAGTAAGGAGAATTGCAGGCTGGCCATGATAGATCTCCTCAGTGCTTTTTATCTTGGTTGGTATCAGTCGTGAGATTCGTGTTGTCCCGTTGGAAAAGTCGTTTCTGTGGTCAAATCAGGTGAGGTTGTGCGATCCGTCTGTCATTATACTGGCAGTTTGCTGAATAATCAACTGAATTTATCCCGCAGGAGGCATTTCTATTTGGGGGCGAGTTTATCCGAGTGCCCGGTGCTAAAGACTAAAGACACCGGGCTGAAAGCGCAAAGCCCTGGCGGGCTCAAACTCAGCCCCGAAGGGGCTTTGCTCTCTTAGACCGGAGCTTTAGCTTCGGGAGAATGGTCAGAGAGGCACATTCTCTTGCAGTACAAAGTTCGTACCCCAAACTGAAATACCCCCTGTTCCGTAACGGTTTTCTAAACGCTTTCCAAAAACACTCCCGAATCGGTCGCTGCTTACACTGGAAGCAAAAGTGAGCGATCAAATCAGGGAGGTTTGCGATGAGGAAAGGATGTACTGTAGTTTTTCTGGCCTATGCCCTGCTAGGGTTGGCATTCGTGCTCAAACTCGTCTCGGGTTCTCCATCAGAAGCTGATTCAGAGATACTCTCTCCTGCGCCCCAAATTGCTTCGGTTTCCAACATTGTTCAGCCACGATCGTCTGGAGCGACGGTTGCTATGCGGGCCTCGTCTGGGGCAACGGTAGGGTTCAAGATGCAAAACGGCGAGACATCGAACGACGTTCCGCCCCAGACGTTGGACATCCCTCACCTCGTGCTGCGTCGCAATGGTGCATTGACCGATCCCGTCGAGCGCACGTTGGTCGTAGAGGTAACCAGCATAGAGGTACGTCCTCCGGGCGTGACGGTGACCCTCAGAGTCGAGACGCAGCACGGGAATCCTGACTCGGGAAACGATCTCGGTCAGAGAATCCCTGTGTGGCGCGAATCTCGATGGATCGCCAATACCTCGGACGTTATCCAAACGGATGTCACTGTGGCCTTTGCGCACGAATTCGCCGAAACGGTCAGTTACGGTAATGAGACGGTTGCCATGCCCAGCGACTACTTTCGATATGACCTTGCGGTGACTGATGCGAACCATCCACTTACCAATCCCCTGCACGTAACCGGCGGAGACTATGTTTTCCTGATGGAAAATCAATGGATCGCGCGGCTGCCTGAGGTACAAGAAGAGTCTGACGGTGCGGCCCCCGACGAGCTGGTCGTATACTATTGCGACATGTTTCCTTTCCAAAAGAGCATCCACAACACCACCACCTGGCTGCCCCGGGAGAACGTCCCGAACTATGTCCACACCGAACTCGGCCCTGCGATGGTCGAGGCGTTCCGCGTCCAGGCCAACGATTGGGGCTTTCCGTGGTATCACGCGTGGACCAGCTATCGCCCTGGAGAGGGAACAGGACGATTGAGCGTGGCTCTTTCCGACGGGCAGACGTGGTTCCACGGCAGCGCGCCGACCAGGGGACACTCAGGAATTTCTATCAAAGTTAGTGGTGGGGATAACGCCGACTATGATACACTGACGGATGGCATAATGAGCACCTTTCACCATGAACTGTTTCACAACCTGCAACGGAATCTAAACCAGAGCAACGGGGGTAACGGAGGTGTGGATGGAAAAGAAGGTGCGTGGGCGTTCTTTTCCGAGGGAACGGCCGTGTTTGCTTCCTCGGTAGGACAACCCGCGGTACAGTTTACCTCAGCATCAACAGCGCGAGCTTTTATGTCCAAGGCCAACAATTTCGTGGCAGGTGGCGGGATTGTTGGAGGTGACTTGAACAAGAGTTATGAAAAGATGATCCCCCATCACGCAGCCATCTATTGGCGCTTTTTGTACGAACAGTGTGGTGGAATGCACGTGATCGGGCGCGCTCTGACAGCGTTGTACGCTGGGGATGGTGTGGACATCGACGCATCAGTCGATCTCGTCGGGGAAGTACCCGATATTATAAATCAGGCATTGCAGGGCGCTGCGTGTCCGTTCAACACGTATAAGGAAAGCCTGATCGCTTTCAGCCGCGCCATCTACGCGCTGCGGTTGGATGGCGGCAGGTGCACAGCACCCGGCATCCCTGCTGGATGCGGATTCTACGACCCGACCGGTCTTTATAACAATCCGATGATTAACACGATCACTTACAATGGAACGACGATCACCTACGCCGAAACAGACCAACCCTATCCGGTCGGGATCAATAACAGTTTCGGCATGGATTTCGTGGATATGATACTCGACCCTACCACCAATGGACAACCGCTAGCGATCGAGTTCTATGGCGCGCCAGGAGCCGATGTGGAATTCAACGTGCAGATCTGGCAACTGATAGACTTGGGGGATGGTGCAAGGCCCCGGCATGTTCCCAGCCAGATGGCCCCAGAGGTCCTCACGGAAACGAACGCAGATGGGCATCTATCCTACGTTGTCCCAGCGATCAACACAATCGCGTACAACCGACTGGGCTTGATCATCACGCGTACCGATGCTAACGAGGACTTGGATCCAATCGGCGCATACACCATCGTGCTGCACCCAGGGGGTGGACAATGAGCAAAGAGCAAACGGATTATCTGGCGTACCAGTTGCGCCTATGGTGGGCACACAGCGGAGGGAGATCAATCTGGCGTGCGTCGCTGAAAAGTGCACGAACCCGCGAGTGCAGGGGCTTTGCCAGCTTGGACGATCTGTTTGATTTTTTGCGGCAGCAGACCAGTGTGTCGTTAGATCCGGATGGATTGGATGATCTTTGTGATTCAGTTTGACGGTGGCGTAAGCGTTCTCCACAACTGGAACGCATTGAACCGGATCGCTATCCCATCGGTCAGTTTGGTATCATCCGAGTTCATAGGTGTCCCGACACTGATTCAGATGTAGGAGCTTGAGGCATTTTGCCGCCTCTGCGCAGGAAGGCGAGTCCGCCGTCTTTTCCTCTCAACGCACCAGCAGCCCAAACATCTCCCGCTCCTCAGCTGTCAACTCGCGGATCACGCAGCACTCCTTGGCACGCTCGATCAACTCTTGCGTCGTTTTCCACGCTGGGAGCACTGTCGCCGTACCGTCTGCACTTGAAACGAGGATGCGCGTCCCATCGGGCGACCAATCCGCGTCGTTTACCGTGCCTCCTATGGGGTAGCGGACCAGTTCTGCGCCGGTGCTTATGTCCCATACTCGCGCGGTGCCATCCGTACTACCAGTGACGAGACGATCCCCTGCAGGCGACCAACTCATCCCATCCACATCACTAGCATGTCCCTCAAAGGTCAGGAGTTCCTCACCGGTGGTTGCGTCCCATACCTTTCCCACACCACTATCACTGTGGGTGACGATGCGTGTCCCGTCTGCTGACCACAACGGAATGCTCCCCGAGCCACTAAAATCAGAGAGGGTGAGCAATAGCTCGCTCGTAGAAGAGTCCCACACCTTCACTGTCAGTGTTTTCATTGCTCGGTCATCAAAGCCAGAGGTAAGGATGCGATCACCCGATGGTGACCATCTATGAACTCCCCAGAGCTTGTGGCCTCCCAGAATGAAGATGAACTTCCCGGTAGATGCATCCCATACCTTTGTCGTACCGTCGCCTTCTCCACTGGTGGTAATGCGTTCGCCATCAGGTGACCACGTTACATTATTTACGTCACCGACATGACCTGTAGGGACAAGAAATCTCAAGTCGCCAGTAGCCGCATCCCACACCTTCATTGTGGCACCCGAATTGCTGGTGGTCCCGCAGGTAACAATTTGCTCGCCAGAGGGTGACCACGCTGCCGTTGCCCACCATTCAGCGCTGTAGAGAGTGAAGAGTTCTGCGCCTGTGGCAGCATCCCATACCTTTGCCGTACCGTCTGCACAAGTAGTCAAGATGCGATCCCCAGAAGGTGACCAATCTGCACCCAATACGCGTCCCGTATGGCCGTAGAGAGTGACGAGTTCCGGGCCAGGAGCCACGTCCCACACTTTTGCTGTGCGGTCCTCGCTGGCGGTCACGATGCGATCACCAGAAGGCGACCATGCCAAGCTATGCACAAACCCCGCGTGACGGGCAACGAAGAGTTCCGCACCCGTGATTGCGTCCCACACTATCGCCGTGCCGTCAAAGCTGCGGGTGGCGACGCGATCACCCGATGGCGACCACACAGCACCTGCGATCGTAATAGATGTGTGGTTCTTTGGGTAAAGATCGAGTAGCTCATCTCCTGTCGCCGCATCCCATATTTTTGCGTTGCCGTCGTCGTCAGTGCTGATGATGGTCTCGCCTGAAGGCGACCACGTCACGCTGCGTACATCAAGCGTGTGACCAGAGAAGGTCAGCAATTCCTCACCAGTGGCTGCATCCCACACCTTTACCGTATCATCTTCCCAGCTGGCGGTTGCGATGTGCGTTCCATCCGGCGACCATATTGGGTCTTCCAAGATGCCTCCGTGGCGGAAATCGGACACTTTCTCGCCAGTGGTTGCATCCCACACCCTTGCTGTACCGTCCATACCGGCGGTCACGATACGATCACCAGAAGGTGACCATGCCAAGCCGCCAACCCTTACTGTACCAATCTGAACCACTATGGCTCGTAGACTGAAAAACTCCTCGCCGGTGATTGGGTCCCACACTCGCGCTGGGCCATCGGGACTGACGGTTGCAATGCGCGTGCCGTCCGGTGACCATTCCGCTTCGATTACCCAATCATGATGTCGGGCGAAGGTGACGAGTTCCTCGCCAGTGATCGCGTCCCATACCTTCGCCGTACCATCCCAACTGGCGGTGACGATGCGATCCTCTGAAGGTGACCATACGGCTGATTGCACACGGTCTTGGTGACCCGATAACGTCAGCAATTCCTCACCCGAGTTCGCATCCCATACCTTTGCCGTGCGATCCTTGCTAGACGTGAGGATATGCATCCTGTCTTGTGACCACTGCACAGTGTTTACATATTCTTCATGTTGAAGGATCATACGCAATCGGAGACCCAAAGCAGCCTGGCTCAAGGCGCGCTCCGCCTGCCAGGTGTAGGGATAATTCTCCAGAGCCTCCAATGCCAAGAGTGCCGCACGTTCGGGAGAACTGCCCTCCAGTTCAAGCACTGCCTGCGATCCCAGGCCAATACTGGCCTGTCGCCGGGCTTCCTGACGTGCGAAAAAAGCGACGACGGCCAAAACAATGGCAACAAGTAATGCTCCTGCCAGAGCCATAGCCCCGCGTTTCAACACTTGGACTCGGCGGCTGTCCGTCTCGGCTAGCTTTTGTATTGTTTCCAACTCCCGCTGCTGCCGGGCCTTTTCTTTGACCTCTCGCGCTTCTCGCTCAGACACGCTGGTTTCGAGATAGGCATGCTCGTTCCCCGTCAATGCTACTGTGCTCCTCTCGAACCAGCCTTCGAACTGTGCCAGCCGCGCCCCGCGCAGTAGGTAACTCGGCTCACGCTCAGCTCCCTCCCACTCTGCCGTCGCCGCTGCCAACAAGCGCTGCATATGTATATCGATCCGGCTGCTCTCCAGCCAACCCCGCAAGCGTGGCCATTCCCGCAGCAGCGCTTCGTGCGCCACCTCGACCGTAGGCATGCGTGTCACCGGGTCGTGGTCAAAGGTAAGAAGCCGGTAGCGACCATAGATCTCGATGACCTGATCCATCGTCGCCAATCCTTGACCTTTCAATCTTTCATCAGTCAACCCCGCTAACTCTGTCCGCAACACCCGCCGTCGGGTATCCGACAACGTGGCTGCATCGCTTACTCCCTCACCCACAGTGACGAGGCGAAGAAAGATCTGCCGCGCAGCTTCCTGACCTGCCTTGTCCAAACTACTATACAACTCTTCTGCCCGTCGAGCCAGTGCGCCTGTCACGCCGTCACTTTCCTGATAAGCTGACAACATCAGCATCCTCCCTTCCCGCCGCTCGAACAGCTCTGTCAATGCGTATTGAAGCAACGGCAATATCCCCGGTTGATCACCCACATCCTGCATCATCGTCGCCACCAATCCCGGCTCCACCGCCAGTCCTGAGCGAGCGGCTGGTCCCACGATGGCTTGCTCCAACTCTTCCAGAGGCAGCGGCAGCACAAAGGCTGTCCGATGCCGCACTAACTCACCGAAATCCACGTACTCTAGCGCCCGCCCAGTGAAATCAGCCCGCAGCGTCACCACCACCCGCACCTGGCTGCGTTCGTCCAGCACAGCCGTCACTAGGCTGTCCAAAAGATGCGTGCGGACTGCCTCATCCGTTACCTGGGTAAAGACCTCCTCAAACTGGTCAATCACCAGAACCAGCTCAATGTTCGGATCGGCGGGCAATACACGGCGCACCGCCCGCAGCAAACCTCGCTCATCCTCTCGCAGTTGGGCCAACAAGCTCTCGGGCGGGTTGACGGCAATTCGCAGTAGTGCCGCTTCCAGTTCCTCCATCGGGTGCGCGCCCGGCATCAGGTCAATGATGAACCAGTCTTCCGAACCGAGTATCCCTCCTTGCCGTAGCGCGGGAATCAATCCCGCCTTGACCACCGACGATTTGCCGCTACCGCTGGGTCCGACCACTGCCAGGAAACGGCCCAGGTCTTGCCGGGCACCGGCCGCCGGATCATCCGCTTCGGCCATGCGTCCCAATAGTTCCTGCACCAACGCCTCACGGCCAAAAAAGTCGGCGGCGTCGGCTTCGCCGAAGGGTCGCAACCCCTTGTACGGGTTCTCCAGTTCCTCGTCCGTTACGGTCACCCGATGGGGAATCTCGCCCACCGCCAGAACCACCGAACTGTCCCCCGTCACCGCCTGTCGAAAGTCGGCCAACAAGCTGGGGACGTCAGGGTAGCGGTCTAGAGGATTCTTGGCTGTCGCCCGCTGGATGACGGGATCGAGAGCACCGTGTCCATCCAGGGATGGCAGTGGTTCGTTGAGGTGTTGCAAGATGTAATCCACGGGCGTCGGCCCTCGGAACGGCTTGTCACCCGTCAGCAGTTCGTAGACCAGCACCCCCAGGCAGTAGATGTCGGCCTGAGGCTTGACCAGCTCCGACCGGATCTGCTCCGGCGAGCTGTATGCCGGTGATCCAACCATCGCACCGACCTGGGTCAAGTCCTCCAGGTCCGGGTCGCTCAGGTTCTTGGCGATACCAAAATCGGCCAGGTAGCCGTTGCCGTCCTCGTCCAACAGCACGTTGGCGGGCTTGAGGTCGCGGTGGATCACGCCCACCCGGTGGGCCGCGTGCAGCGCCGCCCCCACCTGCTCTAGCAACACGGCCACGGTCTCCAGCGCCAAGGGGCCGTCCCTCAACGCGGTATGTAGGCTGCCGCCGCGCAGCAGACGCATCACCAGGTAGGCTACCCCCGGCTCACGCCAATAGTCGTACAGTGGCACGATGTACGGATGCTCCAGCCGGGCCACCAACTGGGCCTCGGCCTCGAAACGGCGGATGAAATCCGGGTGGTCGGCATACTGAGGTAGGATGATCTTGACCGCCACCTCCCGCTTGATGAGAGGTTGTACCGCGCGGTAGACTACACCAAAGCCACCAGTTCCGACCCGCTCGCTCAACTCGTAGCCCCGGATCGCCCGTCCACTCAGGTCTTCCTGGCCGATCTCGTCAGACGTGGGAGGCGGGGTAGGCAGCGGAGATGGTTCGGGAGTGTCGTGCAGCACCGCTCGGGCCAACCGCACAAAGTCAGCCCGTTCGTCCAGTGGGATGTTTAACGCCATCGCCAGCCGCTCGGCGATCTGTTGGGACGGGCGTCGCGCGTTGTACTCGATCTTGCGGATGGTGATGGTAGCACAGGCGACCCGTCGCGCCAGTTCGTCCTGAGTCAGATCCAGCGCCCGGCGGCGCTCCTTGACGATCTGTCCAAAAGATATCTCTTTGTTCATAGAAAAAACCTCCCCCTGCCCTTTCTTTCGTGAGAAAGGAGCATCCCTTCGACAAGCCCTTCGACAAGCTCAGGACAGGCTTCAGGACAAACTCCTGGATGCGACCGAGGTAGCATCTGGGAATGTCTACTCTGCAACTCGTTCAAACACACTACAATGATTATACACCAAGCAAGAGGCAGTTTTCAAGGGGTTTACGCGCTTGTATCAGTTTTTGTATCAGTTTTGTCGCTGCGGACAGGGATCATTCGGTAATGCGGAACCAATTTCCTGAAGAAAAAGATGGGAAAGACTCTCCTTTCTCAACCAGATCGTTTATTTCCTTACCCACGTAGGCAGCGGACAGCAAGCAACCTCTTATTTGTTGTCCATTGCCTATTGCTTGTGATCACCGTCTCGTCATCTTGGCGAGACGTGGTTTTTTATTGGTTAGTGCATTTCGACGACAGTCTTACTCGATTTGCGAGCATAACTCGCATCATGGGAAACAAAATGGGAGGTTTATTGACTATGACAAAAGCAACAAGTAGAAGAAACGAACGGTTGGAACTGGCACGACAGCTGTGGGATGAGCACCGACCTCAAACCAGCACCGAGTCTCAGCGCATGGTCTATGACTATATGCCCAAGTGGTTAAGCGACGCTATCCCCCCATTGTACTCACAAGAGGACGTACGCGATCCGGTCGTTTGGCTAAAGGTATTCCTGACTGGAAGTCGTTGGACATTCTACGCAACCGAGTATAGCGAGGTGGCCCCAGACGGAATGCCCGATCTCTTTTTCGGCTACCTGGCAAGCCCGCTTGGCTCTGACTGTGACGAGTTGTGCTACATGACGCTCGGACAGATACAAGAACTACAAAGCCGCCTGGGATCGCGCGTCGAGGTTGACCTGTGGTGGAAACCCAAGCTACTCTCTGAGGTCAAGTCGGAACTTTTCGAGGCCATTCCAGACCCGGACAACACCAATATTCCCTCTACATCTACGCCAGATTTGGATAACCTGCACGAGCGGGCGTCACTGATCAAGTCTCTCAGAGGAGAACCTTGCACCGTCATTGTCAACGATGACGAGATCACCGATGTCATCACTCCGGCCTGGCTGTACTGGCAGTTTGGCGGCACGGTCCACAATGAGGAAAATCTACCCGACCACGAGTTGAAGGCTGCTCGTGATGACGCCGCCCGCCGGATGTTCAAAGGAGATCAGGGAAGAGACGCCGAATTTCGACGGTACTGCCGGTGTGTGGTGCAGGGAATGTTGCTGGGGCAAAATCACACTGACTGCGTGCAAGCATACAGAAACGATGCAGACTTTGCCCCGTCCCCGGCCTGGCAGAACTGGGTGCCGTACATCGGGACCGCTCGCCCTGATCCCAGGTTCAAGATCGGCGATATCGTCCACTTTGGGTGGCTCGACGATGACACAGAGCGTCGCTGCGTCAACCAGCGCGAGTGGCGCGAATACCAAAAATCTTGGTATTACAAGGTGAGCGGCAAGTGGTGGTCGGAAAGCGGTATGGTAGCTGCTGATACAGAGATCGTGTTCCAATCCGGAGAACAAGTGTGGTGGCAAACCGACGACGGTGTTCAGACCGGCACGGTGAATTTCGATGCTTGCCACGACGATGAAAGCGTGACCGTGAGCTGCGATGAGCGTCTCGCGGTGGCCGGTGGTGTCCCCATTGGCCGCATTATGCACGTGTCTCTCGGCGACGTTCACAAAGGCCAGCCCCCTGAAGTTCTCACCAAGTCAAAAGCTACGAACATCCTTGAAGAAACCACCGATGTGGAAACCAATCCGGCTCAAACACTCACGGTCGGTATGCTTGATGCGGCGGAACGTGTCCTGAAAGCTGTGGTTGTCGAGGACGACGCCGATACCAACACACCGGTGAACGCGGACTTGCCGGAAGGATGGCAGATCAGCGACGTGCGATTCCTCCTGGAACAACTGGACAAAGGCAAAATGGTTCTGGTGGCCGACAAACATCTTGGCATCCCGACCATCCACGATTTCACAGATGTTCGTCACTGTGGGATGGGTGTGATGATGGTCGAACAACCTGGCTTTACGGCCATGTTTGACGCCGGTGCATCAATGGAACGCACGCCTACGTCGAACAAAGGTTGGACGAGTCTAGCTGTTCGGGAAGGAGAGTACGACTATCCCTTTGAGGACGTGGAACAGACGTTGAGGTCGTACTGCGTAACGGCAGATGCCATGCGCGATCTCCTGTACGATGCTGACGGCAACCTGCGCGATGTAGATGACATCGACCCAAACAAAGCAGACGCTCTCCTGGCTCCGTTTATGCCGGGTGGTCCGCAAGGGCCTGACAAGGTTTTTCGCCGAGAATGGCAGTATGTCCCCCTGGATGAACGGCAAGGCAAACGCGCCGCGCGAGTCGAGGGTGATGCATCTGCCTTGCGCCAAGAACTGGGCGAGAACCCAAATCAGAAGCGGGTCAATTGTATCCTGTCGGCCCTAACCGACGCCGGGTGGCCTGTGCCCCCTGGGTACATC
>JAAEPW010001146.1 GCA_024232355.1 Chloroflexota bacterium | reverse complement strand
GGATTAGCGGGATTGACGCCATTGGCCACACCAATCCTCAGCTCTGAGGGCTGGTTGCCGTGGTGGGGCCGGATGTAACGGACCATCACTCCGCCTACAGAGCCCCCTTGATTGTGGCTCCATCCGATGAATGGGTTGGTCCCGTTGGTTCCAGGGTTATACCTCATGAACAGAGACCCGTAGCCAAGGTTTACTGAGGTGGACAAGAAGTTTGGACTGAATTCGCCCAGGGTGCCGGTGCCGTCGAACTCCTCGGTCCCCATGTGGGCGCCTACCAGGGTATCCAGGCTTCTGTCACCGCTGTCGTTGCAGAAGGGTATCCAGTTGTCGATCTTCAGAAAATTGTCGCCAGTGTCGTTGGTCTCTGGGATCAGGTTATCCGGGTCGATCTCGATCCACAGATGGAGCAGGCCCCAGTTCGAACCTGCAGGCAGGGGTATCTCCTCGACGGTGAGGTTGGTGAAATTGGCAAGGTTGGTCGTCGGGTCAACGGTTATTTCCTTCCACAACTGGTAGCCAAAGCCGTCCTTATTGGCAGCCGCGCCGGGCAGGCGGCTCATTACCGAGAGCCTGACCTGGGCACTGGTTACAGGAAAAAACTCGGACACGACGTGGGCCTGGATGTCAAAGGACTGACCGGACCTGAGGGTCGTGAGCCGCTCGCCACCGTGCCAGGCATCTACCAGCGCCTCTCTGAGCATTATCAGGTTTGGGGTAGTGTCCTGGGTCAGCTCGAACTGGTAGGAGATGGGCGGCTTGGTGGGATCGTCGATGAATTCACCCAGCAGCTCGTACTGGCCGGCCACCCCAGCGCGGCGGGTCGGGAAGTACACCCGGCACAGCTTGTGATCTGCGGTTCTCCCAGAGCCCAGTCCGCCAGGTACATAGGCCCGCCCGTC
>JAAEPW010001145.1 GCA_024232355.1 Chloroflexota bacterium | reverse complement strand
CCGCTGGCCCCATTGTCACAGCTAACCGAGGCACTGTAGCCGGGCTTTTGGGTCTCGCCAATGGTGTACGACCCGGTGGACAGGCCGAGGAAATCTTGCGAGCCGCCGGCGGCGGGCAAAGTAAAGCTGCCGCCCATATCGCCGCTGCCGCTAAAGGCCCAGTCACTTGCGGGCGCATCTCCGATCACTTCTTTGACCACGGTGATGTCGCCGGTCGGTGGATCCTGGGTGTTGATAAAGGTACAGGTAACGTCGTCGCTGGCGTTCAGGTCGAACGTGACGCTGTCAGTGCCGCTGGCCCCATTGTCACAGCTAACCGAGGCGCTGTAGCCGGGCTTTTGGGTCTCGCCAATGGTGTACGACCCGGTGGACAGGCCGAGGAAATCTTGCGAGCCGCCGGCGGCGGGCAAAGTAAAGCTGCCGCCCATATCGCCGCTGCCGTTAAAGGCCCAGTCGCTTGCGGGCGCATCTCCGATCACTTCCTTGACCACGGTGATGTCGCCGGGGGGAGGAGTTGTTCCTGTACATTGGACAGCAAAGGTATACGGACTGGCCTCCGAGTCATTGTCGATACTGACCGTGGCGGTGCGCACACCCGTACCCGATGGATTGCACTGCACCGTGAACGAGTCTGAATTGCCCGATGCAATGGGGTCGGTGGTAGGCTGCGCCGAAATCGTCAGGTCTGCATGGCCCGAAATCGAGACATAAGGCGATCCGGTCAAGTCCAAGGGGTCATCCCCAATGCTGCGGATGTCAAAGTCTTGGGTGGTGGGCGTGCCTACCGGAGTCAAGCCGAGATCGGTACCATCCGCTGTAACTGGCGTAGTGTCGCCGTTGATGATGGTGGTGTTGTTGCCCTGGACATCTATGCCGGGTACGTCCAACCACGTGGAGACCGTGTCGATGAAATCATTCACGAAATCGGTGCTGGTGAGTTTCACGCTAGTCACCAACTTGGCCCCTCCTGGCGGGCTGTACGTGCCAGAATTGCCCGCGTTCACAACAAAGCTGAAAGATTCTGGTCCATCGCCGGTGATGGTCATATTGCTGCTACCTGGAGCGACATCAAGCCAGATGCTAACGAAATTAAATGCTTGTCCATCGCGGGAGGTGATGCTAATGGTTTCTGTGTTGGAAGTGTTGTAGGCAGTGGAAAGAACGTCTATGTGCGCCGTACCACCATCACCCAGAGTAGTTTGATGTCCAAAAGTGCATCCATCTGCACCTGAGCACGTGTAGCTCAAACCTGTGGCGGCGGTGCCGGTGCTAAAGCTGGCCGGGTTGCCGGTAAAGGGCGGGGTAGTAAAGTTGTTAATGTGACTGGTGTCTGCCCGCACTATCGACGCGGGGGTGACGCCCACCAGCATAAATACCTGGATTATAACAAGACCCAGGCGCAAGGGAATGGAAAAAATATTGCGCTTGCGGTTGTATGTGATTTTCATTTCTTGTTCTCCTGATGCTGTGAAGGATGTTCGAGATGCAAGGGTAGACCAAAGCACGTCTCGCGCAGGATATCATACAACTGAGAGATTGAGGATAGAGCCACGTGAGCAGGCCTTTATTGAATAGTTGTGACACGAGTGAAATATGATACCAAGGAAAAGTAGACGAATGGGCGCATTCTATCACAATTGTTCATGAAAATTATATGAAACTCACGCGAATCTGTTAGAAATTTGTTAGAAACCAGCCGCCTGTGG
>JAAEPW010001144.1 GCA_024232355.1 Chloroflexota bacterium | reverse complement strand
CTCGGTGCAAAGGCAAGGTGTTTCTGGTCATAGGATGAAGGGCGAGAGCATCAAGTAAGCGGCGTTGGGTAGTGCAGGTCAAGGCTTGCTAACCCGGCTTTCACCCGACTGCACTAGCGGCGGCAATTTCAACTGCTCTACACGCATTGTGATTCATTGGCTGGCGATGGTTCGACCCCGCAGCCGGGCGGTGGGTGATGCAAACCGTTGGGCAGCCAAACCGGAGACAAACAATGACAACTGACAAAGTATCTGTGAGTGATGAGGCCGAAAGCGCCAGTACCAAACCAAAGGTTTCTCGTGTCAAGTGGTTCATCGCTGGGGGGTGTGGGTTTGCCCTGATCGTCATCTTGATATGTGTAGCGGTCTGGTTCTTTGCAATGCGTGGTGCTGGTGGTGAACCTGCAAACGCTGTGACTGCCGAAAGAGTAACCAAAGAGTTCGTAGAGGCACTATATAATGGAGATGTAGAATCTGCCTACGATATGTTTGATGCTGAGATTCACGCACAACAATCATTGGACGAATTCAAGACTCTCTTGGCGAGAGATGCAAACTTTGTTACAATCGAGGAATACAATAATCTCAAAGTATGTGAATTCCAACTCCTTTTTGGAAACAAGGGCCGTGTCCTTGTAGCACAGGGGTTGATTCATCATGAGAACGGGGAGATATTTTTTTCAAGTAGCCTGCGCGAAGACTCTGATAAGGTTTGGCGTGTTCTTGGGTTTCATACAGACTCGGACGCTGATACAAAACCGTGGGGGGCTTGTCAATACGATTAGAGGGAGGCTGCCCAACCCAAGTTGGAGGCGACTTGGCTATCTTGCGCCAATCCAACTGTTCCACGCGCTTTCAGTGGGTGCCAGCAATTCCCGTTTTAGCATCATTGCCGCGTGATATGGCATTGTAGTGGCGACTTTAGTCGCTGGTTACGTGGCTCAAACGACTAAAGTCGTTACTACGAACCCCATAACGGGAATTGCTGCAGAAAGAGTCGCAGCGCTCGTTGCGTAGCTCAATTTGGAGATTGATGGCAGGTCGTTGGCAGATGATATTTCACCAGGGAACGCCAACAGAGTTGGAATAGGATCATTGAGCGAAGGTTTCGGCTGATGGATGGTTAATGATAAACCTCGGAGGTTATGGCAACCGAAGGTTGCACTAAAACCTCCGAGGTCTGGTGTAACGCAACGCTGCATAGTCGGATAACGGGCAGGGTCGCTCTTGACGGGTGCGGCGTAGAATAGCACAATCACCGTATACAACTCATCATTGTCGAATCACCCACCAAAGCCAAAACCTTGCGCGGTTTTCTCGGACGCGGCTACCGGGTGCTGGCCTCGATGGGCCACGTCCGCGAGGGCGAGGCCATCGCCTGGCACGTGCTGCAAGCGGCCAAGGTGCGGGGCAAGCCGGTGCACCGCGTCACTTTCCACGAGATCACGCCCCAGGCGGTAAAAGCCGCTCTCGCTGCGCCCGGTCGCCTCGATATGGACCTGGTCAACGCCCAGCAGGCGTGGCTGGTGCGGGTTGGCCCGAGCAGCAAGGACAAGCCCGATCTCAAGACCGAGGCCGACGCCCAGGCGGTCGTCGATGCGTTGGAAGGGGCTGACTATCGCGTGCTCAAGGTCAAAAAGCAGCGCAAATCCCGCCGTCCCTACCAGCCCTATACGACCAGCACGCTCCAGCAGGACGCGGCCAATCGCCTGCATTGGGGCGCGGACAAGACGATGCACGTGGCCCAGGAGGCGCACGAGGCGATCCGACCCACGTCCTCGCTGCGGACGCCGCGCGCCCTGCGCGAGCACCTGACCCCCGACCAGGACAAGCTCTACGGGTTGATCTGGCGGCGCTTTATCGCCTCGCAGAT
>JAAEPW010001143.1 GCA_024232355.1 Chloroflexota bacterium | reverse complement strand
AGCCAGACTCATAGCCCCTTTTTTGAAAGGGCTCTGGCGAAACCCGAATTTGGCGGAACCGGAAGCAGCAGTCTGTTTTTTGACTGCAGCATCAAGTGATGTCAGCATGGCATGGCGACGGTAGAATGAGACCTTCTGTGTAGCGGCGGCCAGATACTTGGCCATGTAGGCGGTAAAGTTCATAACCGTCTGGGGAGGCATGGATTTATCCTCCTCCAGATGTCGTTCCGCCACCTCATGCAAGGCGAGCAGCGGATGCCAAGCATCGCCAATGCGATGACCAAGATCACGAAGGATATTGTCGTGCCGAATATCCAGAGATACATTAAGTGACTTTGTGTAGTCCTTAACCATCTCATCGAGTTCGGGACAGCGTGTCAGGGGATCAGCCACCAACTTATGCGTTTTGGCAAACGTTTCGCGATCCGCCGAAGGCAAGTAGCGTCCACCGAGATGATCAGAGGACAAGACTTTAGTTTTTTCACCCAAAAGTACGACGCGATGCTCACGCAGAAAGGATGAACCCGAGATCGGAGCAGCAATAGTGCTAGGGATGCAAGCAACTGCAGCATGAATCGATACATCTGACCGTTGTTCATGGTCAACTGGCGGTGCCAGATGTGCAGGCGATCCGCGTGGCCGCAAAGGGTCCCCGGACGCGACGGTCAGTTGATCCTCTTCCATGACGCGGCCATCGAGAGGCTGTTCGAATTCATCATAATCGAGCGGACCGCCGCCAATGGAACGTCCTCGCTCGGAACCCCTTATGCTCTTGGCCCTGGATATTTGGCGATGGTGTCTCCACCGTCGCCTTACCCTCAAAGCCATTCATGTGCCAGGGATTCAGAACACTGCTGCAGATCGCGCAAGCCGGCGTGTTCACCACAGCAGCGATTGGCAACTCCTT
>JAAEPW010001142.1 GCA_024232355.1 Chloroflexota bacterium | reverse complement strand
GTACGTACCCATCGAAAACGTTTCAGGCTGCATACCCGTTCTGCTAAACAATCCCGAAAGCAACTACAGGGCCTGGTAAAACAGTGGCTCCACCTACCGCCACCTGATGGACCGCCCGAGTGACTTTTGCGGCATTGCGAATAAAGACATCACGATTACAAAGAGGAATCAAACCATGTCAAGCGGATACGCAAAGAATCAAAAAGTAGAACATGCCAGCAGTCTTGTCAACAGGTCGCCAATCTTTTATGGCTGGATCATCATGCTCGTCGGCACTTTGGGCACAGTTATGACCAGTCCCGGTCAGACCGACTCGGTATCTATCTTTATCGAACACTTGATTGAAAATTTACAGATCAGCCGTTCCTTGGTCAGTACACTCTATACCGCCGGGACTCTGGTGGCCAGCTTTGCCTTGCCTATTGTCGGCCAGCAGATTGACCGACGAGGTTCGAGACGAATGGTAGTCATTATTTCTGCGCTGTTTGGTCTGGCTTGCATCTATATGGGTCTGGTGCAGAACGCTCTTATGCTGGGGCTGGGATTTATCGCCATCCGAATGATGGGCCAAGGTAGTTTGAGTTTGGTTAGCAGGAACGTGATCAACCAGTGGTGGGTGCGCAAACGAGGAATGGTGATGGGGATATCGGGCATGTTGACATCGTTGTTTGGTTTGGGAGGGTTTCCCAACTTGATCAACTGGCTGATTCCTACCCTGGGCTGGCGACTGACGTACATGCTCCTAGGCCTGTTGGTTATGGCAGTGATGATACCCATTGGCCTGGGGTTCTTTCGCAACCGGCCAGAAGATTACGGGCTAGAACCGGATGGGCACGAACCTGATTTCGGGGAAGAAAAAGCTACTGGCGGAGGCTTGATAGAGGAGGATTGGACGCGATCGGAAGCTATGCGTACTGCTATCTTTTGGGTTGCGGGAATTGGCATCGCTTCGATCAGTATGCTCACCACCGGACTATTTTTCCACACGGTCAGCATCTTTCGAGACAACGGACTAACGTCGACGATAGCAGCCTCGGTTTATTTACCTATCGCTTTGATTAGTGCCTCGGTTAACTTGATCAGTGGGGTTTTGGTCGGCCGGATACCCATACGTGTGCTTTTGGCTGCTTCCTTGGTGCTGCAAGCTGTTGCATTGGTGATAGCAGCTTGGTTCTTACAGGACATTGGGACGGCTCTTTTGTATGGCGTGGTCCTTGGCATAATGTTGGGTTTCGTTGGCACTGTAGGAAATGTGATTTGGGCGACGTATTTCGGAAGGCGACACTTGGGCAGCATCACCGGGGTTACGATGACGATATCGGTAGTGGGAACGGCGTTGGGGCCAATGCCTATGGGTATTGCGCGCGACTTGTTGGGAAGCTATAGCACAACCCTGACCGTTTCGGCGGTTCTGCCACTATTGTTGAGCGTTGCTTGCCTTTTTTGCAAACAACCTCAAAAACGGACCGAGAGCGTCTAGCGAGATATCGTGACCAGTCAACAAGTAGCCGTGGCCGGCAGGGTGATCCGAAAAGTGCTCCCCTTGTCTACGATGCTCCACACCGATATTTGCCCTCCATGCGCTTGGACGATCTCTTTGACCAGCGCCAACCCCAACCCGACACCACCGTACCGTCGTTTGGATGAACCATCTATCTGGTAGAATCGATCAAAGACCCGGTCCAACTGATCTTGCGGAATGCCGATGCCGGTGTCGGACACATCTAGTATGACAACCTCTGCATCTCTGTCATGCCACAAGCGAACGGTCAATCGGCCACCGGCTGGGGTGAACTTGAGGGCATTACTGAGCAAGTTGTCCAATACCCGGCGCAGTTGGTCTGGGTCGCCAGATATCGACGGCAGACCTGGCGAGACATCGGCTATCAGGGACAATTCGGCTTCCTCTGTCGCAACACGGAAATCGACCAGCATAGAGCGTACCAGATCTGCCAAGTCAACGGTATCTTTTCTCAATTCTTGCGCTTCTACCGTCAGAATAGCGATAAGGTTGTTCACCATCTTGCTAAGCATCCGCACGCGGCGAGCGATGATGGCTACTGGTCTCTTTTGATCCAGCGTTAGCTCGCCGAGTTCGCCACTGTTCATCAATTCGGCATAGCCCAGGATAAGGGCTAGGGGAGTGCGCAGTTCGTGGGAGATATTTTGAAGGAATTCGTCCTTGAGACGGTCAAGTTCTTGCTGTTGATCAAGAGCCTGAGATAGGGCAATCGCTCGTTGTTGCTCTTCAGCGTATAATCGGGCATTTTCTATGGAAATTGCTGCAGTCGCAGCCAACGGTTCCAACAATTCTAAATCTGCCGGTTTGAAACAGTTCACGTTCACGTCTACTACTTGGAGCACACCAGTTACGTTTTCTCGGACCCGTAACGGGACACTGACAACGGAGCGTATGTTCAAACCAGTGCTTTGGTCCACGCCTTTATAATAGCGTTCGTCGGTCCGTATATCAGGCACAATCAAGCTCTCGCCCGCATGAGCCACCCAGCCGGCAAGTCCTTCCCCTGGCGCTAACCGCCAGCCACGTACAATTTCACCTTGAGGTTCGGTTGCCTGCCAACAAACCAATTCGCCTGTCTCGGAATCGATCAACCATACCGAGGAAGCCATCACCCCCAACAAACGACGCACTTCATCTAAAACGGTGAGGAGTACTTGGTCTAGATCAAGGGTTGAGCTGAGAGCCTGGCTGGCCTGGTTGAGCAATGCCATATTTTTGTTGGTGGTGCGCCAACTTATTTGAGTGCGCTCCCAAGCATAGACCAGAATCGCCACGATGAAAGCCACCAAAAAGAGCACCGTCATCAATGATGTGGGCGCCAGCATACCCAGACTGTGAGCAATAGCCTTAATTGTTAGACAACCAAGCCCAGCTACAATGAAACTCATTGCAGGGTGTATCAAGAGGCTGGCGGCTACAACGGGAATGGTCAAAGCGATCACGTTGCGACCACTCGCTACATGCTGTGGAGAATTACCTAATACAGCCGCAACAAACACAAGTAGTACAAAAGGCCATCTGGCCAATTTTGATGACCGATGATTGAGCACCGAAATTATTCCATTACCCAACAGGACAGCTATGCTGGCAGTGTACATCCTGGTCAGCTCGCCTCTGTTATCGATTCTGCCCAGAGCATCTGCTACAACGTTCATTGATAGCATTAATATCACGATTGTTGTGGTGGTCAATAGTAAAAGATTGAGTAACTGCTGACTATGCTCGTCGCCAGCGGTATCCAACGGGACGTAGAGCCATCGCTGCATTTCCTGCCTAGTGTTGCTCACTTTTGTGCATCTCCTTGGAAAAGCGATCGGCCAAGACAATCTTGTTCACACTTTATTATTCAAACTATTAGTAGAGAGGTCATCAGAGTCATATGAGATAGCAAGTATACAGGTTACACAAACCCAATGTACACTATTTCTCGTCGCAGCAAAGTTACAAATGTGTTACAGTGAAGTTGCATTGCCAAACGCACATACTTGGCGCACATTTACACCTGTGTTATAATCGTCGTATATCTGTTAAATGGGAGATGCCTTTGCAGCGTAGGATTGGATTTGTTGCTTGGCTCGTAATACTCGGTGCTATTGCCACGTTTTTCTTTGCATGGCAATATTTTAACTTTCGCCAAGCCAACCGCACATTACCTGCAGGAATGACAATGGCCGGCCGGTCTATGGATGGAATGACGCGCGAACAGGCTCTTGGTGCTCTTGAAGGGGCATTTGCTATGCCTATGGATGTCATATACCGGGAGCAACGTCTGTCGCTGTCTCCTGATACTGTTGAATTGCGCTATGATGCCGAGGTTACGGCAGCCAATCTGGATGAGGCGTTAAGCCAACGCGAAGGATTCGACGGCTTTATTGCTCACGTTCTGCGCCGTCCTCTTGCCTCGATAGATGTTCCTGTAGCCGTTGATTATTCGGAGGCACAATTGAATAGCTTTTTGATTCGCGTTGCCGGGCAATACGATCAGGAGCCACAAGAGCCTATCCCGCTTCCAGCTAGCTTGACTCTTCATCCTGGTCGACCAGGTTACAAGCTAAATATTGACGCCTCTCGTGCCCGTTGTGCGGCGACGATTGTCTCGGCTGTAAGCCAGCAAGTAGAGTTGGTTGTGCAGATAGAAAAAGCACCGGCAAAAGATATAGATATACTGAATCAGTTACTATACTCCCTTCTGAGCAACTATGTTGGCCTGACCCCTGGTATTTTCGTCAAAGATTTACAAACTGGGGATGAAGTAGAGATCAATGCTGACGTCGCTTATGCCGGACTGGGTATACTAAAAATCGCTATTCTGGAGGAAACGTATCGCGTCTTGAACCCTCCTTTCGACCCTGTAATAACTGACTGGGTGAGTGATACAGTGGGTGTTACCAGCGATAATGTCAAGGCCAATCTCCTGTTGCAAGATGTTATTGGCAATGGAGACGGTTACCAGGGGGCCGAGAATCTTACGATCTCGATGAATCACTTGGGACTGGTCAACACTTTTGCGGCGGCCCCTTATGATGAAGAATCCTCGCTGACCATTGTCACCTCGGCCAATTCTCGTGTTGATATCACGACTAATCCCGATCCCTATAGACAGACCACGCCACTGGATGTGGGAATGCTGTTGGAAATGATTTACCAATGCAACTATAATGGTGGTACGTTGATGGTTGCGTATCCGGATAGTTTTACCCCTGACAAGTGCAATCAGATGATTGAGTGGATGAGCCTAAATCGCGCCGACAGTTTTATTGAGACAGGCGTTCCCGTGGGAACCCAGGTGGCACACAAACAGGGTTTTACGGGCGATACGCACGCTGACGCAGCAATCGTGTTCAGTCCGGGTGGTGATTTTGTGCTGGTGGTTTATCTCTATCGCTCCCAATGGTTGGAATGGGAAGAAAGTGCACCTCTCATTGCCAATGTTGCTACTGCGACCTATAATTATTTTAATCCAACACCATAATCATTCGTCAGATTGCGCGTTTATTCATTTCACCCTATAATTAGTAATGTCAAAACATGGTCTTACCAACCTAGAGATGTATGACGATCCAACAATAACGTAAATGTGAGATTAAATTATGAAGTCTCTTGAAACCCAGCATATTGGCATACCAGACTCTTCTGAGAAACCTCCAACTCGAGAGCCAACGCCTCTTGAAACGCACCATATTGGTGTACCTGACGCTCCGGCTGCCCCTTCGATCTCGGAAAGAAGAGAAAGAGGGACACAATATATGGCCCCGCCGCCTCAAGCAGTTGATTCTGTTGAGGGCCAACTACCTGACGGGCATACACTTCAGGACCGCTACCGTGTTCTTGGATTTCACACAGTTGGCGGAATGAGCACCATCTACAAAGCTCAAGATTTGCGCTTTACCCGAGTTAAACGGGTATGCATTGTCAAAGAGATGCTAAATACCGCCACCGATCCACAAGTGCGGACCATGATCAAAAGTCACTTTGAGCGTGAAGCCAACATCTTGGCAGCCCTCAATCATCCGGGTATCGTTCAGGTCTATGACTTTTTCAGTGAGAGTGCCCGCCATTATCTCGTTTTGGAGCATGTGGATGGCAAGACTCTGGAAAAAACTTTGTCTGATTCGGATGGTTTTTTGTCCGAGGTGCAGGTGGTACATTGGGCTGTTCAGATATGTGAAGTGTTGAGTTATTTGCACAGTCTTGACCCCCAACCCATCGTCTTTCGTGATATGAAACCTTCGAACATTATGCTCGACAAACACGGCCGCATTCGGTTAATAGACTTTGGTATTGCCAGGGTTTTCCAGAGCGGCCAAAAGGGCACGATGATTGGTACTGAGGGATATACACCACCAGAGCAGTATCGGGGGAGTGCTGAACCCCGGGTAGACATCTATGCTCTGGGAGCCACAATGCACCATCTACTCAGTAAACAGGACCCAAAATTAGAAGCTCCATTCTCTTTTCACGAACGCCCTATTCATGGAACAAATCCGACTGTCTCCCGTGAGCTGACAGAGATCATTGATAGAGCACTGGAATACGACATTGATAAACGTTTTGGTTCAGCCGAAGAGATGCAACGCGCGTTGGCGAGCTTGAGTTCGGTTCGTGGCAGAGGTGGAACAACTGCCTTTGGTACTACGGCCTTTACCAGCAGTGATGTGATGGCGATATGGCGTTTCCGTTGCGAGGATGAGATTCGGTCTACGCCAGCAGTGCACAATGGCATTGTGTACGTTGGCTCTTATGACCATAATCTCTATGCCCTCAATGCTGAGAATGGCGAGTTCGTCTGGAAATATCCTGCGGAAGGGGGAATCGCCTCATCTCCCTGTGTGTACGACGGGCGTGTGTTCTTTGGTTCCGCAGATCGGCTGCTTTATGCAATTAACATTGACACAGGCCGCATCTCTTGGACTTGTCCCACCCAAGGTAGTGTATGGTCATCTCCACGAGCTGCCTTTGATCATATATTCTTTGGTTCTGATGATCGTAATTTGTATGCGGTCAACACACACAGCGGGCGCGTTGCCTGGAAGTTCACCGCAGAGGGTAAAGTGCGCTCTTCACCCGCCATCGGGCAGGACACCATCTATGCCGGGTGTGAGGGGGGCGTGGTCTATGCTGTGGACACCAACAAACAGACACGTTGGCGCTATCGAGCCAAGCGGGGAGTGACCTCTTCTCCTGCTTTCAATGAAGAATTGGTATTTGTAGGTTGCCAGGATGCACATGTGTACGCCTTGGACATCCGGTCAGGTTGGCCGGCGTGGCGTCAACGAACTAGTGGCCCCATTATATCTTCGCCCATAGTCGCCGAGGGTTTGGTTTTCGTAGGCTCGGCGGATAAACACATATATGCTCTGGACGCTGAAAGTGGTCGTGTTGTGTGGCGTTACGCAACAGAGGGCCAAGTAACTTCTAATCCCGCCGTATTCCAAGGAGCCGTATATTTTGGTTCGGTGGATGGGATGGTCTATAGCCTGGATACCGGAACAGGTAATTTGCGATGGCGCTTTCAAACTGAAGGACAGGTGCTCTCATCACCTACCATCGAGGATGGCATAATCTATATTGGATCAGACGACCGTTATGTGTACGCACTTCCTACCTGAGATGGTCAAGGGTATGTTCAAAAGACGTTGTTTCTGAGCAACGTCTCAGCAAGATATCGGCGGGCCATCGAGCTGCTCGTTGAGTCGTTTACTATCATTTTATGGAAAGGAAGGTTATGCAATTCTTACGCAACCTCCTAGGACGAGAAAAATCTACAATCTCTGCGAGTCAGCCGTCTACACCACCTACCCTGACCAAACTAAAGGTCGGCTGGGCTACTGACGTGGGTATGGCACGTCGTCATAATGAGGATGCCGTGGTAGCCGTTATGGCCGTACACGATGGAGATGAGGCTTTACCTGCGTTTGGGTTTTTTGCTTTGGCCGATGGTATGGGAGGTCACCAAGCTGGAGAGGTTGCTAGCTCCCTCGCAGCGCGAACTGTGGTCCATCAGGTCGTCCATTACCTTTATTTGCCGACACTGGTTCAATCAGAGTATAACACTGATCAACCAACTTTGGATGAAGTGCTCGTGAACGCCGTACAGGCAGCCAACAGTGCAGTAGCGAATCAGGTACCTGGAGGTGGAACGACATTGACTTGTGCGCTGTTGCTCGGTCCACGAGCCTACATCGCTCATGTGGGAGACAGTCGGGCTTATGTGGTTACAGAGGCAAATGGACTAGAGCAAATTACCCACGACCACTCATTGGTAGATCGTCTGGTCGAGTTGGGACAGCTCACGCGTGACGAAGCAGCCGCTCATCCACAGAAAAATGTACTATATCGTGCAATTGGACAACAGGGTGTACTAGAGGTGGAAACTCACGTGCGAACCATTCCCGAGAAGGAGCGTTTGCTGCTTTGCAGTGATGGGTTGTGGGGTATGGTGAGTGATGCGGAAATGGCCGACATCATTACGGCGGCACCTTCACCGCAGGTAGCATGTGAGAATTTGATCGCCAGCGCCAATCAAGCTGGTGGACATGACAATATTACGGTTGTCTTGATAGAACCCCCACTGGGCTAAATCGTATGAGTACTGGTAGCGAACAAGATTACTATGCTATGCTGGGATTGCCTCAGTCCGCTACGGATGAGGAAATCAAGCACGCCTATCGTGCACTGGCGCGCCGCTACCATCCAGATAGTCGAACAGAAGAAGCACCCACAACACTGTTCCACGGAATCCAGGCAGCTTATGCTGTCTTGAGCGATCCAGCCCGTCGCCGTGCCTACGATCGGCAACGGACTGAAGCGGGTTTGAGCCAGCAAGCAGCACTTACCTGGGAGACCCAATTGAGTCAGACCCAGCTCAGCTCTCTGTACGAGGATCAGATGCTCTACCTCCTGGCTGAAATATGGCCAGCTTCGACCAGTCGAGGCAAGCGACTGCCGCTCAACTTGTGCTTGGTAGTTGATCGCAGTACCTCAATGCAGGGAGCAAGACTGGAACACGTCAAACGAGCGGCTCATCAGATCATTGACGAACTGGAAAGCGATGATGCCTTGGCCGTGGTCACATTTAACGATCGAGCTGAAGTGGTATTGCCCAGCAGGTTGGGCGTCCAACGTATTCAGGCCAAAGCCCGAGTTTCCTCTATTATCGCCAATGGTGGAACAGAGATATTGCAGGGCATACAGGTCGGGATGTCAGAGATTGAAAAGAACTTGCATAGACCTGCCACCAGCCATATGATTCTTCTCACCGATGGTCAAACTTATGGTGATGAAGAAGATTGTTTAGCTGAATCTCGATTGGCCGGAGCCCGTCGCATTGGTATCACAGCTATGGGTATAGGCGAGGACTGGAACGACACCTTGCTTGATAAAGTGGCGGCCCAAAGTGGTGGTGTTTCGGCTTATATTGCGTCGCCTGGTCAAGTACGCACACTTTTGCAACAACGGGTGCGTGGTCTGGGATCAGTATTTGCTCAAGGGCTAACCCTCAAGTTTCGCTGTGCCGATGACGTTCGGGTGGAAAACGTATATCGTGCCTCACCTCGCCTGGAACGCTTACCCTTGACTGATGGTGAAGCTCATTTGGGCACTTTACAAGCCGATGAACCACTATCTATCACAGTTGAAGTGAACATAGCTCAAAAGCCACCCGGAGAACACAGAATATTGCAACTCGAACTTGTGGGAGATGTACCGGCTTTAGGGCGGCAAGGAGAAAAACTCGTACGCGATATTCATTGCACGTTTACACCCGACGAACCACCGCCTGAACAGGTGCCTCCAGCCGTATTAAGTGTGTTGAGCAAGGTCACCATCTACCGAATGCAAGAACAAGCTTGGACCACGTTAGATAGCGGGGATGTGAAAGCAGCGACACGCCAATTGGAAAGAGTTGCCACACGCTTGTTTAGTCTAGGCGAAACTCAATTAGCTCGAGCTGCGATGCTGGAAGCTGGACGTATATCTCAGAGCGGAATGGCAACAGCCAAAGGACGAAAAGAGATCAAGTATGGTACACGTAGCCTAAGTATTGCTTCACGGAGAGAAAACTATGATTGAATGCCCATCTTGCGGTCGTAAGCATCGCCCTGGTACATTGTTTTGCAGCGAGTGTGGGGTCTACTTGCCTACTGGTGGCCCTCTGCGGACTGAACCACTTCCCGAGGAGGAATTGCCCATCTCGCGAGCGAATCCATGGGCCAGCGAGCCTGTTGAAGAACCCAGTGAGCCGGCCCTGATTCCTCTACGCATCGAGGTGGTATCTACTGGCCGCCAGATCCAGTTGCCTTCCACTGCCGAGGTGCATATTGGACGTACCGATGCAGCCCACGGTATTTTTCCCGATATGGATCTGTCTCCTGATGGTGGACTCGAGGGTGGCGTATCTCGTCATCACTGCAAAGTCCATCAACGAGGATCGGCTTACCTAGTCGAGGACGTGGGCAGCGCTAATGGCACCTTTCTGAATGGACAACGCCTAACCCCATATCTGCCTCACGTGCTCAAGAATGATGACGAGCTTCAGTTAGGCAGCATTGCATTAAAAGTCATTATTCAAGAGTAATCTAGTCGTCAGTATATCATCAATAAACTATGAATGGAGGATGGCGTATGCCTCACACTGTTTTACTCCACATAAAAAATGAAGAAGCTGTGGTAGCAGAGATAGACGAACTGCCCAATCCTAGTGACCAGGTGCTGATTGTCAACAATGTCCGGTATCGTGATGGACGCCAGCTTTCCTACATCTTGCCTGAAACGGATACAGTGATCTACCCTTGGAGCCTCATTCACTGCGTGGAGATCATGCCCGGCGAGGAGAAAGAGGAGATTGTCAGCTTTATCCGTGAGTGATGGTGGGAACAATAGTCGGCCCATCGCAGTGGATAGATTGACACCGAGGTAACTTTATATGCCCGCTCGCCGTGAGCTTGTTTTGGTTGTAGATGATGAGCCTCGTATGACAAAGTTCATCCGTATGAATTTGGAACTTGAGGGATACCAGGTAATAGAAGCTCACAACGGACTGGATGCACTCGACAAAGCGCGTACAAGCCTGCCTGATTTGATCATTCTCGACGTGATGATGCCTAAACTGGATGGCTTTGAAACGTTAGAGATGCTGCGGCAAGTCTCAAACGTTCCGGTGATCATGCTGACAGTACAAGCCGACGAGGAAGACAAAGTGCGCGGATTGGAACTGGGAGCTGACGATTACGTAACCAAGCCCTTTGGGGCCCGTGAGTTTGTCAGTCGTGTAAAAGCGGTGTTGCGCCGCACTCAGGGGGCAATTACACCCGAGGAAACGGTTCTCCAAATCGATGACCGCTTGGGAGTGGATTTTAACAGTCGCGAAGTCATCGTTGAAGGCGAGCGCATCAAGCTGCGGCCAACTGAATTTCGCTTGTTGTACCATCTAATCGAGAACGCGGGTTGGGTAGTGCCCCATGAGACACTGTTGGCCAAAGTATGGGGTCACGAGTACCGAGACGAAGTCCAGTACTTGCGTCTGTATACCACTTATTTGCGACAAAAGATCGAACCTGATCTATCCAATCCTCGTTATATTCTGACAGAGCGCGGAGTAGGATATCGCTTTGTTGATTTTCGCTAGCAAGCAAATATCTAGTTTGCCGAGATTCACCAAGGAGGAGTATAGTATGGGAAACGTTTACAAAGTTGTGGTTACTGGCCCGTTCAATGTTGGCAAAACTGAATTCGTCCGTACGATCTCTGATATTCCAATTGTTTCCACTGAGAGACGTATCACTGATGATCTGGTATCTACGAAAAAAGAGACGACTGTGGCTATGGACTATGGCCATGTCAAGGTGGACGACGATATGTTTCACCTGCATGGCACGCCGGGGCAACCACGCTTTGATTTCATGTGGGAAATTTTATCCAAAGAGATGCACGCATACCTCTTGTTGGTAGACAGCAGCCGCCTGGAAAGTTTGTTTGACGCCAAGAAATTGCTCCGTACCTTTGGCCGCAAAGGTAATGCGCCTTGTATGATAGTTGCTAACAAGCAGGATATGGAGAGTGTTCTTTCGACTGAAGAAATCCGCAAACGGTTGGGACTGGATGAAGAAACTCTAATTGTGCCGTGCGTGGCAACTGAGAAAGAAAAGGTGCGTGACGTAATGAAGAAATTGCAAGTGCTCGTGCATAATTGGGAGTATGAAAAATAGCTGACGACTATCTATAACGTGATGGCTGAGGCTTGTCCTCTTTTTTAGTCTTAATCACCCCCGCACACATAGCGGGGGTGATTTTTTTTCTAGCGCATTTCTAATGCGGCTCTTACATCAATCTAATGTGATTGTGCAAAAATATGGACGATTGTGATTACACACTCAACACAATCAAAAAATGATTCTGATCTTGAGGAGATATAAAATGACAAACTTGGTATGTACCGATTGGGAAAACCCAAGGGGGCCCTATCGTAATCTAATTAGAAGGCGCGTTGTCCGACCAGGAGCCAGTTGGCTGACCCCGGTTATTCGGGAGAGAGTATTGGCCGTGGACATGTATGAGACGGATGACGTCATTGTTGTCGAGTCGGCTATCCCTGGCATCAGGGCCGATGACTTGGAAATCAGTATCACCGGAGACACCTTAACTATCAAGGGTGAGACAAAGATTGACGAGGATATCAACGAGGAGAATTATGCCTACCGCGAACGTCACTATGGCTCCTTTTATCGCTCGTTGAGCATCCCAGTTCCGGTCGTGACGAACAAGACAGAGGCAGAGTTTGAGAATGGTGTATTGACTCTGACGTTGCCAAAGGCTAAAGAGGCCAAGCCCAAGGCGATCAAGGTCAGGGGTAAATAGAGAACGAGTAACTAAAATTAGGGGGAGCTAACTTTCCCCACCTATGGAAATTGACTAACCAGGAGGTACAAGATGACATTAATACGTAGGAACCCATGGCGTGAGATGACGACCTTGCGCGAGGCGATGAATCAACTGTTTGAGGAAGGAACAGCACATCCTCGAGCGCATCGATGGATAGAGGGCCCGAGAGAGAAAAATCGTCGACTTCCTCTGGATGTGTACACCACCTCGGAGGAGATCGTGATTAGCGCGTCGCTGCCGGGGCTGACTCCGGATCAGGTGGATATTGCTATTGAAGGCGATACCCTGACGATCCGCGGCGAATTGCAACAGCCATTAGAAAACGTCAACTATTTGTTCCAAGAGCGAGTGCATGGTACATTCTTGCGCACACTGACCCTCAACGTACCTGTCGAGGCTGAGAATGCCGAGGCGGTTTTTGAGAACGGCGTACTGACTCTCACATTGCCCAAGGCCGAAGAAACCAGACCCAAGGTCATCAAGGTCAAAAGAAAGTAAGCGGCAATCGCAGTAATCAGAATAGATATACGAACAGCGCAGGGTTCTACTCTTGCGCTGTTCGTTTTCAGGGGATGCCAAGTTTTGGGCCTAGCCGATCTGTTAGAGGCTGCGTGAGCGGGACACCTAGCCTCAATCTAATCCTCTGATCACGCTAACGAGTTTCAGTATTTGCTGCCTTTTCGCTATTTTGAGAAGCAGTGGAATGCCTACATTGCTCCCACTGATAACGACGACCACGTTGCGCCCTAACTCTGTCGCTTTCTGGTGCAAGATCGCCGCAATGCCCACGGACCCGCCTCCCTCCACGACGAGATGATGCGCTTCCAAGGCAAAGACCATAGCCCCGGCAATCTCTTTGTCAGACACCAATACGACGTCATCAACGGTTTGCTGAACCATACGGAAAGTGTATTTGTTGTTCAAACCGATGTTGCCCACCAGAGCGTCGGCGATGGTATCCTCCTCTTTCATATCTATGGGTTTGCCGGCTTTTAAACTGTGGTACATCACAGGCGCACGATCCATTGAAACACCAATCACGCGAATGGCAGGACGGACAGATTTCATAGCTAACGCGATCCCCGACATCAGCCCTCCTCCAGACAAAGGCACGAGGATGGTGTCCACTTTTGGGAGATCTTCCAACACTTCTAGGCCAATTGTACCTTGCCCAGCAATGACAAAGGGATCATCGAAAGGGTCGATCAAGGTCAATCCTCGTTCCTCTTGCAACTGCAAGGCGTGTAACTCGGCGTCTTGGTAACTGTCGCCGTGTACCACTACCTCGGCACCGAGCCGGCTGATCGCTTCCACTTTGTTGCTTGGAACCCGGCTCGACATACAGATCACAGCGTGGATGCCCAATCGCTTGGCGATGTATGATACCGCCCGACCATGGTTGCCACTTGAGATGGTGATTGTTCCTCGTGCCTTTTCTTCATCTGTGAGGTTGAGCATCTTGTTGGTGGCCCCGCGAATCTTGAAAGAACCGGTTTGTTGCAAGTTCTCAGTCTTTAGGTAGACAGATGAGCCAACCAGTTCTGTTAGCTGAGGGGAATGGATCAAAGGCGTTCTTACGGCGATAGCAGCGATTTTCTGCCTGGCTTTGTATACATCATGCAGTGACACGTCGGGGATAGGCACAAGTTTTTCCTTGTTATTGTAATTCAACGATCAATTCGTGAATGCGATTCAGTGCGGTTTTGAGATAATCTTCCGGCAGACCGAAACTGATTCTCACGAAACGATCCATCCCAAAACAATCACCAGGGATGATAAACACACTTTTCTCTTGAATCAAGCGCAGCACCAACGCTGTCGAGTTGATGTCCAGGTCATAGCGCACAAAGGCCACCCCTGCTGCCTGTGGTGGTACCACAGAGAAAAGCTCTCCGTGACTATTGAGCCATTCCTCAAGCGTTGAAAAGCCACGCCGGACGTAATCGCGCACACGCTGAATAATCCGTGGTCTCACTTCTGGCGATAGCGCCAGAGCTGCTAGCTTGTTGGACAACATCGTCGCATCAATGGTCACGTATTCATGACGTGCCCACAATTCATCCACCAACTTCTCCGGTGCGACGACCCAGCCGATCCGTAGTCCTGGAAGCGCGTAAGCTTTGCTCAAGCTGCCGACCGCCAGCACCTTGTCGTATCGGCCCCAGAAGGAAGGGGTCTGTACGTCGGTCAGCCGCTCTGCCCCGCTGTATACCTCGTCGGCCAGCAGCCACGCCCCCGCGCGTGCCGTGGCATTCACGACAGCGTCCATATCCGCCTCGGTGAGAATGTGACCGGTGGGGTTGTTCGGGTTGCATACTGCAACGAGCTTGGTCTCGTTGGATACCGCCTTGTTCAACTCGTCAACATCGAGTGCCCAATCTTGATTCTCCTGCAAATGAAAATTCTTGATCTCAGCACCTAGGTTGTATGCTGTTCCCCACACTTGCATATAGTTGGGCAGCATCACGGTCACCTTATCTCCCGGCGCGACGACAGTCTGGACACTGATATAGTTGGCCTCGGCAGCCCCTACCGTGACCAAGACGTTGTCGGGCGTCGCGCCCGGATATAGCGCGGCGATGTTTTCTCGTAATTCGAGGATACCGTTGGTCTGAGGGTAGTGAAACTCGGTATCGAGCAGTTCCTCAATTAACGAATCATCATCTTTCAGCAACTTGCGGAGAGTGAGCGGACAAGCGCCACTTTCCGACAGGTTGTACTCGACAGTGTTTTCGTACCTGGACAACATGCGCTCCAGTTCGAATGGTTGAAACGTAGCCATAATTTATCCTTTTGAAATTCCTTGTATAAAATCTGTCAACAAATCTACAGGTTTCTCACATACTCTTTATTTTACACAATTATGGCCAAAGCATCAAATATCAAAAGCATAGCTTTTGATACGCAACCTCATTGTAACCGAGTTGTAACTTGAACAGGGCAAGAGATATTGTAAAGTGAAGGTAATTATAATGATGAGGGCATATTATGCAAAGCAAAAAACAAATCACCACGCGCCCGGATGATTCCCGGGCCTCCGAGGTTTTTGATTTTGTCGTCGTTGGCTCTGGATTTGGCGGCAGCGTCTCGGCTATGCGCCTCACCGAGAAAGGCTACCGGGTGCTGGTCCTGGAGCGTGGCAAGCGCTTTCGCGACGAGGATTTTCCAAAAACCAATTGGAACATTTGGAAATATCTGTGGTTTCCGCCACTACGCTGTTTTGGCATTCTACAGATCACACAACTCGACGGTGTGATGGTGATGGTCGGCAGCGGGGTGGGTGGGGGTAGCTTGATGTATGCCAACGTAATGATGGAACCGGATGACAAGACATTCAAATCCCCGTCCTGGAGCCACCTGGCCGACTGGAAGACCATCCTAGCTCCCCACTATGACGCTGCCAAGCGTATGCTAGGTGTGACTCCTAACCCGCGCCGCTGGCCCGCCGACGATGTGTTGCAACAGATTGCCGAGGACATGGGTCAGGGCCACACCTTTGGCCCGACCGAGGTGGCTGTCTTTTTTGGTGAGCCGGATCAAGAGGGTGAAACTGTCCCTGACCCATATTTTGATGGCGAGGGGCCAGCACGCAAGGGATGTATCCACTGCGGCGGGTGTATGGTGGGGTGCCGTGAGAATGCCAAGAATACGCTGCCAAAGAACTATCTCCATTTCGCGGAAAAATGGGGGGCCGAGATCAGGTCCGAGGCGGAAGTGACGAGCATTCACTCGCTGCCCGATGGTCAACCTGATGGTGCCCGCTACGAGGTGGTTTATCGCGATTCAACATCGTGGCCGTTCAAACCCAAGCGGACGGTGCGGACGCGCAACGTGGTTATCTCGGCCAGCACAGTGGGCACGCTCAAACTGCTGTTTCACTGTCGTGATATTATACAATCGCTACCCAATCTCTCGCAGCGACTGGGCGACTGTGTACGCACCAACAGCGAGGCGTTGCTGGGCGCGATGGCTCGGGGGGATGACATCAACTATTCTGAAGGTGTTGCCATAACGTCGATTTTTCACGCCGACGAGGTCACCGCCATCGAGCCGGTGCGCTGGCCAGAAGGATCATCGTTCACAAAGGTGTTGAGTGCCCCATTGATCGAGGCCGGAGATCGGGGTATATTGGTCCGTTTTCTGTTGGCGTTTAGAGAAGGCTTGGTCAACTTTCGCGATGCTGCCCGCGCGCTCTTTACCGATTATGCTCGCTATACCACCGTCTTGTTGGTGATGCAAACCAAAGACAACTTGATGCAAATGCGACCGGGACGTAGCTTGTTCACACTTTTTCGACGCGGACTGGTTGTCAAGCGAGACGACGAAAAGCCCGTCCAAGCCGAGATACCTATTGGTCATCAAGTTACGCGCGCCTTTGCCAAGAAAATCGACGGCGTGCCGGCTGGAACGGTCAGCGAGACCCTGTTCAACTTTCCATCGACCGCGCATATTCTGGGTGGCGTACCCTTTGGCAACGACGCTGACGAGGGCGTGATCGGTCTCAACTGCGAGGCACACCATTATCCGGGCTTGTACGTGATCGATGGATCAATTATGCCCGCCAACCCCGGCATCAACCCCAGCTTGACGATCATGGCACTGGCCGAATACGCAATGAGCCAGATACCCCAGACTTGGGAAGTCTCCGAGACCTCCCAAGTCTAGAACCGTTCACACTAAAACTCGATCACAAAATCCCCATCCTTGTAGAGCAGTTCATCGTCCACCCAGATTTCGCCCCCGTCGCGCATGTCGCAGATCATGTCCCAGTGGATGGCCGACTTGTTCTCACCCCCGGTATCGGGAATGCTAAAACCCACCGCCATATGGAAACTGCCGTTGATCTTTTCGTCAAACAGAATCTGCCGCGTGAACTGGGTAATGCCCTTGTTGGTGCCGATAGCAAATTCGCCCACGTACCGCGCGCCCTCGTCGGTGTCGAGAGTCTGGAGCAAAAAGTCCTCGTTCTTTTCGGCGGTTGCCTTGACCACTTTGCCATTCTCGAACCACAGCCGTATACCGGCCACTTCTCGTCCTGCGGTGATCGCCGGATACGAAAAGTAGACGTGTCCTTCGACGCTGTCCTCTACCGGGCCGGTAAATACCTCGCCACTAGGCATGTTGTTTTTGCCATCGCTGTTGATAAAGGTGCGCCCGGCGATGCTCAGGCGCAGGTCCGTTTCTGGGCCAATGACGTGTACCCGCTCTTTGCCCTCGAGCCAATCCACAATTTTCTGCTGCCAGACCGAAAAGCGATGCCAGTAGCCGGCCGGGTCATCCAAATCCGGCATACATGCGCCGTAGACAAAGTCCTCGTACTCGCTCAGGCTCATCTCGGCATCCTGGGCGTAAGCGTTGGTTGGGAACAACGTGCCAACCCAGCGTAACTCGCCAGCGGCAGATCGCCGCATATATGTCTGCACCAGGTCTGCTTGAGCTTGGCTGCGTAGTACCATTTTGGATGGGTCTACGCTGCTCAGCGCCTTGGTGTTCTCCGTACCCGAAATGTTGATGGTGGCATCGTAGGTTTCTATGACCAACTTGATCGGTTCTGGTATGTGCTGCAATTGCTCGTTCGAGGCATAGTGGAAAAATAGCTCTTGCGTTCCAAACAGAGAGGGTAGCAACAGTGGATGCCCCCCCGCTAGCAGGACCTTGGCATAGACCGCCTCGAGTAGCGGGCTGGCAACCGTGTCCCCCTGTATCATCACTTTGTCACCCGGCTGCACAGCAACCGAATAGTTGACCAATACATCGGCCAGTTTTCCAATCCGTGGATCTGTCATTCTCTAGTTTCTCCTTGTTAGAATTTGATCACAAAGTCCCCATCTTTGTACAACAACTCGTCATCCACCCAAATCTCGCCCCCGTCACGCATATCGCAGATCATGTCCCAGTGAATGGCCGACTCGTTCTTGCCACCTGTATCAGGATAACTCCTGCCCATTGCCATATGAAAGCTGCCGCCGATCTTTTCGTCGAACAGAATCTGCCCCGTGAAGCGGGTGATGCCCTTATTTGTGCCGATGGCAAACTCGCCCACGTACCGCGCACCCTCATCCGTGTCGAGGGTTTGGATCAGGAAATCCTCGTTCTTTTCGGCGGTTGCCTTGACCACTTTGCCTCCCTCGAACCACAGCCGTACACCAGAAACCTCCCGTCCTTGGTAGATGGCTGGATACGAAAAGTAGACGTGCCCCTCGACGCTGTCTTCCACCGGTCCGGTAAAGACCTCGCCGCTGGGCATATTGCGTTTGCCATCGCTGTTGATAAAGGTGCGTCCGGCGATGCTCAAACGCAGGTCCGTCTCTGGCCCAACGACGCGCACCTTTTCCTTTCCTTGGAACCAATCCACGATTTTTTGCTGCCAGGCCGAGAAGCGGCGCCAGTAGCCAACTGGGTCGTCAGGGTCTGGCATGCACGCGTCATAGACAAAGTTCTCGTACTCGCTTAGGCCCATCTCGGCATCTTGAGCGTAGGCGTGGGTCGGGAATAGGGTGCCGGTCCAGCGCAACTCGCCGCCGGCGGCCCGTTGCATGAAAATCTTGCCGATCTCTGCTCCGGCGCGGCTTTTCAACACCATCTTGGCCGGATCTATGTTGCTCATCGCTTTGGTGTTCTCTGAGCACATGACGCCAATGATGGCATCGTAGGTTTCTACAATCAACTTTTCTGGTGCATGGATGTATTGTAATTGCTTGTCCGAGGCGTAACGGAAAAACAATTCCTCTGTACCTGATAAGGTGGGTATCATCAATGGATGCCCTCCCGCCTGCAATACTTTTGCATAGATCGCCTTGAGCAACGGGCTGGCAAGCGCTTCTCCCCTGATGCCGACCTTGTCACCCGGTTGTATCTCAACCGAATAGTTGACCAACACGTTGGCCAGTTTTTCAATCCGTGGATCTGTCATAATTTTTTCCTCATGATGTGATATAGTCGCGTACTATTCTAATACCGATTTATCCTGCTATAGGTTCAGGCAGTCATAGGTAACAAGGCAAAAGGGATTTGTGCCTCGTGAACATTCGAGTTCAGAAATACCGCCCAAAGAGTCGCATAGTTGTCGTATCTACTCGACGTAGACCTCTACCAGCTCGTTGTCCTCTTCATCCCGCACCTCGACCATCTTGCCGACCGCGCCGCTGGCGAGCAGGATCTCTAGTTCTTCCATGTCAAAGCCATCAAACTCGGGGGCAAACCGCTCTGCGATGCGCAATCCCGCACCCACCAACCCCATCGGGATGGTCACGTTCACCTTTGCCTTCCCAGTTTCCATGTCGGTCACTTGGACGCGCAGGAAACGGCTATCACTGCTGGCGCTGGGTGTGCTGGACATTGCTCGGTGCCCTCCATCCAACGCACGGAGCAATGTGGTCGCTTCGTCTGGCGATATCTTGCCTTCTTCCAACATCTGCAAAATCTTCATCCGCTCTTCACTTACTGATGCCATTGTTTTGCCTCCTAGCCAATATAAACTTGTACTCGTTCTCCATCGTCTCCCTCGTCCACCTCGACGAGGAAGGGTTGTCCCTCTTTCATTCCGTCCCGCAGCGCTAAAAGCACCTCATCTGCTCCCGTTTCCTCAAGTTGTGGAACAAAGGGACGGGCAATGCGCAGCCCCCAGGCGATAAGGGTCAACGGCAGTGGCAAGGCTATATTGATTTTGGGACCATCAGACGGTTGCACTCGTACCGAGAGCCAGGGAGCGCGTTGCAACCACCAGCCCACCAACCCCACCACCATACCAAGGAGAAAGATGATCCATCCCCAGGCCGACCATCCGGTGACGAGACGCTCAGTGTAAACAGACGCCACCAGCAATCCGCCAACTGCCATCAAGGCCACCCCGATCCAGAACACAACTTGCCACAACCATTCCACCAAAGCTGGGCGGGAGATTGGGGTATGGGGAGTGACAGGACGTTCCGGTGCCCCAATGCTCTCCGAGAAAGCCTCCAGCCGCCGCGCTCCCTCCTCCGCGTTGATCTCTCCCGCTTCGATCAACTCTAGTATCCGCATTCGTTCATCCATAGAAACCCCCTAAATTCTGTCATGCCTATAGCTCTATTCACTCAACTCGCCAAGATGCCTTGTGCTCAACCGTCCGTGTGGCCATTTTCCACCAAGATCTCTACCTGTTGATCGGCATCCGTCCGCATCGTCTCGATGCCTTGGCCCGCCGCACTGCTGTCAACCAACCGTTCCAACTCTTGCAAGTCGAGGCTGTCAAGATCGTCGGTCAACCGGCCTCCCGTGTACAGGACTGTGTTGACCAAGCCCATAGGCAGGACCATGTTGGTCGTCAGTGTGCCTGATGCGACATCGCTTACCTGGATGCGGAGATGCCGTCTCTCCCAACTTGGGCCTGTTGTCCCGGCGGCGGCCCACTGGCGTTCCTTGAGCCCTTGCAACAGAGTGGACGCTTTCTCCGCCGAGATCTTTTTCTCTTCCAGCATTTGGAGGATCTTGAGCCGTTCGTCAACTGCCGCCCAAGCTGATATGCCAGCACGACGCTCCAACAGGATAAAAGCCCCGGTCGCGACGATGCCCAACAACCCGGCGATGTACCAAACCCAGCGTGGGTCGGCATTGTCCATCACCAGTCCGGCCAAGAGCGGCCCGATAGCCGACGGGATCACCCACGTGAATCCATAGACCGCCATGTATCGCCCGCGCATGTCTTCGGGCGCCAACTGGGCCACCAGTGCCTGAGAGGTCGGAGCCGTCATCATCTCGCCGATGGTAATGATGACCATCGCCACCATAAACAAGATATAGGTCGAGACAAAACCATACATCCCAAACCCGATCGCGTACAGCAGCATCCCCACAGTCATGACGAGCAACGGTCGATACTTGGCAATCCAGCGCGTGATGGAGAATTGGAATAGAACGACTATCCCTGCATTGAGGCTCAAGATGTACCCAAAACCCTGCTCGGGAATAGAGTGAACGTCCCGCAAATAGACAGCCAATGTGGTGTTCATCTGCATATAGACGAGCGTCATCAAGATGCAGGCGCCCATAAACAAGACGTAAACGGTATCTCGTAGAACGTCTCCGTAACCGCCAAAGGTTTGGGCCATCGTCTGCTCAGGCTCGTCCTCGGCGGCTTCTGGTTTGGTCTCTCGGATCGCCAGGGCCACGATGATGGCCGTGATCGTGCTGGTGATCGCGTCGCAGATGAACAAGAGCATGTAGGATTGGGTAGCCAGCAATCCCCCGATGGCCGGACCAATGGTGACGGCCAGGTTGGCCACCACGCGCAAAATGCCAAAACCCTGGGCACGCTTTTTCTCCGGCAGCAGGTCGGCGACCATCGCTTGCCCGGCCGGGCCACCCATATTGGCCAGCAATCCCACGATCATTGCGGTGCCAAAGAAAAGTTCGATGGTTCCCACCATGCCCATCAACAGACTGGTTAATGCGCTGGCGACCAATCCAAAAATCAACATACCTTTGCGCCCCAGGCGGTCGGTCAGCGCGCCGCCGAGCATACTGCCCACGATGCTCGATATTGAGAATACGGCAAAGAGTATGCCCACCTCTGTCATGCCCACGTCGAACTTTTTTGTGACATAGAGGGTGAAAAAGGGGAACATGAGGGCTCCCCCCAGTCGATCTATGAATATGCCCAGGATAAGGATCCAGAATTGCTGCGGGTACTCGTTGTACGTCTTGCGAATGCGCGCCAGAGGTTTGATAGACATCTTGTGCTCCTTTTTTCTATGTCGCGGAAACGGTAGCCTCCGCCTGACCAATTTGCTCTGTACGCTGTTCGACTCGGGGTTGTAACGTGGCAAAGCACCCAGCGGCGACCAAACCCAACAATCCGGCGGCATACCAAAGCCAGCGGGGGTCGGCGTTGTCCATGATCAACCCGGCTACGAGCGGCCCGACGCCCCACGGAATTGCCCCGCTGATGCCAAAGACCGCCATATACCGCCCCCGCATGTTGTCAGGTGAGAACTTGCTCACCATCGCCTGCGAGTTTGGCGCGACAAACATCTCACCGATAGTGATGATGATCATTGCAATGACAAAGAGGGCATAGGTCGAGACGAAACCGTACATGCCGAATCCAACCGCGTACAGCAGCGTACCTACTGCCATTATAGTCAACGGCTTGTATTTGGCAATTCGGCGCGTGACGGTAAATTGGAACAAGACGACCATCGCCGCGTTCATACTCAAGAGATACCCAAAGCCCTGTGCGGGAATACCGTGCGAGTCTCGTAGGTAAACGGCCAGTGTAGTGTTCATCTGCATATAGACAAACGTCATCAAAACAAAGGCACCGACAAAGAGCATAAAGGTCACATCTCGCAGGATGTCCCCGTAACCACCAAAGGTCTCGGCCATTGTTTTCTCTGGTTCATCCTCGGCAGCCTCAGGCATTGTCTCCCGGAGCGCCATTGCCACAATGATGGCCGTGATCGTGCTGCTCACTACATCACAGATGAACAAAAGCATAAAGGAACGAGCGGCCAACAGTCCGCCGATAGCCGGACCGATCATCGCGGCGAGGTTAAAGACCACGCGCAGAATACCAAAGCCCTGGGTGCGTTTTTCCTCCGGCAACAAGTCGGCGACCATTGCTCCGTGCGCTGGGCCAGCCGAGTTCCCAAAAAGCCCGATAAACACCGCACCAACGTAGACGAGCTTGATGTCGGTCACAAACGCCAGCATCAGGTTGACGGCCGCGCTGGCGAGCAGCCCGAATATCACCATGCCCTTTCGTCCTAGACGGTCGCTCAGCGCGCCGCCGAGCATACTGCCTACAATGCCCGAGGCTGCCACAATCCCAAAGATCACGCCGACCTCGGTCATGCTCGCGTTGAACTTGCGCGTGATGTAGAGAGTCAGAAAGGGGAAAATAAGCGCCCCGCCGAGTTGGTCGATGAATCTGCTCATCACGAGGATCCAAAATTGCTGAGGATATTCGTTGTAGGTTTTGTTCATACGCTTGAACGGTTCTTGAAAAAACATTTGTTTATCTATCTCCTAGATTTTGTTGACGTCTTGCCACCAAACGCTTTTTTGCTACGGATTTCACGAATCTTGAATGGCGTGCATAATCAAAGCGACGTTGTCGTACATTTTTCTTTCGCATGCGATCTGGTTCAGTGTACCGATCAAGATCATGTCTTTTTTGGGCCAATAATACATAAAGTTGTCCGAGGACCCGGTGTGGCCCCAAACCTCTCCAAGCCCGACGTACTTGGGATCGTCTGACTCGTCGAACAGCACGCGCGAGATCCCAAAACCATAGTTGTGAAACGGCGCGGATTGTGTCCACTGAAACATCTCGTCTCTGGTGGTTGGGTTCTCAAATATCTCGTTCCGAACGAACGCTCGTAGGAATCGATTCAAATCCTCGGCAGTAGAAATCAAGCCGCCCCCGGCCCAATCGGCTGTCATAACCGCCGGAAGCAGGGTGCACTCATAGTCATCGAGATACCTGTGAGAAGGGCTCCTGCCCGGAAGGCTCGGACGCGCCTCTTCACGCGACGGTCTGTACGTGTGCTCCATCCCCAGGGGATCGAGCAGCAGCTCTCGATACACCTCGTAAAGCGCTTTTCCCGTCACATTTTCGATGATTAGGCCGAGTAGGTTGTAACCGGGGTCCGAGTACTGGAAACCCTCGCCCGGCGAGAAACAAGGCGGAGAGTTCTTTTTGACAAACTCGACTGTCTCTTCAGGTGTCCAATGTTTCTGAGTGTCTGCCGTGATCAGACCCAGAAATTCTGGATGCGCCCAATCGTCCGCGATGCCGCTGGTGTGGGTTAGCAGATGCCGCACGGTGATCGTTTCACCATACGAGTGACCTTTATAGACGTGGAGTCCGTCCATCAAAGCGTCAGCAAGATACTGGCTGATCAGATCATTGACTGTTAGTTTCTTGGCCTCGACCAGTTTCATCACAATCGTGGCTGTCATCGTCTTGGCGATGCTGTCAATGTTCCATTGATCGTCGGGAAGCATGGGAACTCTATTTTCAGAAAAGGCCATGCCGCTAGCACCTTTCCATTTGAAATCTGGCCCCTCGACGAAAAGCATGCCGTTATGCACATTGTCTTGTTCGTTGACAAAACTGTCGAGCAGTGATTGGAGATGATTGGGTAGTTTAGAATTTGATTTCATTTTTGGCAATACCGCAAAAGTCGCTAGGAGAGCCAATCCGTCCCTGGGGACGCCAAACCGTATACCTGCCAGCAACTTGGAAAAGTTGGTCCAGATGTCAGAAAAACGATCAAAAATGGTAAAACGTCAACTTTTTTCAAGATTTG
>JAAEPW010001141.1 GCA_024232355.1 Chloroflexota bacterium | reverse complement strand
TATTGGTCACCCGGCACCCCACCGGGAAACCTGTCACAAGGAAACAGACGGTTCTCTCAAGTTCCCGAGCTACCCCTATGAGTACATGCCCCGCTCTCAGACCCCGGTGGTGTCGCCAGTGCATGGTCTTTCTTTGCACCAGAGACTACTGCCTTCCACCATTTGCAGAGCGTCGGCTTTCCCCCTCACGTCGAGAGGTTATCCTTACAGACCACAACTATACCAATTTCGGGGCTCAATCACGCGGCCTACACCCTCACTACACCCGGCTTCGTACATTGCTGCACGCGGGTTCGCTACGGACCTGCTGACCATGCTTTGGTCCGGTGGGACTGGAGCCGGATCGGCTCGCACCCACTGGGCAACAACAACCTATTTCAAAGAGTCACACCTCCTATCCCAAAGGTTTCGGATTTATCTTGACACGAGCAAATTCTGGTTCGCCCTTATCTTAGTCTATTCTGTTGGCGTGCCGTTGAGTTTCAACTCTTGCAGTTTTCTCATCCCCTTCGATACGCTCCCTCACGTGTTTTTGAG
>JAAEPW010001140.1 GCA_024232355.1 Chloroflexota bacterium | reverse complement strand
GGGAGACTATCCGGCAACCATCAACTTTGAGAAAGGGTGTAAATACAAGACTATGCCCCTATATGTGGGTGAAATTTCGTGACACCCCCAATATATGGAGTGTCGGTCGAAATTCATCGAAACTTTTACCGGAAACTAAAGTTATACTGATTCTCCCAATGCTCCCGGTCGTTTTGGGACTTTTGGCGTTGGTGACTGCATCGTACCGACAGAAATGGCCTTTTGCATTAAGCGGTGCGCTGTTTACGAGTTGGTTGTTTTTGGCCGTTTTCCCGTTGCAGTGAGTGTGATACCAGAGTATCGTGGCGATACCAGAGTATCGTCCAGATTTGACAATCGGCGCGAACCCAGTATAATTGCGCCATCATATCCTAAAAGGAGGTTGCAGGCGTATGTCATATGAAAAAGTTCTTGTTTTCCCCTGGTTAAGTGCGCCTGGTGACCGGTGAAAAACCCCGATCCGGAGTTTTTCAACAGGAAAAGCAAGCTTTTCCTGTAAGGATCTAATTCTGTAGATTTCCTTGGCCGTGGGGCACCTGGCACCCACGGCCTTTTTTTGTTTCCAATCAACTGACTAACAATGGCCGTGGGAGGCGCTTGCCCCACGGTCTTTTTTTATTTTTTCAACTGATAGGAGTACAAAACAACAGTGTCAACAGACAAAAACTCAAACAACACCATACTTTTTGAAAGGAAATCAACAGTGACAAAGGACGATTTTACCCTAGACGATGAATTCGACGTCTATGAAGAACAATTCAATCCATTGCATACAGATCGCCAGGCGCGGCGCAAGCGTAAACCAAAGGCCAGACACGAACCCAAGAAATCGGACGGTCAAATCATCACCGAGTTGGCCGACGCCACCGCGGGACTGGAAGGCGGATTTAATATCACCTACCAGCCGTCCCGGTACGAAGAGGGCTGGCTGCTCTCGTCCCTGCGTTCGTTCTACGACCTGGGTTTGATCAACGATGTGATGAACCTGATCAAAGGTGGCAAAGAGGCCAGCGTCTATCGTTGCCAGGCTGAACCTGCCACCGGCTTGACCTGGCTGGCGGTCAAAGTGTACCGTCCGCACCAGTTTCGCACCCTGCGCAACGACAAGATGTATCGCGAGGGGCGCGGGATTCTGGATGCCCGTGGCAACGACCATGATCACGCCCGCGACCAGCGCGTCGCCCGTGCCATCGGTAAAAAGACCGCCTTTGGCAGACAGGTGTCGCATACGTCATGGCTCATGTACGAGTACACGACGCTGGAACGTCTGTACCAAGCTGGCGCTGCTGTGCCTCAGCCCATCGCCGCCAGCGACAACGCCATCCTGATGAGCTATCATGGGGATGCACGCATGGCTGCCCCTACCTTGAACCAGGTCCGCATGGAGCCGGACGAGTCTGTGCCACTGTTTCAGGAGGTGCTGCGCAATGTCGAGTTGATGTTGTGGCATAATCTGATTCACGGTGATCTATCGGCCTACAACATCCTCTATTGGGAGGGAGCGTTGACGGTGATCGATTTTCCCCAAGTGGCGAATATCCGTGCCAACAGTAGTGCCCATGATATCCTACAACGCGATATTGAGCGTATCTGCGAGTACTTTGGCCGGCAGGGCGTGCAGTGTGACGCTGCCGTTATCGTGGACGAACTCTGGCGTCGCTATGGGGAGATAGATCCTCATATCCGAGCGGCGGATGAGTCCAGATTGATGATGACATTGTCTGACGCGGTCTGTTGACCCTGCTCAGGATAGGTTCGTTGAGGACGTCGCCCCACTCTTTGCCCTCCGTTACCGGTTGTGGCAAAAGGGTGGGGCGTAAACTTTGGTTTATCATCATTTGGCTTTCGCGCCTAGTGGTGATATAATCAGATTCCTGTAATTCAAGCCCAAACAAAACAAGGAGAACCAGTGCCGGACGAGAATCAAATTCGACAGATGGTACGTCGTATAGTTTACCGCACGTTGGGATTGTCGCAAGATTCTGAGCCGGCAGTCGCGCGACCTCTGGTGACCGAGGCAGATGTTCAGGTTATTCCGGTCGGTGGGCAGATAGATATACCTCAAGGAGCGCTGGTCACTCCCCTGGCCCGACAAGTGGCTATGGAACGGCGCGTGACATTGTCTCACATTTCCACACCCTCGCATTCCCCTGCACCCGTACCTGCTTCCTCGCCGAATCAGCAGCTCATTGCCATTGGCACCGATCACGGTGGATATGAATTGAAAGAGATGCTCAAGGGCTATCTGGGCGAGTTGGGGCACCAGGTCATAGATTGTGGAACTGATAGCCGCAAGTCGGTCGATTATCCGGATTTTGCCTTTGCGGTGGCCCAGTTGGTGGCCCAGGGACGTGCTTGGCGCGGCATCATCGTAGACGGCGCGGGGATCGGCTCGTGTATGGCGGCCAACAAGGTGCCGGGCGTGCGCGCGGCAATGTGCTACGATCAGGCTACGGCCTCTAACAGCCGGGAGCACAACGATGCGAATGTGTTGACGCTGGGCGCTGGATTGATCGGCCCCAACCTGGCCAAGCAGATTGTCAAGGTTTGGCTGGAGACTTTCTTTGGCGGTGGGCGACACGCGCGGCGCGTGGACAAAATTATGGATATCGAACGGCGCTTTACGCGTGATTCGTGAAACGTGTTGGGATGAATGATGAAAATAGATGAAGCGACTTTGGAACGTATCATTGAACAAATCACACGCCAGGTGTTAATCTTGGTGCAGGAAGAGGAGCAGGCTGGAGCCGGGACTGCTGGGCATTCTCCCATCTCGTCCCACAACTATGTGGAGCGGGTGCAGCACGTGGTCAATGCAGGCGCCGACCGTGTCGCCAGCACGTTGGGCATCGCGCCGACCGATGGCCGTATGGCCCACATGATCGACCACACGATCCTCAAACCCGACGCGACGCAGGATCAGATCGCGCAATTGTGCTACGAGGCGCGGAAACATAGCTTTGCCTCGGTGTGTGTCAACCCGACCCACGTGAAGCTGTGCGCGCAACTATTGGCGGGCAGCGATGTACTCGTCTGCACCGTCGTCGGCTTTCCGTTGGGCGCAACGCCTACCGAAGTCAAGGTGTTTGAGGCCCAGCAAGCGGTTCACGACGGCGCGACCGAGGTGGACATGGTGATCAACGTCGGCGCGCTCAAGTCGCGGGATTACGAGTTGGTGGAGCGCGACATCGCATCCATCGCCCGGACTTGCCACGCGGGCAACGCGATCCTCAAGGTGATTATCGAGGCGGCGCTGCTCACCGACGAGGAAAAGGTGATTGCCTGTCAATTATCCAAGGTAGCGGAGGCAGACTTTGTCAAGACCTCCACGGGCTTTGGGCCGGGTGGGGCTACTACAGAGGACGTGGCCCTGATGCGGCGGGTGGTCGGCCCCAAGATGGGAGTCAAGGCGGCGGGCGGTATCCGCACCTATGAGGACGCGCAAAAGATGATCGCGGCGGGCGCCAGCCGGATTGGGGCCAGTGCCAGTATAAAGATTGTGCAGGGAGCCGGAAACTGAGTTTGAGAAATCAGGTGTTTGCGCAAGCGAAGCGACAAAACCCTGGTTTCTTATGCAAAGGAGAATTTGTATGACAGTCGAGTTACGCACGTATGTGTTTTTGGATAGTTTGCAGCCGCAGCACGCGGGGTTCCTGGGCACGGTGGCACGTGGGTTCCTGCCGCTGCCTTACGATACGTCGCTGTGGGTGGAGATTTCGCCCGGTATCGAGATCAATCGCATCACCGATATCGCGCTGAAATCCACGCGGGTGCGCCCCGGGATGCAGATCGTCGAGCGGCTGTATGGCCTGCTAGAGATACATCATCAAGACCAAGCCGAGGTACGGGCGGCTGGTGCGGCAATCCTGGATGCGTTGGATTTGCAGGAAGCGGACCGCATCAAGCCTCGGGTAATCTCCAGCCAGATCATTCGCCACGTGGACGCCCACCAGGTGCAGCTCATCAACCGTATGCGACACGGTCACATGCTGCTGGCGGGCCAGACGTTGTATGTGTTGGAGGTCGAGCCAGCTGCTTATGCTGCATTGGCTGCCAACGAGGCGGAAAAGGAAGCCAACATCAATATTTTGGAAGTGCGCGCCTTTGGCAGTTTTGGGCGCGTCTATCTGGGCGGCGAAGAACAAGACATTATGGCCGGTTACGGCGCGGCCGTCGCTGCGATTGAGGGTGTCAGTGGGCGCACGGTCGAGACCAGGCGCCGTACATAGGCGTTGTTCAGAGAACAACTCGAACTCGCTTCGAGTTCGCTCGCATTTTACAAATACTAGTACCCGGGAAATGAGTGGGAAAGTTCAAAGGTATTTTTGAGCAATCCCTTATTTTGGTAAATTAGGAGGACAATATGGCTAATGAGTATGGTGCGACTGAAGCACTAGGTATGATCGAGACAAAGAGTTTTCCGGCGATGGTCGAGGCCGCCGATGCGATGGTCAAGGCGGCCAAGGTCGAGTTGGTGAGCTATGAAAAGACCGGCGGTGGTTTTGTGACCGCCGTCGTGCGAGGCGATGTAGCGGCTGTCAAGGCGGCGGTCGAAGCTGGCGCACGGGGGGCCGAGAGAGTGGGCGAGGTTGTCGCCATCCACGTCATCCCGCGCCCGCACGCCAATGTGGACACCACATTGCCTTTGGGTCGTCAACCAGCAGAGTGACACGGTGACGTCGCTTCGCTTGCAGTGATACTTTTCACGTGTCACTGTATCACGTATTACGTTTACGGAGTTCCAAATGCTACTAGGAAAAGTAGTGGGCACGTTGGTTGCCACGCGCAAGGAACCAACGTTGGATGGACTAAAGTTCTTGGTGCTCAAGCAACTCGACATCGAGGGGCAAGAGACGGGGGGCTACCGCGTGGCGGCGGATGCTGTCGGCGCCGGGCTGGGTGAGGTGGTGCTCTTTGCCACCGGCAGTTCCGCCCGCCAAACAAAAGTGACGGACAAACGTCCGTGTGACGCCGTCATTATGGCGATCGTGGACACGCTGGAGGTAGAGGGCGTGGTCAAGTATGACAAGGCTGAGGCAGACTGATGTTGGACGATGCCCGTATTGACGCCATTGTTCAGCAGGTGATGTCCGAGTTGCGCCAAGGAGAGCGGGTACGTCACGGCCCGCTGCCAGAGCCGACGGACGCCTCACAACCTCCTCCGCCAGCCCCGGTGCTGCGTCACGGGGATAATCTCTTCCCCGACGTGGACAGCGCCGTGGCGGCCGCGCGCCAGGCCTACGTGCAATTGGGCGATATGCCGCTCTCGTTGCGCGAAAAAATGATCGCCCACATCCGCCGCATAGCGCGGGAGAATGCCCAGGTGCTGGCCTACGAGGCGTGGCAAGAGACGGGGATGGGGCGGTACGAGGACAAGATTCAAAAGAATCTGCTCAACGCCAACAAAGCGCCCGGCACCGAGGTGCTCGATCCGGCGGCCTGGAGCGGCGACGGCGGCCTGACGCTGGTCGAGTATGCGCCCTATGGCGTGATCGGTGCGATCATTCCCAGCACGAATCCGACGTCCTCCGTCATCTGCAACACCATCGGGATGGTGGCGGCGGGCAACGCCGTCATATTTAATGCCCATCCTGGCGCGCGTGCTTGTTCCAACCACACGGTACAGTTGATCAACGAAGCCATCGTTGAGGCGGGCGGACCGCCCAACTTGGTCTGCGCCGTGGCCGAGCCGACCATTGAGAGTGCCCAGCAGATCATGAGCCACCCCGACGTACAGTTGCTGGCCATCACTGGCGGCGCGGCAGTAGTCAAGGTGGCGATGCAGAGCGGCAAGCGAGCGGTCTGTGCCGGGCCGGGCAATCCACCCGTCGTGGTGGACGAGACGGCAGACCTGGAGCAGGCCGGGCGCGACATCGTGCGCGGCGCGTCCTTTGACAACAATATCATCTGCGTGGACGAAAAGGAGATTTTCGCCGTTGCCTCTATTGCCGATGACCTCAAGCGTGCGATGTGCAGCCACGGCGCGTACGAGATCAACTCGCACCAACTCAAGCGGTTGATGCGGTCGATTTTTACGCAGGTCCCGCCCGCCGGGCAGCACGGCATGATGAACAAGGCCTTTATCGGCAAGAACGCCAACGTGTTGCTCAAAGAGATCGGTGTGGACGTGGGCGATGAGGTGCGCCTGGTGGTGGTCGAGGTGGAACGCGACCATCCGTTGGTGCTGTCAGAGCAGATGATGCCCATCATCCCGCTGGTTCGCGTGCGCGACGCCAACGAGGGGATCGACCTGGCCAAGGCTGCCGAACACGGATTCCGGCATACGGCGGTGATGCATTCCAAGAACCTGGATAACCTGAGCCGTATGGCACGGGAGATGGATTGCAGCATTTTCGTCAAGAACGGTCCGGCCTACGCGGGCGTCGGGTACGGCGGCGAGGGGTTTTGCTCGTTCACCATCGCCAGCCCCACTGGTGAGGGGATCACCAACCCGATCAGTTTTAGCCGGATTCGGCGGTGTGTGTTGAAGGATGCTTTTCGGATTGTATAGTGGTTTCAATGCATTCAATGGTCATCGGCTATTCTACAAAAAGTGGAAGAACTGAAGCACGTTTGAGCGAGGTATCAAGTTGGAAGCTTTTCGACTCGATTGCCCAAACGATTGTACAGCAATTTGGCGGGCACTGGATTGAGAAATTGGATGGCCTTGACCAACGGTATTGGGATTTGAAAATCGATGATGTGGTACTGACACTTCATCTTGAGCACTATTTGGGAATTAGTCTCTTCCCTGCAAGTGATCCCGGTAATCTAGTAGCAGCGAATTCATTGATCAAAACTATCGGCGCTTTTTTGCAAGATTCTCTCGGTGATCTCGAAATTGGTACGCAGGAGTAAGCCGAGTCACGCATCACGTTTCACGCATTACGCTATGATCGAACCAGCCCTAGCACTACTCGAATTCAACAGCATCGCAGCCGGCATCCAAGCCGCCGACGCGATGGTCAAACGTGCGCCGATTGACGTCATTCGGGCGGGCACGGTGCAGCCTGGCAAGTATCTGGTGTTGATCGGGGGTGCGGTGGCCGACGTGGAAGAGTCTCTGGCGGCCGGGCGCGAGGTGGGCGATGATGCGGCCGTGGATTTCGTCTATCTGCCGTTCGTGCATCCGGAAGTGGTGGATGCCGTCGGCGGGGGGCGGGTGCCAGAGATCACCGATGCGCTGGGTATTGTTGAGACGAGTACTGTCGCGGCGGCCATTCACGCCGCCGACGCGGGCGTCAAGGGTGCCCAGGTGCGGCTGGTCGAGGTGCGGCTGGCCGATGGGTTGGGGGGCAAGGGCATCGTGCTCTTTTCCGGCCTGGTTGCCGACGTGGAGGTGGCGGTCGAGATCGGCGTGGGCGTGCTAGAGCGGCCCGATTTGCTGGTGCGACAGGTCGTCATTCCGCGGCTTCATCCAGAGATGTGGGAGAACGTTGTTGATGCGACACGCTTTCAGACACGGGTGATTGATCGGCTATGAGTAAAAGAGTGAACCCAGTTTTGCTAGATTTCCCTGATTCCTTTGATACGGAACGGCTGACCGTTCGTTCGCCGATGCCGGGCGACGGGGAAGAACTTCAGGCGGCGGTGGCGGAGAGCATCGACGCTCTGCGCCCCTGGTTGCCTTGGGCCGATCACGTCCCGACTGTCGAGGAAGATGAAGAATTGGTGCGCAGGGGGCGTGCTCGATTCCTGACGCGCGAGGATTTGTGGCTGTTGCTTTTTCTCAAGGGAACCCACACGCTAGTTGGCGGGAGTGGGTTGCACCGGATAGACTGGAATGTGCCGTGTTTTGAGATCGGCTATTGGGTACGCAAATGCTTTGCCGGGCAGGGGTACATCACGGAGGCTGTGCGTGGCGTCACGCACTTTGCGTTCGAGACGTTGGGTGCGCGCCGCGTGGAGATTCGGTGCGATGCGCGTAACGAGCACAGTAAACGGGTGGCAGAGCGGGCGGGGTTCGAGTTGGAGGCCACGCTACGCAACCACGCCGTGGCTGTGGATGGCGAGCTGCACGACACACTGATCTATGTCCGCCTGGAGCCGCTGGAGGCCGAATGAAATTTGCACGTGTGATCGGCACGGTAGTCGCTACCCACAAGTATGAAGGGCTTGAGGGAATCAAATTCCTGGTTGTGCAACCGCTGGACGAGGACTTGAATCCCAAGGGGCGTCCCACCATCGCCGCCGATGCCACCGCCCAGGCTGGCCCTGGCGAGTTGGTTTTTGTCGTGGGGAGCCGCGAGGCGGCCCAGGCATTGCCGGAGGTCTTTGTGCCGGTGGATTTGGCCATCACGGGTATCGTGGACGAGGTTGATGTGGAGCGGGGAGTGCGCCGTCAACAGCCCACCGCCGCTTGGTATTTGTCGGAGGATGACGACTAGATGTACATCGGCAAGGTCATTGGCACGGTGGTGTCCACGATCAAAATCACGCATCTGGAGGGCCGCAAGCTGTTGCTGGTGGATCAACTCGACCTGCACGGGCAAGAGACCGGCTATTACGACATCGCGGTAGACGTGGCGCAAGCCGGCCCTGGTGATACCGTGCTGGTGTTGGACGAAGGAAACGGCGCGAGACAGATCCTGGGCCTCAACCCCGGAGCTATCCGCGCCATCATCGTCGGCGTGGTCGACGAAATCGCGTTGAGCGGGTGAAAAACCCCATCGTAACATCTGTGGGCTTCCGAGTGCTCAATTGGGGTTTTCATAAGGAAAAGCCTGGCTGAGCGTTGGTACGGATATAGGACTTTGGCCCTTTATCTCCCCAGTGAACCAGGATGGCTTTCCCGGCTTTTCCCGTAACCTACGTCGCCATAGACGCCCTGGCGTGGTTGATGAAAAAGTAGAGTCGGTTCACAAAGTTCACCTCGCTGGTTCCTGCGTCACAGTCCAGGTATAGCAGGTTCAACTGGGGAAATTTTTCTTTCATCCGCTTGGTTACCCCTTTGGCGATGACTTGATTGGCGATGCATCCAAAAGGTTGCAGACAGAGCACGTTTGGAATGCCGTGTGCCATAAATTCCCCGATTTCTCCCGCGATCAACCAACTTTCGCCGTATTGGTGTGCCAAGTCCACAATCTCTTGTGCTTTTTTTGCTACATCCTGAATCGTGTGAGAGGGGCGATAGTACCGGAATTCCTCCATCACGGTTTCTACGTGATTCTGGAGAGCTTGGGTATATTTGTTCAACACCGGTGCCAAGAGCCAGAGAATGTCGGGCCTTTTGATGTTCGCTTTGACCTTGGCTTTGATGCTGGGGAACCAGGCCACAAAGAACTCGGCAAAGGACGGGACGATTACCTCGATTCCTTGATCCATCAACCATTCAACCACCCGGTTATTTCCAAAGGAATTGTACTTTATATAGATCTCACCGACGATGCCCACCTTGGGATAATGTCCGTCGATCGTTTCGATTTTGTTGAAATCGGCCACGGCTTGGCCGAGCGTTTCGAGCACAATGCCTTTTTGGAGTGGCAGTGTACCGTCTTCGAGGATCGCCAGATATTTGTTTGCCACCTCGAGTGCCTGGCCTTTGTTCACTTCTCGGACGGCAGTGGCGTGGTACATGTCCCGCAAGGCGTCGGCATAGATCATGCCAAACATCGCCTTGTAGACATACTGCTTGATGTCCATCTTGAAACCTGGCTGTTCGTTCAATGGTTTCATAGCGGTCGTCAGTGAGACGACCGGGATATCTTCAAATCCGGCGGCGATGAGGGCTCTTTTCAGCAAAGAGAGATAGCACGAAGCCCGACATTGTCCTCCGGTCTGCGAGATGCCGACCGCTGTGTTGGACAGATCGTATTTCCCGGATTGCAGAGCTTTTATCAAGTCACCGATCACAATGATGGCCGGGTAGCATATTTCATTGTTGGTGTATTTGAGGCCCACCTCGACTGACTCGCGGTCGGCGTGTGGCAGCGCCTCGACGTGATATCCCTGATCCAACATGGGCCGGGTGATGGGGGCTGAGCAAAAGTGCGCGAACCGGGGGACGATGACGACCCGTTGACGATCCGTTTCTTGGAACAGCTTGACGGTCTTGCGGGGGGTATACGTCCGTTGGCGTAGCGGTTCTTTTTCCCTGGCCCTTTCTCTCTCTTTCATCGACTCGACCATCGACCGGAGCCTGAGCTTGACAGAGCCCATACTTTCCACTTCGTCGATCCGGATGACGGTGTGGCTTTTTTCGTACTCGCCCAGGATGCTCTTGACCTCGTCCACGGCGACGGCGTCCGGGCCACAGGCAAAGGAATTTAGCTGCACCATCTCTACGTTATCCTGCTGCCCCACCCAACGAGCGGCGTGATAGTATCGGTTGGGGTATTCCCACTGGGTCAGCACATGTTGGTTATCCAAGGTTTGATCGAGAGCGATGGGGATTGCGTCTTCGGTGATAATGTCCATGCCAAAATCGGTCAAGATTTCTGGTACTTTGTGGTTGATCAACTCGTCGGCATGGTATGGGCGACCCATCATCAAAATGACAGGGCGTCCATCGGCTTTTGCCTGGGCCAGAATATCGGCAGTGATACTCTGCACCGTTTCTTTATAGTCTTGTTGGGCCTCGATAGCTCGGGTAAAGGCCCGCTTGAATGTTTTGGCACTGACGCCAAGCCCCGACAAGTATTGGTAACATGCTTTTCTCAATAGACGTTTGTCTTGGAGATTGATCGTTGGCTGGTCCAGAGGAATGCCAAACTTGGCCTCAGGGTCGATGGCGCTGCGTATCACGTCGGGATAGCCCGAGACGATGGGACAGTTGAAACAGTTGACCGAGTCGGCGAATTCCGCCTCTTCGTAAAAGACCATCGGGTAGAATATTCTGTCCACCCCGGCCTCGATCAGATCATAGATGTGACCGTGGGCCAATTTCGCTGGAAAACAAATGTTTTCGGACATGACGGTCTCGATCCCTTTTTCGTAGGTGGCGTTGCTCGATTTGTCGGAAAGCTGGACCTGAAAGCCACACTCGACGAGTAGGGTGTTCCAAAAAGGGAAATTCTCAAACATGTTCAACACGCGGGGAATGCCCAAGGTCAACTTTGGTTGTGCCGCGGGAGCGGTCTCGCGGTCGAACAAGAGTTGGACTTTGCGAGCGAGCAGGTTTGTGCCTTTTCTCACTCTTTCGCCACTGTTGGTGAATACCTTTTCGCAGCGATTGCCGGTGAAAAAAGTGTTTCCGTTCTGGAATGTCAGCTTGGTGACAGCGCACTTGTTCTCGCAGCCCCGGCAGCGAACGAGCCGTTTTTGATAGTCGCCAACGGTTGCTAGGTTTTCTAGTCCTACAAAATGGCTCGAGTCTCGTCCGTTTCCGTGCGGTTTGGTTTCTCCAAGATCGCGGGACAACTGAAGGTTGCGCGCAGTTCCTTTGGAACTGCCGTTGCCGTTGTAGGTATCGCGCGCGGTCAAGGCTGCCCCGTACGCGCCCATCAGTTCTGCGATATCGGGGCAGAGCACTTGTTGTTCCAACAAGCGCTCCATTGCCCGGTGAATGGCCGGATTGCGGAACGTGCCGCCCTGGACGATGATGTGATCACCCAGAACCGACGTGTTGGTGATCTTGAGGACTTTGTGGATGGCGTTCTTGATCACCGAGTAAGCCAGCCCGGCAGAAATGTCGCTGATGTGGGCGCCTTCTCTGAGGGATTGCTTGACCTTGGAATTCATAAAGACGGTGCAGCGGGTACCCAGGTCGCAGGGAGCCTCGGACATGCAGGCATTTTGCGCAAAGTCCGACACCGTATACCCCATCGACTTGGCGAACGATTCGATGAACGAACCGCACCCGGAAGAGCATGCCTCGTTGATCTCAATGTTCTGAATGTGCCCATCTCTGACGAAAATCGCCTTCATATCCTGACCGCCGATATCGAGGATAAAGGACACGTTGGGATCAAAGGCCCTTGCCGCCCGGAAATGGGCCAGTGTTTCTACCATCCCCTCGTCGCAGCCAAAGGCGGTCCGAATCAAGTCCTCGCCATAGCCGGTGACCACGCTCCGCGTGATGCGTGGTGGGTCGTCGCAGGTCGTGAACAGTTGTTGTATTTTTTCCAGACCTGTTTGCACGGCTTTGATGGCGTTGCCGTTGTTGTTGCAATAATAGTCGAAAGCGACTCGGCCCTGTTCGTCGGTCAATACCAGCTTGGTCGTCGTGGAGCCAGAATCGATGCCCAGAAAGACCTGGTCATTTTCCATATACCTCACGTCGGTTCGCGGTGCCTGGTGCTGGGTTCGGGCCTCCTTCCACAGATCGAGTTCTTGCTTGTCTGTGAATAGTTGTGATAGTCTGCTCTGGTTTGTGTGCTTGTATCTCGGTTGAGTAGATAACAAGTTTACCAGTTCCGTAAGCGTGATCTCTTGTTTATTTGCATGATCGACCAGAGCGGCACCGATGGCGGGCAGCAGTTCTGTGTTCTCCGCTTCCAAGACACCGTCGCTCCCCACATTGAGTGTTTTGATAAAAAAGTCTTTCAGTGCCGGTAGAAACGTCAAGGGACCACCGCCAAAAAGGATTACGGGTGATGGTTTGTACCCTCTTGAGAGCGTGGCAAGGGTTTGCAAGACGACTGCGTTGAACACTGAAGCGACAATGTCTTCACGGGCAATTTCGCGGCTGAGCAAATTTTGCACGTCGGTCTTGGCAAAGACGCCGCATCGCGAGGCCATCGGATAGACGGTGGTGTGACTTTCGGCCAGGGCGTTCAGATCGGATACCGGGATGTTCAAAAGCGTCGCCATTTGGTCGATGAACGCTCCCGTCCCACCCGCGCATGACCCGTTCATGCGGATATCGGGCCGTTGATCAGCATTGAAAAAGATCATTTTGGCATCTTCGCCGCCAATGTCGATCAGGGTTTTTACTTGGGGGTACAGTTGGCGGACAACTTCTGCCGAGGCGACGACTTCTTGGATAAAGGGGATATTGAATTTTTCACTGATCCCTAATCCGGCAGAGCCAGTGATCAAAAGATTGACCTTGACGTTGCCCAGAGAATCCAATGCTTGCCCAAGTATTGTTTTCAATGTTGCCAGCGTCTCGGCATTGTGACGGTGGTACGCCGAGAATGCAATGTTGGATTGTGTGGATCGTACTGATCCATTAGTATCTTGATTCAGTATCACGACTTTGGCCGTTGTCGAGCCTATGTCGATGCCCATTTTTAACGCACTCGTTCTTAACTCTGTCATTTTTTCATTTTCTCCAATTGTTTTCCTATCGCTATGCGATTTTTAGACCTCTGGGTCAACAGAGGCCGAGTTTCGATTATACAAACACCTTACCAGAGCAATGGTCACAGTTTGGGGACAAGATTGAGGATGCGGTGTGTGATGGATTCGTGGGTAGTGGTGATCGTTGTGGCAAATGTCGGCCACCGGATTTTTCTAAGTCATGGCAGCTTGTTGTACCAACTCGACAAAATCTGGTTTGAGGCTTGCTCCGCCTATCAGTGCGCCGTCTACTTCTGGCATCATTAAAAAAGCTGCAATATTTTCTGCGTTGACACTGCCGCCGTATTGCACTCGCACAGCCTGAGCGGTGGCTTCTCCAAACATTTCGGCGATCGTTCCTCGAATGGTCAGTCCAATGACGCGGTTTGCGTCTGCTGGAGTCGCTGCCTTGCCGGTGCCGATGGCCCACAGCGGCTCGTAGGCGATTATGCATCGCTGGGCCTGGTCTGCCGTCAAATCTGCCAAAGCCGCCGAGACCTGCTTGCCAACAAACTCGTGGGTCTGACCGGCTTCGTTCTGCGTCAGGTTTTCTCCCACGCAGATGATGGGCGTAAGGCTATGAGCCAGTGCTGCGTGGGCCTTGCGGTTGACGGCGGTATCGCTGGCAGCACTGCCATCAGCATCCTGATCTGGGAAGGCCACTCGCCCGGTGCGGCGCTCTGAATGTCCCAGAATAACATACTGGCATAATCCTGCCAACATGGATGGAGAGACTTCACCCGTATACGCACCTTGATCCTCCCAGTGCATCGTTTGCGCGCCCAGGCCGATGTATGTGGGGCGTATCACCTCGGCTATCGCTGCCAGCACGGTAAAGGGGGGGCACAATACCTTGTCTATACCTTTGATTCCGTTCAGTGGGTACCGGATGCGGCGCACAAAGGCCAGTGCTTGGTCCACGCGGCCCAGGTGCATTTTCCAGTTGCCGGCGATGATGGGGCGGCGCCGTGGGTGCTCCATTCGCTGCTCTATCCTACCAGGCGTTGCAGCGCGTCGGCGGTGGACTTTGTGCTGTGGCGGATCATTCCGAGCGGCGTACTGGTGTTCACGGCGGCCGAGAGGATAATATCCTCGGCGACGGCTAATGAGTAAAACAAGTGCTCGCCGCCTTCAACGCTTTGTTCAAAGCGCAGTTGTTCTTGTCCTAGAATTCTGGCCACACGAGCCGATGTGCGCCAATTTTCACCGACGACCTGTGCCAGCCCAGTTGCCTCTTGGGCCGAGAGTCGACCAGCGTGGGCGATCAATCCTCCCTCGCAACTCAGGATCACGGACGCTGCGCCGATGTCTTGAGCTAGGTTGTTCATCGCCTGGATGATGCTTTGCATACGTTTTTCAGAGATGCGGTTCTGTACCTCTGCTACCCGTTCGGCAGCAGTTACGCTTGACTCTACGGTCTCGACGACGGGAGGGGGGGCGACAACGGGTGGAGCTTTGGGAGTGATTGGAGCCTCGGCGACGACCGGAGTTTCGATGATGGGTGGAGCTGCCTCCACCTCTCGTCCCAGCGCGCTGCCGATAATTCCGGGCAGTTCAGGGAAGAAAAAGGGTTTGGGCAAGACTCCTTGGATATCTAGGTTGGCCAACTCGGACGGCAAGTCCTCGCCCATAAGCGGAATTAGCATCATTCCTTGGTCAGGTTGTTGCTCACGCAACGTGCGGGCAAATGTAGCGCCGTCGGGGTCATCCAGACCCAGGTCCACGATGACCAGGTCGAAATTGGTGTTTGACAGTGCTTGTAGTGCTTGGTCTCCATTACTTGCGATGGTGGTCTGGTACTCGCCACCTTGTTCCAGGCCCTCTTTGAGTATGGTTGCAAAGGCCTCATTACTATCAATGATCAAAACAGAATCTTTACTCATAATTTGCTCCGCAACTAAAGGCTTGGATTTGAACTGTCCCCATTGTACTGGTTAGAGGATAAAAAGTCAATTCGTAAACGCAATCACTTTCCTAGTTTGACTTGCGAGCAAAATTAAATATACTGGTAGATGTTAAGGCATAGACGCAATAATTCCAAAGGAGGTAGTGATGCAATACCCATTAGAGTTGTCGTTCAAGATATTGGCTCTGGCTCCGCAGATATCGGTGACCGATGCCAGTGGCAGGCAAGTGTTTTACGTCAAGCAGAAACTTCTCAAATTGAAGGAGGCGGTTACAGTCTTTGCCGATTCGGGGCAAACACAGCCGCTGTACAAAATCAACGCAGATCGCGTGATCGATTTTTCAGCGCGCTATCACTTTGCTGACGTCAATGGCGTTGCTTGGGGATCCGTAAAGCGGGAGGGCGTAAGGTCATTGTGGAAATCGCACTATGAGATTTTCTCGGGCAGTACGCCTGTGATGACGATCCGCGAGGAGAATGCGTGGGTAAAGGTTCTCGATGGGATATTTGGCGGAATCCCGATCATTGGCATGTTCAGTGGTTATGTGTTCAACCCGGCTTTTCTGGTCTCTCGTTTAGATGGTACAGTTGTGATGCGGTTGGCAAAGCAACCGGGCTTTTTTGAGAGCAAGTTCATCATCAGCAAGCAAGCCGAGATGAATGAGAGTCAAGAGGTACGTGCTTTACTGAGCCTGTTGATGATGATTTTGCTGGAGCGTGCTCGCGGGTAGCAGCATTGTTTCGGTTAGTTTTCTCAGAGTATTTGCCCGGGCAGATTGCCGGTGTGCTGACTCTGATCTATCACTACCACGCCGTTGACGATGACGTACGGGATGCCGTCGGGATACTGATGTGGGTCGGCAAAGGTTGCTCTGTCGGCAACGGTCTGAGGGTCGAATAGGGCCAGGTCGGCCCATGCGCCGGAGCGAATCACGCCCCGGTTTTTTAGGCCAAAACGTTCGGCGGTGATGGAGGTCATTTTTTGCACTGCCTCTTCCAGCGAGAGCGTCTTTTTCTCACGGACGTAGCGGCCTAGCACACGTGGGAACGTCCCGTAATTGCGCGGGTGAGACTTGCGCTGGCCCAGCACACCGTGGGGCGATAGGGCACTGCCGTCGCTGCCAACCGTCACCAGGGGATGGCGCATCAAGACGCGCACGTTGTCCTCCAGTTGGTCAAAGAATACACAAGCTACTTGTCCCTCGCTGATTGCGATCAATTCCAAGGCCATCTCTGGCGGGTCTTTTCCTTCGTCCTCGGCGATCTCGGTGACCTTCTTGCCGAGGACGTCTGGCCGGGGATCGCAATTGGTGATTAGGATATTGCCCCATGTGGGTGGACCGCCTCGGCTGTCCCATTCGTCATGGTTCTCTTGCCAATCTTTTTTGATCCGGGCGCGCATATCGGGCGCGTTCAATCGTTCCGCGATGGCCTTGGCCCCGCCTGTCTGAGCCCAGTAGGGTAGGGTGGCGATCAGCCACGTCGCGCTGGCGGCGTAGGGATATTGGTCGCAGCCGACCGGTATGCCGTGTGAATGGATATCGTCGAGCAGGGCCAATAGCTGGTCGACGTTTTTCCAATTCCGGCGCCCATGCACTTTGAGGTGCGCGATTTCCACCCGAATCCCGGCCCGCTCGCCGATCTCGATGGCCTCGGCTATGGCTTGCAGCAGATGACCGCTTTCGTTTCGGATGTGGCTGGCATAGATGCCGCCGTAGCGCGCCGCCACCTGCGCCAACATGATCACTTCTTCCGTGCGGGCGTAAAAACCTGGCGGGTAGAACAGCCCGGTGGAAAGCCCCCGTGCTCCTTCCCCCATCACTTTTGCCACCAATTGTTCCATCTCGACTTGCTGCTTCGGTGTGGGTTGTACGTCGTCATAGCCGAGGACCGATCCCCGTACTGTGTTGTGCCCAACCAGGGGGACCACATTCACAGCGGTGCCCGGGTTGTGCAGATGGTCCAGGTATTCGGTCATGCTTGACCATGTGATGTCCACACCGATGGTCTTGGCCTCGGCTTGCGTCTCGGATACGGCCGCGCCCAGCAGTGGGGCGGGCGACATGCCGCAATTGCCGACAACCTCTGTAGTCACACCCTGGCGAATCTTGCTCTCAGCTTTGGGATCAGCCAGCAGGGTCATCCCCGAGTGGGTGTGAGGATCGATAAATCCAGGGGCGATGTGCAAGCCCTGCGCCTGGATGGTGCGCTGCGCTTCCTGTTCGATGTTGTCGGCCACGACGACGATCCGATCTTTGGCGATGCCTACGTCGGATTTGAAGGCCGGTTTTCCTGTACCATCTATGACGAATCCGTTTTTGATCAAGATGTCTAGCATGTTTTGTACCTTTGATCTGAATGAGTGGGTGTCAGTGTATCACAACTTGACTTCCGGTCAAGCATGGTCAGGCTAAAGTCGAGGATAATCTCGGCGGCTTTTTTCTCTGAACTCGTGCCCATCCGTCAACTCCCTTCAGTTCCGACACGATGAGGAGCATACGGATTGCGGCCCGGATCAAGAGTTGGTCCAAGTGGGCAATGTCCTCAAAGTGACGGAGCACCGATGGGGCACCACGCCGTGGCAGGTTTGAGTCTATGGGGATGTTCTCGTGGTTCAGGTCGCCGTGGATGAGTTGACGGGGCATCGGCGGCAATGGCTGGTGTTTTGCGTACAGCGCGTCTGCGTCACATAATTCTTATCATTGTATTACCCTGTTACTGTCTGCAACATCTGGCTCATAACCGCTAGCATTCTCTGCCCGAGGCAAGCCACGGGCCTTGATCCCAAACTCATAGACGCTGTGAGCCACCGGATGCCAAGACGCCTAGGGGAGAGCCTGGACGTGTTTTTGTGAACCGGTTGGTGCGAATCCCTATATCCAAATCTCAGTGCGTACTGCCAGATGCGAAAGCTGATAGTGTCTCCCTTGAGCGTTAGTGACAGGTATGGTTCAGATTGGAAGGTCAATGACCCATTTTGTAAGGCGTCTGAAATAGGCTATAATTAGCAGGCTGTGCCGTAACGAATGCCCTGCGATACCCCCCCAAAAAAAGCTGCTGAACTGTGGCCCGGCTAGAGCAATAGACGTAAAGCAATATCCCGGTTTGAAAGTGTTTCACTACCGGCATTTTTTAGATCACAAATGGACATATGGCACGAATTTCACTAGGTTTTGAGTCATGGGAGGAAAAGCGTAATGAAAACCAAACACACACGCCGTTCAGGAATCAAGTCCAGCGCTTCACGATGGTACGTTCTTCTTGCCCTGATGGGATTCCTGACGATTCTGCTCTGGCCGTCTATGACCGCGGCCGTCCCTCTGACATTGACTGACGCCGAACAGCTGAAACAGGCCTGGGAATACGCCGCCGATGTCGGCGTCTACCGGTACCAGACTGACGTCCTGCAAACTACCCATCCCACCGAAAAGCTGGTCAACGTGGGACGCAGCAGCAAGATCGACCGCTTTAGCGTGGTGGGGATGATGGACCGCCCCAACGACACGATGCAGATGAGAATCCAGGCTGACGGGACCATCGAACTCAAGGTGGTGGAAGGCGTCAGCTATGGCCGTGTGAACTCGCAGGATGAGTGGACCCAGGTCGAAAATCAAAGCGACTTTTTTGCCCCCGGCGGCGATCCGCTGGGCTATCTGAACGCAGCGGAGAATATTCAAGAGGCAAAAGACATGGGGCAAGATGCAGGGAGCGGTGAGCCGGACTTGGAGACTGCGCTGGCTAATCCGCACTCTGTGCTAGGTACTGCCTATTCTGTTTATACTTTTGATCTGAACGGGCCGAAATATGCGCGCTTTATGCGCGATCAGATGGAGGAACACCTGCGCCGCACGGGTGAGCTGCCGCTCAACATGAACTTGGAACTGGCTCGCACATATATAGATATGCAAGGATGCGGCGAAATCTGGATCGACGCAGAGGCTAATCTGCCTGTGCGCCAGGTCATTCACCTCGAATTCCCGCCAGAGCGGGGCGCGCTAGAGTGGGTCAGTGCTAACATCACGACCAATTTTTTCGAGTGGGAGGAGCTGACCTCTGGAAATCAAGGCGCGGCAAGCCTGACCCGCTTGTGGGAAAATCCCACCGTTCTATCCACACAGGTTGTCAAGTCTCTGGCCTCTGCCAACATACGCCAATTTGCCTTTACCCTGGGCTTGAGTTTGTCTGTCCTTGGGCTGGTGGCTTTGTCCATTACCTACTGCCGCTCCCCGAAATTCTACGCTGCTATTTCCCTGTCAGTGATCTTTTCTATGGTGTCCACACCCTTGATGCAATCCAACCAGGTTTATGCCTTTTACGAGCAGCAGCAGGCCAAACAAGTTGAGTACGAGCAGCAGGTAGAACAGCAAAATGAGCAAGCCGCCATCGAGGCCGAACTGGCGGGCCGAAACTTTGATCCGCAGGTAAATCCGTTGGCGAATTCGCCCGCTTTGCTCGTTCCCGACTTTTCTCGCCAGTCCGCAATCACCATCACCGCCACCTATACCACCGGCCACGACACCGACAGCGACGGCCTGACCGACGAGGTCGAGTTGTTGGAATTGGGCACCTCGCCCGAGTACGTCGACTCGGATGGCGACGGCATTAGTGACATTAGCGAAGTGACAGGTTTTAACAATGGCACGCAATGGTATCTCAATCCTCTGGACATTGACAGCAACGGCGATGGCCTGGCCGATTTGGCCGAATGCCCCGACCTGGGCGATGTGGACGAAAACGAAGAACTGATTAGCCCTTCTGGCAGCAGGTGCCAGGACATTGACAACGACGGAACCCCCGACGTATTCGATTTTGATAACGACGGCGACGGCGTGCCGGATGCGGTAGACTCTACGCCCAACCACACGGGCCGTCCTTCCACCACATCCCAAGGCGAACTAACGCTGAACCTGAACAACTATCAAAACGAACGCACCCTGCTGGTAGATTTTGAACTGCGCCCCGTCGATGACAGCCACCTGTGGTACATCTACAACGTCCTCGACTGGCCCGACGACGACACCTCTGGGCAAATTATGCGCACCACCGACGATAATCTCACCGACGACGGCGACATCATGCTCAGCCCAGTGCTGGAAATCGTGTTGCCCTACAGCGACGCAAACCCCTCGCGCGGCCTGCCCATTAGCGCCTCGGTCACTATCACGGCCAACACGCCCATCGCAAACTGGCTGGACCAGGGCAAGCTGGACGAGTACAGTATCTCTGTCACCCAGGACGATGACGGGACTCTGTATGCCTATGTGCCGCTGGTCGTGATCCAGGATGTGGTGGGCGATTCTCCCGCGGCCTGGGGAGCGCGCATGCTCTACACTATGGATAGCGGCAGCACCGGCTGGGGCGAGGACCACACGATCAAATTACTGTGGATGGTCACCGCCGTAACAGACACCTGCGATACCAGCGCCATGAGCGACAGCGACGATTACGACGACTATTGCGCCGCCGACAGCGGGCACTGGGTGAGCGCCAACAGTGTCATTCAAACCTATTACGAAGATTTTTACCTGACCAGCCTGTACGTCAAACAAGAACACGGCATGCAGGCGGCCGTCATTGCCCAAAACGACGCCTTGAGCGTCCCCTATGAAGATAGTCTGTGGCACCTGGCGGATGGCTTGCAAGACGCCTTTCTGGCCCCCGAACTGGTGGGCGGCAGCACCCGCTTTGACATTGCCGAGATCGAAACTCGCTTTGACGATGACAGCCCCACCTACGCCGATGGCGCACCCGAACGCTGGGATATTCCCAAATCCGCCCTGGACGTGACCGCTGTCTATACCTACCCTGATCAGACCTCTGGATTGAACGACATGATCAACAGCCTGATTCCAGGCGTTTTGGACACTGCTTATGCTGCTGCCACTGCCGACGACCGCGTGACGCTGCTCTTTGCCCGCGAAGAGAGCTACAAATCAACCACCCTGGGCGATAGCGAGGTGACGGTAGGCTATGGCAGTTTGAGCGTGGACCTGGGCGCGCTGGATGAAAAGACTCTGGCCGGGCTGAACTGGGCGGCCTACGTTTACGACGGCCTGGGCTGGGACAGCGACGACGTGGATGACTATCTCGACTATTTCGAGTTGCAACTCGACTCTGTGATTGACTTGAACAGCCTGCTGGGCGGCGAAGTTGTAAGCGACGAGGACATGGCTAGGGCGGGAGCCATCAGCCTGGCCCAAAATTACTACCTGGCCTTTTACCAGGGTATCAGCGGCCTGGTAGAGATTGGCGGCGACCCCACCGACAGCACCGGCCTGGACGACGGCGACTATGGCTTGGACGGCCAAACTACCGAAAACCTCATCATTGGCAATTTACTGAGCCTGCTCCAGACTGTTTTTGACGAAGAAGACGCCATAATCATGGACGGCCAGGAACTGAGCGACGCTGCTCTAACTACCTTTTTCTCCGAGGGAGAATTGGCCGTAGCCCTGGGCGAACTGGACAATGGCGCGCTTACCCTCAAAGCTAGAAAGCTCGGCAAGAATCTTGCAGCAACGCTTTACAAAAAGCTCTACAAAAAAATTCATGACATTCACGGGACAAAAACCACAGCGGGCAAATGGGCCAAAAGAGGGGCCACCGGGATAACCCTGCTCAATGCTGGCATTGTAGGTTATCTCTACCTGAGCGGAAGCATTGACGCAGAGACTGCCTCCACAATTATCTACAGTTCCGCATCTGTCAGCAGCAGCTTGTCTTTATTCGCTTCTTATAGCACGCTGAAAAAATTAAGGAGAGCGGAATTTCTGAGCGATATTAAAGGCATCCAAAAATACACCCAAGTAGGGGCTGTAGCAGGAGCTGCATTGGAGATCGGCATCGCCGTTGGCATGATGGTATACACTGTCTTGAGCCAGGGTATTGAATTTGGCTCGCCGGAATTTTATGGCTTGCTGGCCCAGACCATTGCCCAGGTCATTATCGCCATCGTTTACGCCGTCATCGCTGCTACGGTGGTCGGATCCATCATTATTGCCTTTATTACACTCATCGATGCCCTGCTGGGAGCCTTGTGCGCCACAGACGTCATCGATGCCGAGGAAGGCGACGCGGTTGACACCTGGGTCTGCGGGGGCATTACGGGCGCGCTCACTGTGATCCTCACTTATGTCATACTCGATTACACCCCCCTGGTGGACCTGGAACGGGAAGACCGCCTGGACGTGGTTCTGAACGACCCTACCCTCACGCAAATAACAGAGGCCAGCGGTTACGTAGAGGGCAATCAAATTGCATTTAGCGGCAACGTCACCTCTTCGCTGTACATGAACAGCCCCAACTGGATGGGTTATTACTACCCCTGGCAATTGGACGATGACTATTTGGAAGAATCGAGCTTTGAGTATCGCTTTCAACAGAGCGAAAGCGACGTTGGCATTGGCCTGAACAAGACTGATTGGGATGTCCCTGCCGGGCGCGAGCCGGAAACCGCTTGGGACCCCATTCCCAACGGCGCACGCTTTTACAAAAACTTTGACGTCAATAAAGCATATACCTTTGGAGATGCAGGCATCAATCAAAACCTCAGTATGTACCTCTCTGAAGGCTTTACCATGAACGCCCAGAATTGCTGGCTGTTACCCACTTTGCCTCCAACTCCGGTCTGCTATTTGCAAGATTTTCAAGATACCTTTCACACCGACATGAGCGAGGACATGCAATTTGATATTTTGCCCAACACCGTGGGTGGTTTCCGCGAGTTGACCCTGGTCGAAAATGACAGCTATCGCCTGGCCTGGGATAGCCAATTTCCCACCCTGGCTGACGCCGACAACGACGGCCTGCGCAGCAAAGAAATGGGCGGCCCAGACCCCAACGACAGCAACCCCGACACCGACGGCGACGGCCTGAGCGACTATTGGGAATACGCCAACGGCTTTGATTTGCAAGACGAGGACGCCGACCAGGACGGCCTGACCGATTATTGGGAAGCCTTTTACGACAGTGACCCCAATCAGTCGGACAGCGACAACGACGGCCTGAGCGACTATCACGAGGTCTTTCACCCCAACAAGGTTTACCCCTACGAAAACAGCGTCTTTAGCAACGACAACCCCCCGCCTTGGGCACAGGACGCCAGCGCCTGGGCTGGCGGCTGGGATATTGTGTACGAGTTCACGAGCAGCGGCCAACCCCTCAGTTTTTGGGTCAGTGCGGACCCCAACGACGCCGACGCCGATGGGGACAGCATCACCGACAGCCGCGAAAAGATCTATGGCTACAACCCCAACGTCGCCACCGAGCTAAAGGTGCTCTCGCTAGACAGCGCCATCGAGACCAGCAGCGGCCACACGCCCTACGTGGCTCCTGGCGGGCAAATCTCGTACACCGCCACCATCAGCAATGAACTGGACAACCGCTATGCTCGCGGCCTGCTGCAAATAGAGTTCCCCAGGGACACTGTGCAAAGCACCCAAATCATCGAAACCCTCGACCCCCTGGCTGTGGTGGATATGAGCGGCCAGATTGACGTTGACGCAGCAATCACTACCAGTTTTGCCACCAGCGCCACCGTGCGCGCGGGAGCCATTATCGACCAGGGCACGGGCCGCATGTTGTGGCTGCGCATGAACGAAACCTCGGGCAGCGTTCTGGCCGACTCTTCTATGCAAGGCCACGACGCTACCTGTGGGCCTTGCCCCACTCTTACCGGACAGTACCTGATTTTTAGCAACAGCGGCGAAATTGTGACTGTAGACACCGCCAATGATGACTTTGAGCGCAATTCCTTCAGCGTGGGTGCCTGGGTTTACCCCACCCTTTTCTTCAATAGCGTCATCTTGCAAGACGGCAGCCATTACGACCTTAGCCTGAGCAACGGGTTGGTTCCGTCGGCCAGGGTATACCTCAGCGGCGGCCAGCAAGTTGAAGCGCAAAACACGGGCGAATCCCTGACCCTCGGCGTCTGGAATCACGTAATGTTCACCTTTAGCTTTATCGAGGAGACACAAACAGCCGAAATCACCCTCTATCTCAATGGAGAAGCCGTTGACTCGGATTCGCACACGGGCGAATCGCTGCGCTCCAGCCCCACCAGCCTGCAATTGGGGGCGGGGCTATTTGGCTATCTGGATGAAGTCGAGTTCTACGCCAGCACCCTCAACGATAACGAGGTCCGCGCCCTGGTGGCAGTTCCCATACTCGACATTGATTTTGCCACCATGAGCGACCAATCCGATTCGGGCGCTAGCGTCGGTTGTTCCGGCGATTTTTGCCCCACGACCAGCGTTGACACTGCCAGCTTTGACCAGCTCGATTATTTGACCGTTTCTGACCCCGAACTGGACTTGAGCGGCGGCCCATTCTCTTTTGCCGGTTGGATCAAGCCCAAATCGCGCAGTCACGCCTTTGATGGCTCGGCCCGCTCAACTTTTTCGGATTATCTGCCTGACACCAGCCGCGATTGGCAAGGCGTGTTTGGCATAACCGACTGGGACCAGGATGACCACTATCCCAGTCTCTACCTGAGTTCTAGCGGGCACGTGTGGGTTACGTTCAAGAATGACGGCGTCACCTGCGAATACAAGAGCAGCTCTGGCCTGGTTGATAATGGCGTCTGGCAGCATCTGGTCGTGGCCTTTGACGGCACTGGCTTTAGCATTTTTGTGAATGGCAAAGAGGTAGATAGTAGCGGCGCTGTGTGTAGTATCGCCCCTCCTAGTCTGACGACCTTTACTGTCGGACGGCCTAACTCACATAGCTATTTTTATTTTAACCAACTCGAAATGACTAGTTGGGATGATGGGCTTGATTTTTGCGAAGAAGTTCGCCTCAATTATGACGGCTCGCAAAAGTGGTCCAAAGATGTTTGTGACCCTAATCCTTACACTTCCCCCGACACTGTTTACAAATCTATTGATAAAGGCTATCTCTTTGACGACCTCGGCAATCATTCTTTTAAACTGTGGGAAGAGGATAGCTGGCCCAATGGTGACGATACCTATCTCAACGAAACCATCAACTATGCCGATCTGTTTGACGGCAACACTGCTTATGATGACGGAGGCAGCGAGGGCAACCTGTACTGGAGCCTGTCGAACGACTATTTCAGGGGCGAGTTGCAAACCTTTAAACTCTACAACTATGGCCTGCCCGCCGCCTCTGTAGCCGACCTGTTCAGTTCAAACGCCACTGCTTTGGAAATGCCCTTTGACGAAGCCCCCGGCCAACATACCCTGGCCGACACCTCTGGCAACGGCTTTTTCGCCACTTGCAGCCAGGCCACCGGCTCGTGCCCCGATAGCGGCATTCCGGGCCGCAGCAACCAGGCCCTGCGCTTTGACGGCGGCGTGGCCGACGACGACGGCTACGATGGCGTGGCCGATTACGCCACCGTCGAGGCCACCACCGACCTGCTGGGCCTGTACGACACCAGCTTTAGCGTGTTGGCCTGGATCAAGGCCGACGACCTGAGCGGCGACCGCAGCATCCTGGGCACTCCTACCCGCTCCATAAACGAGGGCCTGCACCTGATAATCCGCGACGCCCAGCCTTACATGGGCTTTTTCAGCAATGACACCGCTGGCGCTACGACCCTGGAAACAGAGCGTTGGTATCACCTGGCCTGGGTGTACGATAAAGACAGCAGCACCCAGTCCATCTATGTCAATGGCGTGCTG
>JAAEPW010001139.1 GCA_024232355.1 Chloroflexota bacterium | reverse complement strand
TAGAGCAACAATGGCTCATTGACCATTTCACATGCGTACAGTGACTCACCGTCGGACTCGTCACCACAGTAGAGGCTGATGGGCTCGGCGTTCTGCATAAAGACAAAGGTGTCACTGCCTGTGTCGACGGCAGGACCGTACACACTGGCACCAAAGGGGCGAGTGTGGGTGTCGATGCCGGCCCGGGCGGCCTGTGCTTCAGCACCGTTGGCGATCGGCACCATCGGCACCAACTCGCGGATGGCGTTGTTCGCTTCCACATAGTGGGACTCGGCGGCTGCCGGATCACCGATCTGGGCGCCTGCTTCCAGGGCCTCAAAGATCTCGGGATGCGGGTCACCAAACTGCTGGGTGCTGCGACCAAAGTGAAAGTCTAGGAAGTTGGTCACGTGCGGATAGTCAGCACCCCAACCAAGGAGATAGAAACCAGGCAACTGGCAGGTGGTGGATTCGTCGATGAACTGACCGGATTCCATCACGATGACTTCGGCTTCGATGCCCAGGTTGTCCTGCAATTGGGCCTGGAACTCGACGGCGACCAAACCAGGTTCTGGCAGGTAGCCGCGGAAGACGTCGCGGTAGTGGATGGTGGTCTCAAAGCCATCGGGGTATCCGGCCTCGGCCAGCAGAGCGCGAGCGGCTTCGGGATCAAAGTCGTACCAGGAATCTCCAACGCAGCCATTGGGAATGCTGCAAGGAGTAAAGTGTGTGGGTACGACCGAGCCTTCGGGATAAAAGTTGTCCACAATGCGCTGGCGGTCAACACCCATAGCGATGGCCTGGCGGACCAGGATGTCGCCAAAGGGATCGTTCAAGTTGCACATGGCCAGGTACAAGATGTTCGGGTTGGAGCGGGGTAGGAATTGCAGATCGGCGTCGTTCTGCACGGTCTCGTAATCGTCAGGAGGCACGTTGGTGATCTGGTCTACGGTGCCAGCCTGAAGTTCGAGCAAGCGAGCGGCGCCTTCGGATGCCCAGCGGAGAACCATTGTCTCGGCGATGGCGGGTTCACCCCAGTAGTCGTCAAAGCGCTTGAAAACGAGGCTGTCGCCGCGGTTCCAGGATTCCAGATAGTAGGGGCCGGTGCCGATGGGGGCTTCGAGCAGTGTGCCGGTGCCGCCGGTCTCTTCCAGGTATTCCTTGGGCCAAATGGCAAAGGGGATAAAGGCCGCTTTGGACAGGAAGGCGGGGTCTGGTCGGCACATTTCGAACTGGACGGTGTGCGGATCAAGCGCCTTGATTGCCTTGATCTTGCCACCATAGTCACAGTCCGGAGCCTCGATGGATGCTATTACTTCTTCAGGAGTAGGCTCTCCAACACTTGGCGCGCCGAGCATATCGCCGTTAACTGGATCAACACCAGTATCCAGCGAGCCGTCGGCCAGCATAGCAAATATGTCGTCTAGTTGGGTCTGTACATCTGCGGGAACATCCGCGTCGTGGAAGGGGGCTAGTCCGACGCCGTTGACAGAGGCGTCAAACACGGCAGTGTGTCCTTCAAAGTTGCCCTCGTAAGCATCTTGGACCGCGGTGTAAACAGCCACATCCACGCGCTTCATAGCGCTAGAGAGGATCATATCGGCGCCAGCTTCCTCGCCGCCTTTGAAGGTAGTAAAGTACTCGTCTTGGTCCACGCCGATAACCCATACGCCTTGCTGGGCTGCACCCAAGATGCCACCCGAACCGGTGGGGCCACCCGCGCCAAAGATGATGTCGGCGCCCTCAGCGATCTGGCTTTCGGCTGCTGCCTTGCCGCGAGCTGGATCCGTAAAGCTGTCAATGTAGACGCCAATTACGGTGCAGTCGGGGCAGACGTAGGCCACGCCGTTCTCATAGCCGTTGCGGTACTTTTTGACCGGCGGAATCTCCATACCGGCTACAATGCCGACTGTCTTGCTCTCGGACATCAAACCGGCCAACACGCCTGCCATAAAGCCGGCCTGATCCTCGCGAAAGACCAACCCCATCACGTTGGGGATGTTGGGATCGTAAGCAAAGTCCACGATGGCAAAGTTGACGTTAGGGTTGGCCTCGGCCTGAACCTTGGTGGTATCGCCCATCATAAAGCCGACGGTCACGACCATATCGAAGCCTTCGTCAATGAATTGCTCGACGTTCTTGTCATAGTCGGTCGGTTGCTGGGTTTCGATGTAGGCATTCTCTAGGCCAAATTCGTCGGCGGCCTGCATCATGCCTGTGTAGGCATACTCGTTAAAGGTACCATCGTTGACCTTGCCAACGTCGGTGACCAAACCTACCTGAAACTCTTCTTCGACTGGGGGGGGAGCTGGCTCATCGGTGGGGGCGGCTGGGGCGGGTTCATCTGTGGCGGGAGGTTCGGTTGGCTTTGGCCCACAGGCCACCAGTAACGACAATATTGCCAGCAAACTTAACATAGTTAATAGTAGCTTTCGCATTTTGGTTTTCCTTTCTTCTCCTAGTAGAACTTGCATGGGTTTAACTGATTGTTTACTTTGGGGAATAAGAGTAGGATACTTGGGTTGAGCACTCACCTCCTTTCACTAAAAGTTGACGGCGACATAACGTATACATTATAGCTAAATCGGGCTTAAAACACAAGTGAGACAGGACGACATTCTGGATATCTCTAGGACTGTCCTGTGTGGAAAATCACCTCCCATTTGAGGTTAAAAAACTAGCTTGTCATTATTTCATGTTTGACTATAATGAAGGTCGCTGAATCATTCTTCAGCAGGGGCAGTTGTTTAGTGAACCAAGGAGGTGCGCCGCATGACTTTGGCTCTGGAAATGCAAAGTATCACCAAACGTTTTCCCGGAGTCCTGGCTAACGACCACGTCAATTTCCAACTCAAAAAGGGCGAAATCCACGCCTTGCTGGGAGAGAATGGGGCTGGCAAATCTACTCTCATGAATATCCTGTATGGTCTCTACAGTCAGGACGAGGGGCAGGTTTTGTTGAACGGTCGCAAAGTGAGTATCGGTGAACCAACCGACGCTATCAAACTGGGCATCGGTATGGTTCACCAGCACTTTATGCTCATTCCTGTAATGACTGTTGCTGAGAACATTATCCTCGGCACAGAAATTGTAAAGAACGGTTTTGTGCTCGACTTGGATACGGCAGCCCAACGAATCCGCGACCTCTCGCGCAAATACGGTTTGGAGGTTGATCCGGGTGCTTATATCAAGGACCTGTCGGTCGGCACGCAGCAGCGAGTGGAGATCGTCAAAGCTCTTTATCGTGAGGCCGATGTGCTTATCCTCGATGAGCCGACAGCAGTGCTGACGCCACAGGAGGCTGAAGAGCTCTTTGTGATTATGCGGTCACTGGTTGAGCAGGGCAAGAGTATCATTTTTATCACCCACAAATTGGGAGAGGTTCTTGCCGTGGCCGACCGGATTACTGTGTTGCGCAACGGGCACGTGGTCGGCATTGCTGCTCCGGCAGAATCTAGCAAAGAATCTCTGGCAGAGATGATGGTTGGGCGGGAAGTGATTCTTACTGTGGATAAGGGACCTGCCCAACTGGGTTCACCGGTGTTGCAGGTGGAGAACTTGAGCATTCTTGATGATCGGGAGACGCTGATCGTGAACAATGTTTCATTTGAGGTGCAGGCAGGCGAGATTCTGGGGGTCGCCGGGGTGCAAGGCAATGGTCAGACAGAGTTGGTTGAGGTGCTGACGGGGCTGCGCCGTTGTCTGGATGGTCAGGTTGTGATTGGGGAGGTAGATGTCACCAATGCATCGCCGCGCAAGATTACGGATTTGGGTGTGACTTTGGAAGGCTCAGCCCACATCCCAGAAGACCGGCACGAGCATGGTATGGTGTATGGTTATTCTATCGCTGACAACTTGGTTCTGAACACCTACTATAAACCTCCCTTTGCCCGCGGTGTTGTCATGGATCATCGGGCTATCGAAGATCACGCGTTGCGTGTGGTCCACGAATTTGATATCCGAACACCCAGTGTCTACACGCCGGGCAGTAGCCTCTCGGGCGGCAATCAACAAAAGGTGGTGGTTGGACGAGAGCTATCACGTCCCATTCAATTGCTCATAGCCGCTCAACCTACGCGGGGTTTGGACGTAGGATCCATCGAATTTATCCACAATCGGCTGGTCCAGGCTCGTGATGCTGGAGTGGCTGTGTTGTTGGTGTCAGCCGAGTTGGACGAGATTATGTCGCTATCTGATCGCATTGCAGTGATATATGAAGGAGAGATTGTGGACATAGTGCCTGCCGGTCAACTATCCAAGGAAGATATCGGCTTGCGGATGTGTGGGTGGGAGGAATAAACCAATGCAGAGAGCACATGATAAACTCCGAGTTGGACTGGTCACCGATGTGGGAAAGATTGATGATGGGACCTTTAATCAATATGCCTATGAAGGTATGATACGCGCCGCCGAAGAGTTTGACCTGGAGACGACCTATATCGAGACTGCTCGCCCTGATGATGGATCAGATAATGTCCTGACACTGATTGAACAAGGGTGTCAGGTCATCATCACTGTCGGCCAAGTGCCGAGCGAGATGACAGAACGGATCGCCAAGGATCATCCTGACGTCGATTTCATCACCATAGACTTTGCCCCTTATCCGGTGTTGCCCAATGTGATGGGGCTACTCTTTGCGGAGGATCAAGCGGGCTTTCTGGCGGGCGCACTGGCGGGTTATATGACGCAGAGCAATGTGCTAGGCGTGGTCGCCGGTGACCAGATTCCGCCTGTTATCAAATTCCGCAAAGGGTTTACCAATGGAGCCCGACACGTTAATTCCAAAGTGCAGATACTGAGTGAGCACATTGAATCTTTCACCGACCCCAAGAAGGGCCAAGTAGTAGCTCACTCTTTCATTGAGCAGGGAGCCGATGTGATCTTTGGTGCTGGAGGGCAAACTGGCAGCGGGGGCATTTTGGGAGCTGCCGAGCAGGGTGTTTTGGTTGTCGGCGTGGATCAGGACGAGTGGGTCACCACGTTTGAGAATGGCCAAGCTCCCGGCGCTGACCGTTTGCTTTCAAGTGCTATCAAGCGCGTGGATAACGCGGTGTATGTGGCCATCAGGCGGGCGGCGGAAGGCCAGTTCGTCGGCGAAACTGCTATCTTTGACGCTGGCAACGAGGGTATTAGTCTGGCTCCCTATCATTTGGCTGAGAGCGACATCCCCGAGGAGGTTAAAGGCCGGATCGATGAGATAGCCGCTGGTCTCCGTAGTGGCACTATCACCACTGGTGTTGGCCCAACCGGTGAGGATATCGCCGAGACGCTGTGGGATCGGGTTAGGGCTTGGCGGTGGAGTGAACTGGCCGTGTTGGTACTGGCTGTATTCACTGCTGTACTGATTGGGGCTATCATCATTTGGGCCACGCGTGCTTCGGAACTTAGGGCGCTGGGTGAGACTTGGGGACAGGTGATTCCCCAGGCAAATGATCTGGTATTGGCAGCTTATGGCGGGCTCTTTGAGGGAGCGGTCGGATCGCCAAAGGCGTTGGTCACCACTCTGACCTATTGTACCCCCTACATCCTGGCTGGACTGGCAGTGGCGTTAGGTTTTCAGTGTGGTCTGTTCAACATTGGTGCAGAAGGGCAACTTTATATAGGGGCTCTGGGCGCCACCTTTGTGGGGTTCGCTGTCACAGGCTTGCCGATCTATATTCACCTACCGCTGGCCATCATCGCCGGCATACTGGCGGGAGCGATTTGGGGAGCTATTCCGGGTTTGCTGAAAGCAACGACTGGTGCTCACGAGGTCATCAACACTATTATGATGAACTATATCGCCGTCAAGACGGTGGACTATTTGGTAAAGAACCCGCTCAAGGATCCTGCGGCTACGTTGGAGCGTACTCCTTTCGTGGCTGAGAGCGCACGGTACCCTCTTGTTTCTTCCCAGTACGAACTTCACATTGGGTTCTTGCTGGCTCTGGCGGCGATCGTGTTTGTTTGGTGGTTCCTTTTCAAGACGACCTGGGGTTTTGAAATTCGAACGGTGGGCGCCAACCCCAGCGCCGCTCGGTATGCGGGTATGAGCGTGAACCGAAACTTTGTACTGGCGATGGGGCTTTCGGGTGCGTTGGCTGGGCTGGCTGGCATTGGCATTGTGTTGGGGCGGCCCAGCGAGTACTCGCTCAAGGCAGCCTTTTCCAGTGGCTTTGGCTTTGACAGCATCGCTGTAGCTCTATTGGCCAAGAGCCATCCCTTTGGCATCTTTCCAGCTGCCTTTTTGTGGGGCGCGCTGCGCAATGGCGCCGGGTTGATGCAGATACGAGCACAAGGTATTTCTATCGACCTGGTAAGTATTATTCAGGCTTTGGTCATCATGTTCATCGCCGCCGACCAGATCATCCGCTGGCTGTATCGCCTGCGGGCGCGACGCGAGGCGGCAGTGGTCTTTACCAGGGGATGGGGAGGATAGACTATGAGTACGAGTGTGACAACTGCTACGCCCACAGTGAGAACCAAGCGCTTTTGGACTCGCGCGCGTGGCTTTGGCGTTTTCTACTTGATCGTCGCCCTGATCATCTTGGCAGCAACCATTATGCGGGTTGAGTCTGGTACTATATCGAAACTGGGGTTGGGGATTATTGGTGAACCGCCGCCGGTGCGCATACCGATGCCTACTCAGCCTAGCCTGTTCGTCATCGGCATTCTGATGGGATTGGCTGGTTTTTATTCGTTGCTGCGGCCAATTGAGGAGCGGGGAGTGAATACGCTCTTGGGACTTTGCTTTGGACTGATTGTCCTGGCAGCTTTGCTTGCCGCGGCGGCTAACAAGAGTATTGATCTGGTAGGCATGATTAAAGATAGTATGCGCCTGGCGACACCTATCGTGCTGGGTATGCTGGCTGGTGTGATGTGCGAACGCTGCGCCGTCGTCAACATTGCTATCGAAGGCATGATGCTCACTGCAGCTGCGGTGGGGTATATGGCTTCTTTATATACGCAGAATATGTGGGTTGGTCTGATGGTCGCTATGTTCATTGGTGGTTTGATGGCTGCATTGCACGCTTTCCTTTCCATCCGCTTCATGGTAGATCAAATCATCAGTGGCACTGTCATCAACATTCTGGCGGTGGGAGTGAGTGGTTACATCCGAACTGCCTTTTTGCTCAAAAATCCTTTCGGCGCGCCGGGCTTGTTTCCCTATGTCTTTCAGAAAACGCCGCTTTGGGATATTCCTATTCTAGGAGCGATTTTATTTCAGTATCAACCAATGGTCTATGCGGCTATCATCTTGGTGCCGGTGGTGTGGTTTGTGCTCTTTCGCACACCGTGGGGACTGCGCACCCGTGCTGTTGGCGAGCACCCCCGTGCCGCCGACACACTGGGCATCAATGTTTTCAAGGTGCGTTATGTGAACGTCATCCTGGCTGGCTGTATCGCCGGTCTGGGTGGAGCCTGGTTCTCATTGGAGACGGTGGGTCACTTTGACGACTTGATGACCAACGGCCGCGGCTTTATCGCGCTGGCGGCCATGATCTTTGGCAACTGGAACCCCATTGGTGGCGCATTAGGGGCACTTCTCTTTGGCTTTGCTGATGCACTGAATTTCAAGTTTCAGATTCTCGAGGTCGGTGTGCCGTACCAGTTTATCGGCATGTTGCCCTTTATTTTGACTATGATCGCCGTGGCTGGTGTTATTGGCAAGACAGTATCTCCTGCTGCCGATGGTCAACCTTATCAGAAGCAATAGCTTCTAATCTGCTTATTGATTATGGATTGTTTATTGCTTGCCGCGCGTGTATCGGGATCCACTTTGATCAAAGTGGATATTGTTCTTGAATATGCATAAAGTGAGGCGCAGTATCAAATCAGCTCCTGGTCACCGACTTTACGTCTGGTTGATGCTGCTGGCTCTTGCATCGGTGGTATGCGCCTGCGGCGCACCAGACGAGCCGGAAGTTACCCCTATTGAGCCATCTCCGTCGGCTTCTGTGGAGGCGATTGCGTCTCTTGCATTGGAAACGGCGACTGTACCTACATCCACGTTGCCCGCTCCTACTCCCACATCAGTTCTTCCTTCAATCCTCCCCGTTTTTGTCCGCCAACCTGCTGCTCCAATTACCTTCCCCGACGAACAGGAGATCGTGAGTGCGGTGCTGGGACAAAGCAGCGTCGAGCACTGGGTTGCCCATCTCGCCACGGGTAGTTTTACTGCTCCCGCTGCCAACGAACGGTTAGCGCTCGTCGGCAACATCGGTGACCTTGATGATATACGATGGGTGGTGGTCGGAGAGACGGAAACTGTGGGCAACTGGGAGATGCTCGGTGTTTCAGAGTGGCTTGGATCGGGGTTCGATGTGCCGCCGCCTTTCTACCTTTCTCCGGATTTGATCGACTTGGACAATGATGGTCAGCAGGAATTGCTCAACCACTACTCTCGAACGCAGCGGGGTTGGACAACCTCCGCAGACACTATGTATCGTTGGGATGGCAACAAATTTGATCGTATCTGGCATGCGGATACTGCTTCAAATAACACGATGGCCGACGATCAGGCTGTGCCGCAGTTGTATCGGGAAAACTATCGGGCAGAGTGGGAATGGGTAGATTTGGACGAGGACGCGCTGAACGAAATTCTGCTCCGCGGGTACGTAATCTTTTATTCTTCGAATGAGGATGGTTTAGCTATCCTGGGAGAGGAAATCTGGGAGCAAACCTTTCGTTGGGATGGAAAGGCTTTCCGACCCTATGCACCCATTGGTCCATCCGATACTTTTGCGTACACCATTCTGGGAGACCTCTGGTTGTGGCAGGATCACATTGCTCGCCCACTGGGTGTAAGAAATGTCCGGGAATTTCAGTGGTCTCCTGACGGACAGCGACTTGCCTGGTGGGCCAAGCATTCACTTGGAGATGATTCTCAAGGAATCAGTTTGGGGATGTATGATTTGGTTGCAGACATCCAACGTGAATTCTCTTTAGAATTGGAGAGCGAGCTTTCGACGTTTCGCTGGATTCCTAATGGTCGTCTTGTCTATACTTTTCCCGACAATGAACCCGTATCCCTCGATCCAGAGACTGGGCGGGTAGAATCATTTCCTGTTTCACCTCTTGGTGCCTGGTCTCCCGATGGTGGTCGAATTGCGTACGCGCGAGAGGGGAATCTTTATGTTTACAATTTGGAGACAGGTGAGGAACACACTTTGGTTGTAGCGCCGGAAGGGGCAGAATCTCCCAAGATTCTGCCGTCTCCTGCTTGGTCACCTCGAGGCGATTGGATTGCCTATTACCTGGCAAACCAGGATGTTACCTGGGTGGGGTTGGTTGCCCCCAATTTGTCGGAACCATTGAGCGGCTTTGGTATTTTGGAGACTTTTGACGGAAGACAAGCTCCAATGCTAGAGTTTGCTTGGTCTCCTGATGGGTCTTATCTGGCAGCCTTGGCCAGTGATCCGGGACTGATGCAGCAATCGATGACCATGTATGTGGCCGAATTGCCTCTCGGTGAAGGGCAGGGTATAGGGCTCCCTGATTGGGGAATTGTGTTGCAATCAGAAACGACAAACCCCGACGCCAAATTCGCCTGGTCTCCAGATGGAGAACGGATGATTCTCACTGTTGGGAATGAGGTGTGGGAAGTATCCGTATCAGAAGATGCGGTACTCCGGCGAGTCTTTTCTATGCCAGAATTAGAGTGGGCAACGTTGGAATGGTCTCCTGATGGGCGTGGGTTCCTGGTTGGAGTAGAGTGGATTTATGATGAGCACCTCTACTGGTTCCCATCTGATGGTGCTGATTCTGTATTACTTCTTGCTGATTCTCTTGGCGCTGTTCGTTGGTCTCCTCAATCTGTGGATGTGTCGGCAAGTTCTGGCATGGTGTTGATCGAGTATACGGATGGCGTACCTCTTTTCCATTTTGTGGGTGAGGATGGAGCCGATGTTGTGGTGCTGGCGAAAGGAGCGGAGCAATACACGCCATTCCACGTTAGTGGTAACCGAGTTTATTATAACAAGGCGTATGCTAATCGGAATGGTGGCGTGTCACTTTTTGTTTCTGATGCGCTTGCGGGTTGTCAGCCGCCGTTGGCAAGTCCTGATGCTCGTCGGTTGGCCTGGCTGTGTGACAATGGAGTGCCAGACTGGTCTGATCTGATTAGTGGAACGGCAGAGATCAACTTTCGGCTTATGGTTACGGACGACAGGGGACGCAACGCGCGCGAGGTGTGGAGTCACGTCCAAACAGGGCCTGATTATCGCAATATTGATCTAGCAAGTTGGCGAGAGGATGGTAGAGCCGTTTATCTATCGCAACCAAAATATGGGACTGCTTGGGCCTATTTTGACTATAATCCGGGTATGCTGGCTCTCGATTTGGGTACCGGTCAGACGACACAAATTGGTGATCTGGATGGGGTTCATGATGGTCAGGTTAGTCCTGATGGGACGTGGCTTGTCCAATCCAAGATTGTAGAGTGGCCAGACGAGGGGGTCTTTCTTACTCTCCGATCTCTGGTTGACGGCACAGAGAAAAATATCCTCTGTGCCGAAGGGGCCACCGTGGCCGGTGATTTCTCATTTTCTCCAGGTAATACTTGGTTGGCCTGGCGAGAATGGGCAACGGCCCCTGGTGGTTCGATGCTTTTGGTTCGTGTTTTGCGTTTGCCTGATGGAGAGCCACTCACGGTGTATGGAGATGCAGAGCTTACGGCACCACAGATTGGTGGGTGGTTGGGACAGAATGATTTGGTGATGATCTATCCACTGCAAGAGGATGGCACGGGAGGATACAGTAGTGTCGTCACTCTACCTTCTACAGGGATAGGCAATGTCTTTTCTCCGTTTGCTTTCTTGGGTATACTCAGTACGCGATAACGTTCGCAGTCTTTCTTGACAAATGGCTTCTTCACGCTATAATGCGCGTCGTATGGCCCGCTAGCTCAATTTGGCAGAGCAGGGGACTCTTAATCCCTTGGTTTCAGGTTCGAGTCCTGAGCGGGTCATCTTCCATAGGGAGGTGGGGTAACCCATCTATCACTACTAGCCTGTTGTGTCTCAATTGTAAATGTACAATGGTAGATGCAACTGGTGAAACAGGGTCGCTCTTGGTTCGCAGCCGGGGGGCGGCCCTGTTGGTGTTTATTGGTGCTGTTTCTATTCCAGTTGGATGCTCAATTCATGCTTTGCCGCAAATGCTACAACGTCCGACTTGGGAATTCTGAATGGGCTTGTACGTCCTGGCCCAGCTTTTCGAGCACCAGGAAAGTGCCCCTGCTGTACCCACCGATGAACTGTGCTGTGATCCACCTGGAACTGTTCAGCAACTTCTCTGATACTCAGTGTTGTCTCCACTTGTCTCCTTTTTTGAAAGTCAGAGGTTGCGATACTTGCAAAAGTATATCATATTTCTGCGTGATGTCAAATGCTGGACCAGTTTTTCAGAGGTTTGTGCAGCACGACTGGGCAGATGCTGGAGGTTTTTATCATCAAGCGGCAGAATTTGGCGATTTAACCGCTCGGAGGTATAATACTGCCGCAAACGTTCCTCAGTAGCTCAATTGGCAGAGCAATCGGTTGTTAACCGATGGGTTGCAGGTTCGAGTCCCGCCCGAGGAGCCTAATAGATTGTGCCGTAAGGTGCAGTGTGTGAGACAGGGCCACCCAGGTTTCCGGCCGGGGAGTGGCCCTGTTGCTTTTTATCCTTGTTTTACTCTTG
>JAAEPW010001138.1 GCA_024232355.1 Chloroflexota bacterium | reverse complement strand
CGCCAGACTTTGCTGCGGAAGCTGCTCCAGTAGAGTCACGAGATGCCGGGACTCGGCGTCAGATAATCGCGCTTCTCGCTCCTCGACGCCCTCGGTGGTGTGCAGGACAAAGGCGGCAGATTCTGCCGTGGGAGATTCTGTCGCTGGCAACTCTGAAACGCGGGTGTCGTGGGTAAAGAACTGTGGTTCTGGCAAAGGACAGTCCGCAGCCTCGGCTAATACAATGATAATTCGCTTGCTAGTTAATATTGGCATTTCCGATTCCTCCTTGTATAACTTAACTCCTGCACATTAACAACCTCATACGCCGAGTAACGCGCAAGCGACTTGGGGATTCTGCCTTGCCTGGAAGAGATCGTAGAGCCACTCCACCAACGCGCGCACGACTTCTCGTTTGACAGCACGGCACACGTCGCCCAAAGTACGCAACGCTCGGTCTCGCTTTTGCGTTAGCAAGCTGTTCACGCGGCGCAGTTCGAGATAGGTATAGATCACACGCCCCAGACACCAGTGTCTAATGGTGCCCAGGGTACTCCGCCCCTGATACTCGTCCTGTCCTAGCAACTGCTTGCCGTTGCGATACCCAGTCTCTATTCCCCATCGTTTCAAGTAACGGACGATGATCTGCTGATTGGTCAAGCCCGTTCGCGTACACAGGATGAAGAAGGGTTTGTCTTTGGGATCAAATAAGTCATTGCGGCAGATCAACACTGTGCATGGGTCATCGCCTGCTCGCGAAACCTTTCCGTCGTAGCGGTACACGTAGAAAGTGCGACTATTGGCCTGCACCCGTTCGTAGTGTTGCCGCCCAAGTTCACTGGCGCGGGTCTTCAGATTGACCTTGCTCCCATCGCGTCGGTAGATGTTGCGGCTCTTCTTCAAACCGCTGATGAGATAGAAACCTTCATCTTCACGGGACTTGACGGCGCTGATGATCGGCCAACCACTGAACCAACTGTCGACCAACACACAAGTCTCTGCGTTTGGCAGTGGTTCGAAGCTCAAAATCTGCTCCCGTACCATCTCTGTCGTGGTTCGAAAGACCAGACCTTCGGCTTCGCAGTACTCCTTCTTCAGGTACAAGTCACCCCAATATGGCAAGCTGAAAGGTCCAACCCGCAAGAGACTGCTGACCATTTTCTTGCCCCATTTGTACCCTCCACCAGCGCGGAAGGAACCAACCCCAGCAATCTGATCTCCTGTCTTCTCGTGGGTTGAATCGTCGAAGATGAAATACGTTGTGACTGGACGACCATTCTCCCGGTTATTTAGCCAGGCGACGATCTCCCCACGACCTAGCGCCACACACTGTTGGTCTACTTCATCTACAGACCATTTGTACTGGTTGACGAAACGACTCACTGAAGTGTCGTCCTTCCGCTCTCCTGGTAAGATCGTAGCGTTGATGTTAGTTATCGTTCGATTGCCTTCACACGTCACCAAGCCGACTGCATAGGTCTGGAAATGGTATCGTTGTGGTTTGCTCAGAATATCATCGTAGCTGGATAGATACTCGGCCAAACTATCGGGTAATCCTGTGACGGGAATGAGCATGGGATTTCTCCTTCGTGTTTGTTTTCCCTTATTGTACACCCGATGCTTGAAATCCGCACTTGAAATCCGCAGGAGTTAAGTTATAACGAGACCCACACCCTGATCCCATTAAAGGAAGCGCGCATCGGCATTATTTATCAGGGATGTTACGCTTTGATCCCGGCTTGCACACCCGGCACAGCACGACCGACGGAGGTAGCGACCGTTCGGCAGATAATCGCCGCCTTGATGAGTATGCCACAGCAAACCCCATCTGCCCAACTGGACAGGTTGGCGGCGCTCCGAAGAGCAGCTTGGCCCAAGTTACGCGCGCAAATGAGCAAGGCCCTCGTCCAGAATCTTGACGCGCTGCGATACGCCCCGATTCTATTGAATTGCGACCGACAATCT
>JAAEPW010001137.1 GCA_024232355.1 Chloroflexota bacterium | reverse complement strand
TTGGCACCGGCCAACGATTCGGCGAGTCAGGCATTCGCTGACATGATTGACACGACCGTTGTCATTCCCAAACTGGACCTTGCCGGGACGCGGCTGTTCGACGCCTTGACCGCGCTGGCTCGTGCCTACAATCTGTCCATATATATAGATTCCTCAGTCGTCGGAAACATCACTCTTCGTCTGGACAACGTGAGCCTTCACGACGCCCTTCTCTTCATTATCAAAGAGTACAAGCTCGACTGGGAGTCGACCGGAAGTATAGTAAAGATATTCAGGCCGGTTCCGCCGCCGCCTGTGCCGGAACCGCTGGACCTTGTGTACAAGAACGGCAGACTGTCGGTGGATTTCGAAAGTGCTGATCTCAATCGAGTCGTTGACACTCTGATCGAACTGACCGGTAGAAACATTATCATAGAAGATAGAGCCAAGGGCAGGTTAACCGGAAAGCTAAAAGACCTTGAGTTTGAACAGGCTCTGAAGGTCCTTCTACCTGCCAACGGCTTTGCCTATCGCAAGATGGATCAGGTGATATATGTCGGCAGCGGCTCGGCAGACAAAGATGGGCGGGTCAGTACCAAGAACCTGTACGCCAATTGCGATGAGGGTCTGGTCACACTGGAGGCTGCCAACGTCAGG
>JAAEPW010001136.1 GCA_024232355.1 Chloroflexota bacterium | reverse complement strand
CTTGCGGGGGGAGTGTGGCACGGACAAAGATGTGTACTCCGTGGCCGCTGGGGCTCCATTCCGTATAGGAATTCATTTCCTGCACGATGCGCAGCGCCCAGGGTTCCAAGATACCAAACTCACCAGTGCAGTGATCCAGATTGATGCCCGTGAACCCATCGTCGGCGGAAAAGACGTAACCGATGCCATCAAAACCACCGCGATGCAGCGCTGCCGTCGCCTCCTTGAACGTTCGCCAGGTGGCCGGATCATTCGATCTGGCATACCGGTTCGTGCCAGGCACGTAGGGGACTTTTGTCGGCTTTTTGTCACGGCGTTTTTCCTCCCTCCACACGATCCATTGTGCGCGAGATTTCAACTCGTCTGCTAACATACATTGCCTCCTTATTCAGTCATTCACTACGCCGATGCCGTGCTCTTTGCTACCCGACCTATGGTGGCGGATGGCAAACCCGACCTACAGTTGGGGCGCAACGATTACTCGGGCGATGTTCTTGGAGCAACCACGGTTAAATGCGGAGCTATCTTGCCTTTGGCAGGAGATAAATTGCATATATAATCCAAGTTGGTCAACTTGGACCACAGTAGAATATGTCGTTCACAGTTTGTACTAATAGGCCAGCAATAACTCGAGGAGGTGCCAAGATCAAAAAACAGCAGGTGAGACGAGAAGAATTTCGTATCATGTTTTACGTGTCCCACGTTTGCCAGATAGGAGATAAATCAAATGAAAACAGGACGTTTATTATTCACATCAGCCCTGGCATTGGGGCTGACGCTGGCCGTGCTGGCAGGCTTGGGCGGGAGCCTGCCCCACGCCCACGCGGATACCTACACCGTGACCAACACGGACGCCGCCGGCCCCGGCAGTTTGCGCCAGGCGATCCTGGATACCAATGGCAACGCCGGTCACGACACAATCAACTTTGGCATCAGGGGCGCCATCGTACTGACGGGTGCATTGCCAGCGATCGGCGATAATCTGACCATCACCGGGCCGGGCGTGGAGCAGTTGTCCATCAGTGGAGCAAATACCTACCGGGTGTTTTCCATCACTACTGGCGTCGCCGTGACTATCACCAAGGTGACCGTGCGAGATGGTAGCGCCGCCAATGGTGGCGGCATTTACAACAATGGGACCTTGCTGCTCCAAGATATGCGGGTGGTTGGCAACTCGGCCACCAATGACGGTGGTGGTGTGTATGTTAACCAGGGCAGTGCGACGTTGAACAGCATACAGATAGTCAACAACTCGGCCACCAACAACGGTGGTGGAGTGTACGTCTACGATGGTAGCGCAACGCTAAACAGGACGCAGGTGGTCAACAACTCGGCTGCTTACGGTGGTGGATTGTTCGTCTCTCAGAACACCGTAAGCACACCGGGAACCATCATCGTCGAAAAGCAGACCGACCCCGATGGCGCGCCCCAGAGCTTTGAGTTCAGCACCAGCTACGGCCCCAACTTTTCCCTCGCCGATGACGAGACGAACAACTCTGGGCCTCTCGCTCCCGGCGTCTACTCGGTGAGCGAGGTCAACATCCCGTCCGGTTGGAGCTTGACCAGCGCCACCTGTGACGACGGCAGCGATCCGAGCGCCATCGCCCTCGCACCGGGCGAGACGGTTGTCTGCACCTTTGAAAACGAGCAAACCGTCATCATACCGGGAACCATCATCGTCGAAAAGCAGACTGACCCCGATGGCGCGCCCCAGAGCT
>JAAEPW010001135.1 GCA_024232355.1 Chloroflexota bacterium | reverse complement strand
CCTCTTCTTCTCAATCAGCCCAACCCCAACACACGCACTCACCAAATCCCACAGCCCCATCGCCCCTGGCCCAAGGTTCATTGCCAGGGTTTCTGCACGGGAAGAAAGCGAGGTGAGCCGAGGGACCGCTCCTCTGTTTCGGCGGTGGCGAGCAAGGGGACAGGGGCGAGGATCATCACCCACAAACCGCCAATCGCCGTGACAAGGCCAACCCATCAACATCGATCACCTCCCCGCTTGTGGTCACAGACAACTCCCCCACCCCGCATTCCACCACCCCCGGCCCAAGGGAACAAAGCAATGCACTGCCTGGGTAGAACAGGGAAAGACGGCGAGGGAGCGGGGTGGGCTGCGGCGGCGGGGGCAATGAGCAGGTCAGGCCGATAGACCTTGTGGCAATCTGTGGACAAAAAACAACGATGCCCTCCCTCCGTCACCTCACCCTTGGTGACTTCTTACGGGGGAAAAGATACAGAATAACGTTGAGAGTCAGAGCGTGGTTGTCAGACCAGGCCCATTGGTAGCAGGTACTATTTGACAGCTTATGAGAGAGAATGTACAATTTGACGAAGCAAGTTCATCATTTATCCCTCGGAATGGGAAAATTGTGCTCAGATGCAAAATGAATATGCTTTTCGGCCAACACACGCCAAAATCCAGTAGGTGCGGAGATATAGACGGTAAACCGAAACCTTATGGAGTGGCCTAGTCAGTCCAACTTGTAGCAATGACAGAGTGGAGACCAGCAGGGTATTGAACAACAAGGGACAGGGTGCCGCTACGAAAAATGCGGATGATATGGATGGACAATAGTCCCCAGTCCCAAAGAACGTTGAGATGATGGGGTAGTGTGCATTGACCATTCTTAGGAGGCCGGGGGTCAGCAATGATCCCTGGCTACCCGACGTCACAGTATGAAGGTAATTGATCGAACGAAACTCAAAGATCAAGTTTGTCTTTTGAGCCGAATGAGGGGATTGGTATGGTTTCACAACCCAAAAGAATTGGAGTAGTGGATTGGTTAGCCGATCACTGGCCTAAAACAACTTTTTTCCTGGCAGTTTATACGTTCGCGTTTCTCTATTTGTATCTTTACGAAGATAACTT
>JAAEPW010001134.1 GCA_024232355.1 Chloroflexota bacterium | reverse complement strand
GGACGAAATCGGCTGACCGCTGTATTGAACGAATGGCCCGGGGTCGAACGGCCAGAACTGACACTCCCCGGGGCCACTTCCGATTCTCAGCTGCAGATTGTCCTTCACGTCCTCCTCGTGACCGTCCGGAGACTTGGACCCGAAGCGCGACACCACCGACGGGATGTTGTCACAGCTGTTCCAGTCGAGAGGACCGGGACTGCTGAAAGACTGATGCAGAAAGTAGCTGCAGAGCTGCGGGTGCCTGCTCTGTTCCTCTGGGAAATCGGCGAGCAGGTCGTTCCTCCACCAAGTCACCCCACCCTGGTCTGGCACAAGCAAAAAGCGAGAAGTGGCCAGCCAGCTGGGCGAGGACATCCGCGTGTGCAGACATGGCGGAGGCGCCGAATTGACATCGTAGAGGCGCAATTCCCTTGACTTGGCCATACGCGAAGACCAAGTGAGCAAAGGGAAAAGCCCTGAGCCCACGCTCGAAAGAGTTGCAGATGCAGAGGTCTTCGTGGATTGGCAGCAGTGGTCCCTGTTGGTGTGTGCATTGCCGGTGCGGGTTGCCCAGGCCAGTTGGGACCGCGGACACGGTGACCCCCCAACATCCCCCAACAGGTCGTCT
>JAAEPW010001133.1 GCA_024232355.1 Chloroflexota bacterium | reverse complement strand
GCCGCTGCCCACATCGCCAAAATCAGCCGAGATGGTGGGCCGGGCCTGCCCGGTGGTGCTGCCCGGCGCGGGCGCAAAGCCGCTCGCCGTGGGCGGTTGGTCGTCGTAATAGACGTGGCTCTCCGTCACGGTCCGGTTGCCCACCAAGTCCTCGGCGACGAAACGTAGCGTGTTGGCGAGCAATGGCGTCAGCGGGCCGACGGTCTGGCTGAAGGAGCCAGTGCCAGAGATGACCAGCGTCGTCGTAGGAGCGTCGTTGATGCTCACCGTGAGCGTGCCCAGGGGGTCCGCCCCACTGCCACGTGCGTGCACCGTGCCGGTGGCGACGTAGGTCGTCTCGCCCGTGGGCGGATAGTTGACAATCAGCGGCGGCGGCGTAGTGTCGTAGAACTCGTCGGCCCCGATGTCACAGCCGCCATACACGGGCCTGGGGTCGCCCTCAAAGTCGGTGGAGGGCGCTCCTGTGCACGTACCGGTATCGACGACCGGCCCAAACTGGACGTGAAAGTCGCCGTTGGGCGCGTCCACGAACAATGGGTCGGCAGAGATGTCGTTGAGGCCAGGAAGTACATCATAGTAGGCATCACCGCTGTTGTTCCACACATTGTTGAAATTTATCACCGGTGAGCCGTCGGTGTTGTGGATGCCGCCTGCGCCGACATTCACCTCGTTCTGAGAGACAATGTTGTTTCGGATTACCGGTGAACCTCGTTGGACGTGGATGCCACCGGCAGCATGGGCATCGTTGAAAGAGATCGTATTGTTCTGAATCGCTGCCGAACTCTCATTGATGTTGATGCCGCCAGCATATTGGGCAGAGTTGCTAAAGATGACGTTGTTCTGAACTGTCGGTGAGCCAGCAATAATGTAGATGCCGCCGCCATAGAAGTCGGCAGAGTTGTTAAAGATGGTATTGTTCTGGATAATGGGTGAAGCACCCATAGCGCAAACACCACCACCACTATCCCCCGAGTTGTTAAAAATGACGTTATTTTGAACTGTTGGTGAACCGCCTCCAATCAAGATACCGCCGCCCTCATCAGCCATACTGTTACCACCAGTGACGTGAAAACCATCAAACACCGGGCTGGCACCGTTGATGAGGATGCAACGTTTGACACCCTCGCCGTCAATGGTGGAAGTATACGTATTAGAATCGCGGGCGGAAAAGTCATTGTTCCATCCACCAAACAGATTTGCATCCTTGGCGAAAATCGTCACTACTGTGCTCTCACTGCTGGTATAGACTCCCTGCGCCACGCGGATTTCGTCACCGTTGCTGGAGGCATCAACCGCGGTCTGGATAGTGGCGTAGCAGGGGGTGTTGCCGGAGCAGTCACCGTCGTCGTCCACGTATCTCGCTGTGAACTCATCCGCACCAATGTCATAGCCACTGCCTGCCGGACGGGGCTGTCCATCAAAGTCGACGGCAAGAGAGGTGGCCGGGTCGCCAGCGTCAATGCAGGGGGAATCGCTAGTCAGGTGATAGTCACGATTCGTCTCATCCACGAACAACGGATCGGCGGAGATGTCGTTAAGGCCAGGGGTTGCGCCAGAGTAGTCACCGCCGATGTTGTTCCACACATCGTTGTAGTCTAACGCCGGCGTGCCGCTGTCGTTATAGATACCGCCGCCGGTATCGGCAGAGTTGCCAGAGACGATGTTGTTCCGAATAATTGGCACGCCAGCAGCGATATAGATACCACCACCGCTGGTAACGACAGAGTTGCCATAGATGATATTGTTCTGAACAATCGGCATACCAGTAACAATGTAGATACTACCGTTGAAATTGGCATAGTTGTAAGAAATGATGTTGTTCTGAATCGTCGGCGAGCCAGATAGAACGTGAATACCGCTACCGTCATTGGCTGCGTTGTCATAGATGTCGTTGTTCTGAATGACCGGTGATCCACTAGCAACAGAGACACTGCCGCCGGTAATGGCAGCGTTGTCAGAGATGAAATTGTTCTGGATTGTCGGCGAGCCGTTGATGATGTAAATGCCGCCGCCATCGCTACCGGTGGCACCCGCATTCCCGTCGATGATGTTGAAACCATCAATCACGGGGCTGGCATTGGCGATCAAGATACAACGACGGGCAAGGTTGCCATCAACCGTGGCAGGGTAAGCAGCAGAATCGCGAATGGTGAAAGCGAAAATACCCCCATCGTGCCACCCACCAAGCAGGTCAATATCCTTGCCAGCGCCAATCTCCACCACGTTGTCTCCGCTGCCGGTGTAGGTTCCCTGGGCTACATGGATCGCGTCGCCGCTGACGGCGGCATCTACCGCAGCCTGGATTGTAGCATAGCAAGGAGTGAAACCAGAGCAGTCGCCATCGTCGTCCACGTACCTGATAAATCGGTATTCATCCGCGCCAATATCATAGCCATCGCCCATTGGCCGAATATCGCCATCAAAATCGACAGTGAGTGTGGTGGCCGGGTCACTGGCATCAATGCAAGGAGAGCCAATAGACAGGTGAAAGTCGCCATTGATCGCATCCACGAATAATGGATCGGCAGAGATATCGTGGGAGCCGGTGATCACGCCGGAGTAATTGCCGCCGGTGTTGTTCCACACGTCGTTATAGTCTACCTGTGGCGAGCCAGCCTGGTTGTAGATGCCACCACCGAGGCCGCCGGTCGAGTTGGAAAAGACAATATTGTTCCGAATCACCGGCGATTGTGTAAGAATATCGATGCCTGCACCGCTGTCACCACTATAGTTGTCAAAGATAACATTGTTCTGGATCAACGATATAACGCCATCGTCACGAGCACCACCGTCCTGGATACCACCGCCCCTGAAATCGGCAGAGTTGTCGGAGATGATATTGTTCTGGATTATCAACATACTATCGTCGTTATAGATACCGGCGCCATAGTCAGCAGAGTTGTTAGAGATAGTGTTATTTTGGATTGTCGATGAACTATTAACGATGAGAATGCCACCACCACCGAGATTTCCATTACCATCAGTGATACGGAAACCATCAATCACCGAGTTGCTATGCCCCCTAGCATAAATGCAACGGCGGACATCCTCGCCGTCAATGGTAGAAGCATACGCGCTAGAATTGCGGATGGTAAAGTCGTCATTCCACCCACCGAACAGGTCAATATTCTTGGCGCTAATCTCTACCACGTGATCTCCGCTTCCGGTAAAAGTTCCCTGGGCCACGCGGATTTCGTCGCCGCTGCCGGCGGCGTCCACTGCCGCCTGGATGGTAGCATAGCAGGGGATGTTGCCGGAGCAGTCGCCGTCGTCGTCCACATATCTCACTGTGAACTCGTCCGCGCCAATATCATAGCCGCTGCCCACCGGACGGGGCTGTCCATCAAAATCGACAGTGAGCGTGGTGGCCGGGTTACCGGCGTCAATGCAGGGGGAATCAGCAGTCAGGTGAAAGTCGTCGTTGGCCGCGTCCACGAACAACGGGTCGGCGGAGATGTCGCGGGTGCCAGTGAGCACACCAAAATAGTTGCCGCTGGTATTGTTCCACACGTCGTTATAGTCTACTATCGGCGAGCCCCCCTGGTTATAGATGCCGCCGCCATAACCAGCAGAGTTATCAAAAATAATATTGTTCTGAACAGTAGTAGAGCCAACCCTTGTGTAAACACCGCCACCGAAATCACTCGAGTTGGTAAAAATGACATTGTTCTGAATAGTCGGCGCGCCATTGATGGCGTAAATACCGCCGCCATAGTTGGTAGCAGAGTTATCGGAAACGACATTGTTCTGGATTATTGGCGAACTATTAGTGATATAGATACCACCACCACTATTGGTGACCGTGTTGTGAGAAATAGTGTTATTCTGAATGGTCGGTGAGCCATTACCAACATAGATACTGCCAAAGTCAGCAGAATTGAAAGAAATAGTATTATTCTGAATTGTCCCCAAACTCGTCAAAATCAAGATACCGCTTCCGGTAACACTTCCCACACTCCCATCACCGCCGGTGATGCTGAAACCATCAATCACTGGGCTGGCAGTGCCGATATATATACAACGACGGGTATTCTCACCATCAATAATGGAAATATAAGCATCAGAATCACGGACGGTAAAGTCGTCGTTCCATCCACCAAGCAGGTCAACGTCCTTGCCAGCACTAATCTCCACTACATTGTCCCCACTGCCGGTATAAGTTCCCCGCGCCACACGTATCTCGTCGCCGCTGACGGCAGCATCCACCGCCGCCTGGATGGTAGCATAGCAAGGAATATTACCGGAACAATCACCATCATCATCCACGTAACGCACCGTCGCCTGCTGCAAAGGGCGCAAAGCAGTGGTCTTTGTCCCAACCAACACATCTGTAGCTTGCAGCACCGTCGAACTCGGCGACATCAAACCCGGCGCGCGTCCCTCCCGGCGGCTGGCGTCCGGCTCCTGCTCGTCCGGCATCGAGAATCCGCTCTCCGGCGTCCAATACCCGGCGTCCAGCACAGGGAAGAACTCTTCATAGTACTCACCCACGTAGATCGTCGTGCCCTCACCCGTCACCTGCGCCACCCGCGCGCCGTCGCCATTGTAGTAAAAGCGCGTCGTCTCTCCGCGCACGGTGTTGGTCACCGCCACCAACCGGTTCTCGACGTCGAATGCCTGTTCGTAGGTGATGCGCTGCGTGCCGCTGATCTCCACACGCAGGAGCATGTTGCCGTTGCTCTTGCCGTCGCCGTCGTCGTACTCAAAGTGGGAGCCGTCGTCCAGATCGGTGACGGCGTGGGGGCGAACGCTCTCTGGCCCGGAGGGGGGATAGGTGTAGGTCCCTACGTGGCCCGTGGAGACGATGTTGCCGATCTCGTCGTAGGCATACTCGCGGTCATACGCCCCCTCGCCGCCGCCCACGGTGTTGACTTGCGTCAAACGGTCCAGGCTG
>JAAEPW010001132.1 GCA_024232355.1 Chloroflexota bacterium | reverse complement strand
TTGGCCCATAACCACCTTCCTTTGTCGAAGATTTGTTTTCTCTGACAAGGATAGCAGTTTGACGAATTTGGTCAATCTGGGTGATACGACTTTTCGAGACTTTGTTAAAGTGCAACCGGTACGACTTTATGAGACTCGACAAAACCCTGTACCTTTGCGCAAAAACAAGGTGACAAGTTTGAACTCTGCGGCATTATACACCTGAACATCAAGGCGATCAACAAGATTTTATGCCACACATCTTTCCTACCTGCAACCAATATGTTCCCCACTCGTCACCGATCCAACGTCCATGCAGCAGCAATAGTTCCCAGGAAGGCGGCCTCTTTTTGAGATGTACCCACCCTAGCAGTGATCCACATCTCACCATCCCACAGATAAAAACCCCCGCTTCGCCCCCATCCCGGCAATCGCACCTTCACGTGTGTGGGGACAATGCTCGTTCCATTCTATCACGAAAGCGATCTCTCTCGGTTCACCCCCACGTGTGGGCACTGGTTCAGTTGAATGGGATTTTGATGAAAGATCATCAAGAGACACCAGAATATCCTCAAAAGAACATCTCAACCAACTAAAACGGCCTATTCAACGAGGTCAAAGCTAGATTTTGCTCTGTATTGGACAAATCCCACCCAACTGAACCAGTGCCCGTCGTTCGTTTGTTCAATAAATGGAGAAGGATTTGAATACCATCACTGGGGTGTTCGAACAAGAGCAAACCGTGGCCATCTTTGGACCAACGGGTGAGAGACTGTGACTTTTTCTACGGGCTGACGCATTCTTGTCCCTCTGCGGGATGATCAGCGTCAGCTTCTTGGGGAGATCTGATGCCATTCCCATCTCCTTCCCAAAGTCGTTGCATCTCTTGGCTGCGGGCAAGCAGTTCGTCCAATGTGCCCTGGCCCTCGATGTGACCATCTTTTAGCACGATGATGTGATCGGCCTGTCGCAACACTGTGCGCCGGTGAGATACCACCAGGCATGTAGGAGCTGTCTGCGAGTCATCCCTCTCGGCGAACAGTCTTTGCCACAATTGCAGCTCTGTCTCTACATCCAGCGCGCTGGACAGATCGTCAAACACCAACAATTCTGTATCACGCACAAACATGCGGGCAGCTGCCGTTCTCTGGATCTGTCCACCGGACAATCGCAGGCCACGCGGTCCTACCTGTGTATCCAGGCCGTCGTCCATATCGGCCACGTCCTTTTCCATAACGGCCGTTTGAATCGCTCTTGGCAAATCCACTCTATCTTTTGGCAAACCCAACAGGATATTGTGGCGCAGCTCGTCACTGAACAAGCGCGGCACCTGCCCGGTGTACGCACACCGCGGCGGCGTCAGAAAGGAGGATGGGTCTGTAACCAGTTCTCCGTTCCAGCGAATTTCGCCGGATTGGGCAGGCAACAATCCCAGCAACGCCTTGAGCAAAGTAGTCTTTCCCGAACCGATACGCCCCGTGATTACTGTGAATGAACCTCGCTGCAAATCGAGGATGATATCCGTCACACCCTGAGAACGAGTATCGCCATCCATGGTCTCGTATTGATAGGACAATCCCTCGACAACCAGGCTTTCCAACCGGTGTTCGTCCGTTTTCGGCGTATAAGGGATTTCGGGGTAATCACCAGTCATATAAACCGGATGGTGCGCCACGGGACCACCCACTTGCGCGCCTTGCATCATCTTTTCCATCCGTTTTAGAGATACCCCCGATTGTTTGTACAGCGTGAACACCCAACCCGTCATACGCATCAGGTGGGTCATTGGCCACAAGTAGGCGGCGAATAGGGCAAAGTCACCGATCGTGAATTCCCCGGCGTACATACCGCGCGCCGCCAGCAATAGAATCAATCCCATGCCGACGTCAATCGTGCCGTTGCTCAAAGCGTCGACCAACTGGGACAACAACCTATCACGTACCATTGTTTTCCGCCTCCGGTCGTTCAACTGGCGAAAGTGTGCCACAATGCGTTCCTCGGCATTGCCCACTTTGAGGGCTTGAGTACCGTTGAACATATCGGCGATGATGCCTGTTACCTGGCTGGTGGCTTTGCGGCTGGCGGTGCGATATTTCTCCACCAGAGGGCCAAGCCGCTGGGCCACGACGACGATGACGGCCAGTGGCATAAAAGTGCCCAGCGTCACCATCGGGCTGATGCGGAGCATGATGACCGCCGAGATGACGGCCGTGATCCCCAACCCTAGCATATCCTCGATCGCCGTAATCGCAGTGACCATCTCATTCGTATCATCCCGAAAGGTACTGATCACCGCACCGGACGACATTACTTTACCATCCTCGCCGATGGGCAGCGGACGTGCCCCCGGCATTTCCAGAATTCGGTCGAACATGTTGCGCATCAGTAACGCCATACTGCGATAGCGAAAGGCGCTATTGGCCAAAACAGCGGCCGCCAACGCCAACGACGCCAGGATCGCATACCCGATCTGCAGACCTACCACCGGCCCCACCGATAGCCCTCCGTCTTCCCCGGTCAGATAACCGAAAAACGCTCGCAGTATCAGTCCCAACACGGTATTCGACATCCAGAAAACAGTTGCCGTGGATATGTCGATGATGAAATATTTGGCGCTGTACCGGGTCAGCTGCCACAAATAGCGAAAAGTTTTCACAATTACTCCACTCTTAGCCTATGCCATTGCTTCTTCCAGCCCCGTCTGCAACAATCCGTAAAAGCGCGAGTTCGGGTTGTTAGCAAGCTCTGCACGAGGACCGTGTTCGGCAATACATCCGTCGGTTAGAATCATAATCTCGTCTGCCCGTTGCACTGTGCCCAACCGGTGAGCGATGACGATGCCTGTGCGATTTGTCAGCAGTTTGTCCACTGCCTTTTCGATGCGCTGCTCTGTGGCCGGATCAAGTCGGGACGATGCTTCATCGAGAATGACCAGCCCAGGATCGGTCAAAAAGACGCGGGCAAAGGCCAATAGTTGCGCCTCACCAGCAGACAGACCACCACCACCCGCTTCCAACAGTGTGTCCAAACCATTTGGCAACGCGGCCAACCAACCGCCCAACCCCACATCCTCGATCACTTGCAGAATGCGCTCATCATGAACTGTATCATCAAACAGTGTCAGATTTTGGCGCACGGTGGCCTGGAATAATTGGACTTCTTGCGTCACCATGCCAATGTGCTGGCGCAGTTCTGCCTGTCGTGCTTGACGGGCGTCGAACATCTGCCCCTCGCCGTTCACCACCCCACCCAGTCGAATGACACCGGTAGATGGATCGTAAAAGCGAAACAGCAGCTTGGTCAACGTAGACTTGCCACTGCCGGTGCGTCCCAGCAGGCCCAGCACCGTGCCCGGTTCCAAGGTGAAGGAGATGTGTTGTATCACATTTGTTTCGGTCTGGTCACTGCGTTCGATGTCGTCTGTATAATGGAACGAGACATCGTCAAATACCACCGACAGCGGTCCGCTCGGAAAGGTCACCCCCGCGCCGTCGTGGATAGAGGGCTGCACCTGACGCAGGTCGGCGATACGGTTGATGCTGGCAGCGGCCCGCTGCAAATCCTCCACCTGGCGCCGAATCTCCCATAACGGCTCTTTTAGTATGTCGATATAATAGAATATGAGGTACAGTTCACCAATGGTCACGCCAGTATCACGGAAAAGGGTGCTCCCCAAAATGTGGGCGACCGTATAAATCAATGCAAACACACCCAAGGGCAAATCTATGACCAGCACTTGAATACGCATCGCCGCCAGAATTTTTTGCCACCGTTCGCGCAGGGCCTGATACAGCCGCCGCATGATGTATGGCTTGGCCCCACAAGACCGAATTTCCTCCGTGCCATTGAGCCATTCTTCCAAAAAGCCGAATAGTTTGGCATCTGCTTCTCGCAGGGCCTGCCAACGGGGAACGGTTCGTTTGTTGAGCCAATTGAGGGCCAGTAGACCAATGACGGCAACGACAGCAACCGAGAAACCAATGCGCCAATCCTCCCAGGCCAGCAATGCCAACACACCTACCACCAGCAACATGTTGGCGCCGAGTCGCACCACCAGTTGGGAGAAAAAGTTGGCCAGTTGATTCACGTCACCGTCCACGCGCTCGATCAGTTCGCCAGGTTTGTACTTTTTGTGAAAGGACATGTCCAGCTTGAGGCAGTGAAGGGCCAGGTCGGCGCGAAGCATATTGGTCGCCGTCCAGGCTACGTTTTCCCCGACAAAAGTAACCACAATCTGCACGATCTGACGTACGATGGCAACACCCATAAAGAATGTCGCAGCGCCGAACAGTTTATCCAGTCCGCTGTCCGTTTCTACTGTATCCAGGAAATAGCGTACAATTTGCGGATTCACTAATTGCAGAGTCACATTACCCAGCAGCAGTATGGCTAACAGGGTGGCTGCTCCTTTTTGCGGGGTCAAATAATCAACCAGCAGATCCCAGTATCGTTTGAGAGAAAGGTCTGTCTTTTTACCCATTTTTGTCCCATTTCTTCTTTCAGCGTGCAGTTCCCTACCTGACACTTTTGCTCAAGGTCGAATTATCTTATCATGAATTCACGAATTTGCGAATTTCCCGAATGTTTCTTTAGGGGATTCTCTCTCAATCAACCTGATCAGGAACAGGCTCGCCCCCCATACGCATCAAACTAAACGTTACCGTGTAGAAACATGGGCATTCAAACACTCAAAATCGACACCCATAGCTCTCAGCGGGTGTGCCACCCGCGTCTTGGTGACATAACATTGCAAAAAGCGGACTCGGTATCGTGGTTTCAGTGTGATTTTACCAAAAACGGGGTTGCAAACCCCTTATGAGCGGCGTGAGTGGGCCTTAGCTTGATGCGTATGGGCTCGCCCCCCCCCCGAAAAACACAGCATCCCCGCCCAAGGGAACAAGGCAATGTGCTATCTGGGCACAGATCAGGGGAAGACGGCGAGGGAGCGGGTCGAGGGTTCCTGTGGCAATCTGTGAACAGGCGAACGAAGCTCGTGATTCCCCGCACCGAGTTCCCGCGCCACGCTCCATCGGCCTGGCACTTGACACCCCCCAGAATAGCGGTGATTAGGCTGTGCTATTTTTTGCCCTTTCTTCAGCCCTCGAGCTACTACTTGGGCTAATTGTTCCAGCCTTGGAGGTTTGGATAACCAACCCACCAGCAACGAATCGGATCCTCGTGCTCGCAGGTCATCTAACTCATCCCGTGGCGGATGACCGCTCGACAGCACTACGTTCACCGTCAACTCGCGCTGCTCCATATTTTCCAATAGTGCGATGCCCCCCATATCTGGCATCACGACATCGCTCAATACCAGAGATACTTGATCACCACTCTCTTGCTGTCGCTCTAGGATCTCTAGCGCTTTCTGTCCGTTTGATGCCTCCATCACCTGGTAGTTTAGTTGTTTCAGGCTGAACATCAGGGCTTTGCGCACAGCGTCATTGTCCTCTACTACCAGAACGGTTTCCCCTCCCCCTGTGGACACTGTTTCTGGTTCCTGGCCTGAAGCAGATGAGGATAGTTGTGAATCTAATGGCAAGGCTGGCAAATAGATGGTGAACGTTGTTCCATCGCCGGGCTGGGTCTCTACGTCGATGTGTCCTCCGTGTGCCCCCACGATACCGTGTATCTGAGCCAGACCCAATCCGCTGCCCTTTCCGGGCGCTTTGGTGGTAAAGAAAGGCTCAAAGATGTGAGCGAGATTATCAGGCGAAATGCCCGTTCCGGTGTCGGATACCATTATACGCACCCATTCTCCAACCGATATCTCGTCGGTCTCTGTCTCCAACAGGATCAACAACTCTTCCGGCTTGACCGCTATGCGCTCCAACGCGATGCTCAACTCTCCCCCCTCTGGCATTGCGTCTCGTGCATTGATAGCCAGGTTCATTACCATCTGTTGCATGCTCGTCAGGTCAGCGATTACCGCAAACGGAGCAGCGTGATCGCTCTCCTCATAGACCAGCTTCACCTTGATGCTCTCCGGCAAGGTGCGTTCCAGCAATTGTACGTGCTCTTTCAGGAGCGGCAACAAGTCGAGCGGCAAGCGTTCGAGCACCGCGTGACGGCTAAAGCAAGGATTTGTTGGATCAGGTTGGTGGCGTGCATTGCTTGTTGATTGATCGTCGTCATTCTCTCCCGGACGATATCAGACACCCCTTTCTCCCGTGCTGTCACCTGGGCGTAGAGGACAATGGTGGCCATAATGTTGTTGAAATCGTGGGCTATACCAGCAGCCAGTTGGCCCACGGCGGCCAACTTGTCCTGTTGTTGCGCGCGTCGTTCAAACTCACGTATCCGCGTCATATCACGAATGACAATCACCCACCCATCAGCAGGCCCTTTGACTTTTAACGACTGAGCAATGATTTGAAAGCTCCGATCATCCATCTCTACGTCAAGCCACGATCCCTTGAGACCTGATGAAAGCAGTTCTTCCACTGCAAGGTCACCCAGGTGGGCGAGGGTATCGCCTACCTTGACCTCTGCCAAAACAGCCAGGTCTTTCTGAGCTATCGGATTGGCCAACACCACCTGCCTACGGGCATCCAACAAGAGCACACCCTCTGGTACCGTGTCCATAATCTGCTGCATTCGCCGGGCCTGCTCCTGGACATGCACCAGCAATCGTTTTCGATCTTCCTCCGCCCGCTTGCGTTCGGTAATATCGCGCGTGACCCCGATCACGCCAATAGGTTGGTCCGCGTCGCCGTATGCAAAATTCGTTTTGAGTTCAGTCCAAACAGTCGAGCCATCTTTGCAGGTGAGTTCAAGTTCTATCGTTCTCGACCTCGTAGAGTCTCTTTGCCCCTCGTTGTGCATGTCTAGTTCTTCCGCAAAGACTTGTATGGCAACCTCTAGAGAAGCAGGCGTCATAGATTCTTCTATTGTCTGAGCTATGGCTTCTTGAACGCTGTAGCCTCGCAGACGTGCAACGGAGGGGCTGAAATAGGTAAACTTTAGCCCCATGTCCATAGTCCAAATCACGTCCGTCACGTTTTCAGCCACAAGACGATAGCGTTCCTCGCTTTCCTGCAGCGCCAATGCGGCTGCTCGTTCAGTCTTCAATTGGTTGGTCTTGACCTGATAGATCGCCCACAGCCCGCCAAGTACGCTCACTGCAGCCAAAGTATAAAACCACCACGTTTGCCAAAAGGGCGGAGTCACGATGATCCTGAGCGAAATGCCTTGTTCATTCCAAACACCGTCATTGTTGGAGCCTTTGAGCCTGAGCGTGTAGGTTCCGCCGCGCAGACCCGTATAGCGGCCTGAAGGATTGGTTCCGGCATAGTACCAATCGGTGTCCCGGCCTTCGAGCATGTAGGCGTATTGATTCTTCTCTGGTAGGGTATAGTTCAGGGCCGCAAATTGGAACTCGAAAAAGTTATGCTGCCAATCTAATTTGATTTCGTCAAGTTTTTCGGGCGCCATACCCAATACCACATCTTCACCACCTTGTTTAAAAGCTGTCAGCACGATCGGGGGGATGTAGGCGTTATCCGTGATGTCTTGCGGATAAAAGCTGTTGGCGCCATTCGCCCCGCCAAACCACAGCTCGCCGTCCCGGGTTTTGAGACGCGAGATCCAAAAAAACGTTTCTCCTTGCAGACCGTCACTCGGTGTGTACACTTTTACTGTTTCAGTGTCAGGATCAAATTGGATGAGACCGGCATCAATGGTACCCAACCACAGGTTGCCCGCATCATCTTCGAGCAAACTGGTCAGGATATTGGACGGGAATCCGTGCGCTTTGGTATAATGTGCAAAGGTTTCTGTGTGGCGGTCGAATTTGCTCAGTCCGCCTTTTCCGGTTACCCACAGTGTGCCTGATGTATCTTGATAGACTTCATAGAGCGTATTGGAACTGATACTCTGCGGGTCATCAGGGTCATGTTGATAGTGGGTAAAGGTACCGGTCTGTTTTTCGAACCTGTCAAGTCCGCCGCCATAAGTGGCAATCCAGAGTGTGCCTTTCCCATCATCATAAAGTATGGGTATTTTGTCATAACTCAGACTGTTGGCATTAGCAGGATCGTGGACGTAATGCGTGAATATCTCTTGTTTTTTATCAAACCTGTCAAGCCCGCCGTCAACCGTTCCAAGCCAAAGAATATTGGGGTCATCTCTATCGTCAATGATATATTTCAGGCGATCACTTTTCGTGATGCTGTTGGGATTTTCAGGGTCATGCCGATAATGCTTTACGCATTTTCCGGTGTCGCGATCAAAGATGCTGAGTGTTCCTCCCATACTGCCAACCCAAAAGACGCCGGAACTATCCTCGTACAATCCGGACACATAGGTATGAGGGAGACTGTAGGGGTCGTCAGGGTCATGGAGATAATGGGTAAAGGTTCCGGTCTGCCGGTCATATTTATTCAGTCCACCAACGCCAGTTCCAATCCAGATGATTCCTTGATTGTCTTCAAGCATTGGCAGCACGGAATTATGGCTCAGGCTATTTGGGTTGTCAGGATTATGCTGCCACAAGGTGAACTTGATGGCTTGGGGATCATATTTATCAATTTCTCCGGTAGCATGAAAAACCCAGAGCACCCCGGTTTCAGGGTCCTCATAAATACCTCCTCGTACATTATTGGAACTGAGACTCGAGGGGTTTTCCGGATCGTGGGTATAGCGGGTAAATATTCCGGTCTGTGTGTCAAGCATCTCAAGTCCGCCATTATCCGAAGCTGTATGGCAAATCCACAGTCTGCCAGAAGAATCTTGGTAAAGAGCCCTGATGTCGTTATGACCAAGGCTGGCGGGATTCTCTGGATCATGGAGATAGTGCGTAAAAGTTTCTGTAGTTTTGTCGAATCGGTTTAGTCCGCCCTCTTTTGTCCCGATCCACAGGATACCGTCGTGATCTTGAAGGAGGGTATTCACCCAGTTATCGTTCAAACTGTTGGCATCAGCAAGATTGCGGGTATAGCGGGTCCATGTTCCAGTGTGTTGGTCAAAGCTGTTCAATCCTCCCTCTTTCGTTCCAACCCACAACGGGCCATCACGATCTTGTAGAATCGCCGTGATGGTATTATCGCTCACACTGTTGACATCGTCAGGATCGTAGGTGTAGTGGGTCCAGGTTCCGGTGGTTTTATCAAAGTTATTCAGCCCGTTTTTCGTGCCGACCCAGAGGGTGTTGGCGCGATCTACAAAGAGTGTCTGAGTAGTATCGGGAAGATTGTTGCTGCTGAGACTGTTGGCATTATCCGGGTGATGCTGGTGATGGGTAAAGATGCCCGTACTCTTGTCGTATTGCGTTATACCTTCACTCCAGGTTGCAAACCACAGCACTCCGTCTTGATCTTGAACAATGGCGCTCACCATGGCCCCTGACAGGGTATCAGGCCCCTGGGGATAGTTTTTGAGTTCATGACCGTCATAACGATAGACGCCTTCTCCCATTGTGCCGATCCACAAAAACCCGTCACGATCCCGCAAAAAACCGCCATACAAACCTGTGCTGATGCTTATGGCAGCCCGTTCGAATCGTATTATCTCGTCCTGAGGAGACTGGGCAGAGATATCTGAATTAGGAATGAATATTAGCACAATGATGAGAATTATTCTCCACAGCCATTGAGAAAATGCGGTATAGAGTTTCATCCTGTTCTCCTGTGCGCGTGTCCCAGAAATATTCCACCTTTGCAAGGTGTTCAGTCCCTATTCACTCAAATAATTGATAATGGCATCATCATCAAATCGTTTCGCATCGGCTCGGATTCTGTCGTAAAGCACATGATAATCATAGCCTTTAGCTATTAGCTTGTCAAGGATATTTGTCAGTCTGGTGAAATCCTCCCGCTCAGCTTGTGGTAGTGCCCCATCCAGATGCGGATAATTGACAGGAGAGAGAAGATGAAGTAAAGTCAATCGAAAGCAGAGGGAGGGAAAAATGACAAGACAATGCGTAATCCAAGTCAGTTTGATCACAATGTTAGTGTGGCAAATCTGTTTTTTTACATTCGAATGGGAGTAAAGTGGGGAGGGAAGAGGACAAAAAAGCAAACGAAACAGGGAAAGGGGACGAAGAAGAAAAAGGCCAAAAAGCCATTTGAAGGATTGACGCGGAAACCGGTGTGTGAGCAATGTGTGGTGGAAGCAGAAAAGCAAGAGCAAGAAGTAAAGCGAGAACCGCCACCAAAGATCAAACGAGTGTGGGGGCGGAAACCGTAAATAGACACAAGCAAGCACTTTTGTCCGAGAAAGGGATGCCTGTACTATGGATGGTTGGGGAGAGGGAATATCATCTTGAACGGACATCCGAGTAGGGGACCGTGGCGGCAACTGTACTGTGTCGCGTGTGGCAAGTACTTTCAGGAGACGATAGGGACGATATTCTACGGAAGTAGTATACAGGCAAAAGACATAATGCGAGGGATAGCGGCGTTGTGTGAGGGGACGAGTCCGCGGAAGGTGGCCCGGATCTTTGAGGTGGACAAAGACACGGTGTTCAGATGGCTGGTGGAAGCGGCAAAGCACAGTGAAGCGGTAATCGGGTATATGGTTCACAACCTGCAACTGACGCAGGTGCAAATGGACGAATTGTATGCACTGTTGAACGGGGTGAGAAAAGACGGTGAACGGAAAGTCTGCTGGGTGTGGACGGCAATGGACTCATTCAGTAAGCTATGGTTGGCCGTCGAAGTGGGTGATCGGGGTCTGGGGACACTTGTACCTGCATACAAGTGCAGGTGTGGCCCAGCTACTGGTGCACGGTGTAGTGAGCGTGCTAGCGCCAGGAGTCGTACCGATGTTCTGACCGATCAATTGGCGTCATACGGGAAAGCATTGCTCACTCATTTTGGTTACTGGGTAGAGAGGAAGAGTGGGCGAATGCTGCGGCGCTGGATGCCGGATGAGCGGCTGCAGTATGCGCAAGTGGAGAAAAAATGGAGACGACGGAAAATCGTGGCGGTGACAACGTGGGTGGTGTATGGGACAAAAGAGGCGGTCGCGTCGGCCTTGGCGAAAGTGGGACACAAAATCAACACTGCCTTCATCGAACGCCTGAATCGCACTCTGCGAGCGCACGTGCCCGGATTGGCGCGGCGAGAAGAAGGGCTGGCCAAGATGAAGGAAGGGCTACTTTGGCGTTTGCGACTTGTAATGGGCTACTACAACTTTTGCTTACCTCACCTGTCCCTCCGAGAAGCATTGCCGAAACCAATACCGACCAAGGGTAATGGATCGCCCAAAAAGTGGATGCCCCGGACACCTGCCATGGCGGCTGGTCTTACCGACCACGTATGGACGATGGCGAGTTTTTGCTCTTCCGGGTGCCCCCCGTGGCGACAGGAGGCAACAGCAGCCTAGGAAGGAATGCGTCACCGGGGAGAAAACGAAGAGGAGGGGGCATCGGCGCGGCGCGAAATGCGGCGTCTGTGCCTTTCACATACCCAGTTTTGGGTCTGGGACGCCGTTTTTCTATGTTGGATGCTGTTTGGCCGTTCTCTGGGGTGTGGCAGAATTATCCGCATTGTAATGGGTCACTACCTACAAGTTCAGTGCGATCAGAGTGGTGAGATATCAGGTATGAAACGTAAAGTGCGACTCTTGTGCATAGGAATTTCTCACGAGTGAACGGCTCAGGAAAAAGTGAATTGGAAGCCACGCGGCAAACGATAAAGTTTTTTGAGACCTTGCTGCGTGCCTCGGCTGACGGCATCGTGATCACCGACACGGCGCAGAACATTGTCCTGGTCAACGAAGCGTTCTGCGCCTTTTTTGGTCAGCGGTGGCAAGATGTTGTCGAGACCAGTTTGTTCGTCTGGCTCGAGCAACTCGATGGCGATGGACTGCAACGTTGGGCAGAGCTGGAGCAGTGTGTTCGCCGTGAAGGGGTGTGCCGTGACGCCGAGTTCCAGCTAACGACGAGGAAAGGGGTAAAGCACCTCAACGTCAACTGCGCTCTCCTGGAACAAGTGGCCGACGAGGAGAGCGGTATCATCATCAGTATCTGGCACGACGTCACCGGGCGGGTGCGGGCGGAAAAAGCACTGCAAAAGGCTCACGATGAGTTAGAGATGCGGGTCGTCGAGCGGACGGTAGAACTTGGCAAAGCAAACAAAGAGTTGCACGCCGAGATTGCCGAGCGGATGCGAGCAGAGAAAAAACTCGCGGCCAGCAACGAGGAACTGGAAGACTTTGCTTACGTCGTTTCCCACGATCTGAAAGC
>JAAEPW010001131.1 GCA_024232355.1 Chloroflexota bacterium | reverse complement strand
GCGAGGGAGCGGACTGGGGCTGAGTCGGCGGCGGGGCCAATGAGCAGGTCAGGCCGATAGATTTCGCGGCAATCTGTGACACAAGGCTCATTCCCAGGTTCTCGCACGGGAAGAAAGCGAGGCAGGCCGAGGGATCGCCCCTCTGTTTCAGCGGTGGTGAGCAATGGGGCGGGGGCGAGGGTCACCACCAACAAACCGCCAAGGCCCCACAACAAGGCCAACTCATCAGCATCAGCCCCTCCCCGCTTGTGGTCACAGACAACGCCTCTCACCGCCAACTCCCCACACCCCAACGTCCAGCCGTCAATGCTTGCCCACAAACCGGCAATCACCTCGACAAGGCTAACCCATCAACAACGACTACCTCCCCGCTTGTGGTCACAGACATCACCCCCGGCCCAAGGGGAAACAAGCCAACACACCACCTGGGCAGACCAGGGGGAGACGGCGAGGGAGCGGACTGGGGGCGCGTCGGTGGCGGTGGTGATAGGGTAGGCCGGGCCGATAGATTTCGCGGCAATCTGTGGACAAAACATCAATGCCCTCCCACCGTCATCTCGCTCTTGGTGAGGTTTCGCCAAGTTGCAGGAACATAAATCACTGCTATACTTATGGCGATCTCAGAATGGGGTCTGTGGAGAAAAGATCAGCGAGGAAATCTGATGGGATAACCATCACATTGAGTGACGAGTCCACGAAGGCTCCAACACGATGAACAACCAAGTCTTGCTGTATCCCGCCTGTCATCGTCAGGTACACTGCCTTGCTTGATCTGTTTATCGCCGCGTCCTACCAAAGGGCGTTCGTAGTGGCTTGAGCTACCGTGCGTTGAAAAGCTTGCCCTGAGCGCAGCCGAAGAGGTACACGCAGGGGTTTTTAGGGGGCCAAGGGGCCAGCAATGGCCCCTGGCTACCCGACCTGCCAGGGATCACAGGTCGAGGATGTTTAATGATGAGCTCTCTACCGTACAAACGACTAATTCTGATGAAACACAAGCGAAAAGTCAGCCAATGGGGTAAACTTCTGCAACACCAAAACCTCAAAAGCAGGAGGCCCCCAATTGAAGGGTACTTTGACAATGAGACATCGAACGATTGAACCTGAAGATATGTTCCGTCTGCAGTTATTACTTCAAGCACAACTATCGCCAGACGGCAAGATGGTGGCCAATGTCGTCACCCGGGTGGACACGAAAACGGACAAGGATCAATTTGCTATCTGGTTGCTCTCATTGCAGAGTGACGAGGCACGCCAACTCACGACAGGGACAGCGAGCGAGTGGAACCCACAGTGGTCGCCTGATGGCAATCAGATCGCTTTCATATCGACGCGTGGTGGCTCACCTCAGGTGTATGTGAGCCCGGTGGATGGAGAAGAGGCCCGCCCTCTGACATTCCTGAAGAAGGGAGTAGGCGGCATACTGCTTTGGTCACCGGATGGCAATCAGATCGCCTTCACAGCATCTGCAAAGGACGAGGCTCGGGATCCGAGAAAGCCCTACCGCATAACCAGGTTCATTCATCGGGTTGATGGGATGGGCAACGTTGACGACGGGATCCAGGATATTTACGTCACGAATACAAAAGGAGGACAAGTCAAACGACTTGTAGAGGGTCCTTACGACAAATCGCCCATTGCCTGGTCACCGGATGGACAAGAGCTGCTGTTCACTGCCAGTTTGTTCCCCGATTCGTCCGATACGCATCCCAGACTTTGTACTGTTGATCTTGGGGGCGAGATTCGCGAACTCGTAGACACATGGTGCTGGTCTATCACGGCTGCTTGGACACCAGATGGGACGAGAATTGTCTACATATTGCCGCAGGCTGACGCTCTTGACGGAGCTAAAGCTGACCTCTGGATCATCGACCGGAGTGGTGGCGAACCCGAATGCCGCACCGCTTCTCT